>NZ_JAUYNP010000156.1 GCF_030696055.1 Pseudomonas sp. | reverse complement strand
CGTCACTTATTTGGAATGACCAAACTACGCTCCTCGTGCCTGGCCCCGCGCAAAAACAGGCTCCGGCGCGGCCGCGACGAAACATCAACAGACCCTAAGCTGTTTCGCTGAGATCGCAGGGCGCCGCGTCGGCGTCGAGCGAGCCGATGCTGCGTTGCGCCTGGCTGACCCACGCGAAGGCGCGGTCGTTGAGTTCGGCGATTGCCCGTGGGCCAGTGCCGCTCGCGTGCATAAGCGGGCCTATGACCACCTGGATGGTGCCGGGGGTCTTGCGCCAGCCGAGTTTCGGCCAGAATTCGCCGGCGTTATGGGCGATGGGCAGTACCGGCAGGTTGGCGTTGACCGCGAGGGCGGCGCCACCCCGGCTGAACTTGCCGATCTGTCCGGCGGGAATGCGCGTGCCTTCCGGAAAGACCAAGACCCAGGCGCCCTGCCCCAGGCGTTTATGGCCCAGCTTGGCCAACTGCTTGAGGGCGGCCTTGGGGTTGCTGCGGTCGATGGCGATGGGCTTGAGCATGGCCATGGCCCAGCCGAAGAACGGCACATAGAGCAGCTCGCGTTTGACCACCTGGCTCAGTGGCTCGAAAAAACCGCAGAGAAAGAAAGTCTCCCAGGTGCTCTGGTGTTTGGCCAGGATCACGCAAGGTCGCTGCGGGATATTCTCCAGGCCTTTGATCTCGTAGCGGATGCCGACCACCACCTTGGCCAGCCAGGTGGCGCAGCGGCACCAGTTCTGCACGACGAAACGATAACGGGCGCGAAAGGGTAAAAAGGGCGCAACGAAGACGCTGAGGGTGCACCAGAAGAAGGCGCTGGCAGACAGCAGAAAATAGAAGAGGAAGGTTCTGAGGGTCTGCACTGTCGACATGGGAGCTTTTACCGTCGCAGGCAGGGCCTGCTTTATAAGTGGAGAAGCTGAGCGGCAATCGCCGCCAGATCATCGAATACCAGGGTACCTTCTGGCAATGCCTTGGCCAGGGTACGTTCGCCTTTGCCGGTCTTAACCAAAACCGGCTGACAATCGACGGCCAGCGCGGCGCTCAGGTCACCGCTGCTGTCGCCAACAAACCAGACCCCGCGTAGCGTCGTCCCATAGTACGCAGCAATCTGTTCGAGCAGGCCGGGTTTTGGCTTGCGGCAGGCGCAGCCGTCGTCCGGGCCGTGGGGGCAGTGCAGGATCAAACCCAGCTCACCGCCCTGCTCCGCCACCAGTTCGCGCAGACGCTGGTGCATGGCTTCCAATGCGGCCAGGTCGTAATAGCCGCGGGCAATGCCCGATTGGTTGGTGGCCACGGCCACCGTCCAGCCGGCTTGCGACAGGTGCGCAATGGCCTCGATGGCGCCGGGTAGCGGAACCCATTCGTCGAGGCTCTTGATATAGGCGTCGGAGTCGTAATTGATTACGCCGTCGCGGTCGAGAATCAGCAGTTTCATAATTGAGCCTCAAGCGGCAAGCCACAAGCTTCAAGACTGCCCGTTCCAGGCTTGCGGCTTGAAGCTTGTAGCTTGCAGCTGCTGAGCATCAGCCCAGTACCGAGATATCGGCCACGCCGAGGAACAGGCCGCGCAGCTTGGCCAGCAGGGCGTAACGGTTGGCGCGCACGGCGGGGTCTTCGGCGTTGACCAGCACGGCCTCGAAGAAGGCGTCCACCGGCTCGCGCAGGTTGGCCAACTGGCTCAGCGCCAGGTTGTACTGACGCGCCTGGGCCAGGGGGTGCACCGCGTGCTCGGCGTGCTGGATAGCGGCGTTGAGGGCGAACTCGCTGGGGTTGTCGAAGTGATGGGCTTCGACGCTGGCCGCCACCTGACCTTCGGCCTTACTCAGCAGGTTGGACACGCGCTTGTTGGCGGCGGCCAGGGCCGCGGCCTGGGGCAGGCTGCGGAAGGCCTGCACGGCCTGCACGCGTTGGTCGAAGTCCAGCGGCGAGGTCGGGCTGACCGCGCGCACGGCCTGGTACACGGCCACTTCGACGCCTTCGTCCTCATAACGGGCGCGCAGGCGGTCGAAGACGAAGTCCATGACCTGGGCCTTGAGTTCGGCGGCTGGATCGGCGGCGACCGCTTGACTGTCGTCCTCGATCAGGTCGGACAGCGAGATCAGCTTCAGCTTGGACGCCAGCTGATCGATGGCGAAGGCGATGGCCTCGGCCAGGTCCAAGTCCAGCTGCTTCTCGATCAGGATGCGCAGCACGCCCAGGGCGGCGCGACGCAGGGCATAGGGGTCCTTGCTGCCGGTGGGCAGCATGCCGATGCCGAAGATGCCGACCAGGGTATCCAGCTTGTCCGCCAGGGCCACGGCCGCACCGGTGATTGTGCTCGGCAGCTCGGCGCCGGCACCGCGCGGCATATATTGCTCGTTCAACGCTAGGGCCACGTCTTCCGGCTCGCCGTCGTGCTTGGCGTAGTAGTAACCGGCGATGCCCTGCATTTCCGGGAACTCGCCGACCATCTCGCTGGCCAGGTCGCACTTGCACAACAGGCCGGCACGGGCCGCACGCTGGGCGTCGCCACCCACGCGAGCGGCGATAAAGCCGGCCAGGGCGGACACCCGCTGGGCCTTGTCGTAGACCGAACCGAGCTGGGCCTGGAACACCACATTGGCCAGGCGCTCATTGAAGGTTTCCAGCTTGTGTTTCTTGTCCTGCTTGAAGAAGAACTCGGCGTCGGTCAGGCGCGGACGCACCACCTTCTCGTTGCCTTCGATGATCTGCGTCGGGTCTTTCGACTCGATGTTGGCCACTGTGATAAAGCGCGGCAGCAGCTTGCCGTCGGCATCCAGCAGGCAGAAGTATTTCTGGTTGTCCTGCATGGTGGTGATCAGCGCTTCCTGCGGCACCTCGAGGAAGCGTTCCTCGAAGGAGCAGACCAGCGGCACCGGCCATTCGACCAGGGCGCTGACTTCATCCAGCAGCGCCGGTGGCACTATGGCCGTGCCCTGCTGTTCGGCGGCCAGTTGCGCGATACGCGCGGCGATCTGTTCACGGCGTTCGGCGAAGTCGGCGATCACATAGGCGCTGCGCAGGTCTTCGGCGTAGTTGGCCGGCGTGGCAATGCGGACGTCCTGGTTGGCATGAAAGCGGTGGCCACGGGAGATCCGGCCGGACTTCTGCGCGAGGATTTCGCAATCGATCACCTCATCGCCGAACAGCATCACCAGCCACTGGCTTGGGCGGACGAATTCGGTCTTGCGCGCGCCCCAGCGCATGCGTTTGGGGATAGGCAATTCGTTCAGCGAGGTTTCGACAATAGCCGGCAACAGGCCGGCCGCGGCCTGGCCTGGAATGCTCTGGCTGAATTTCAGCTTGGGTCCGCTGCGGTCGATTTCCGCCAGGTCGACGCCACACTTCTTGGCGAAGCCCAGGGCCGCTTGAGTCGGATTGCCGTCCTTGTCGAAAGCCGCCTGCACGGGCGGGCCATCGAGGTTCTGGGTGCGATCCGGTTGCTGGCTGGCGAGTTGCTCGACCAGCACCGCCAGGCGCCGCGGCGCGGCGTAATAGCGAGCGTTGGCGTAGCTCAGACCAGCGGCCTTGAGGCCTTTCTCGACACCGGCCAGGAAGGCTTCACCGAGAGTCTTCAGGGCTTTCGGCGGCAGCTCTTCGGTGCCCAGTTCTACCAGGAAATCGTGCGCACTCATTCTGCTGCCTCCTTCTTGTTGCCCACTACTTCATCTTGAAGAGGATTGCTCTCTTGCAGCTTGGCCAATACTTCATCGCGCAGGTCGGGGGCAGCGAGGGGGAAGCCGAGTTTGCGCCGCGCCTGCAGGTAGCTCTGTGCCACCGAACGGGCCAGGGCGCGCACGCGCAGGATATATTGCTGACGCGCGGTCACCGAGATGGCGCGGCGGGCATCCAGCAGGTTGAAGGTGTGGGAGGCCTTGAGCACCATCTCGTAAGTCGGCAGCGGCAGCTCCAGTTCGATCAGGCGGTTGGCTTCCGACTCGTAGAAGTCGAACAGTTCGAACAGTTTCTCGACGTTGGCGTGCTCGAAGTTGTAGGTGGACTGCTCCACCTCGTTCTGGTGGAACACGTCGCCATAGGTGACCTTGCCGAACGGGCCGTCGGTCCACACCAGGTCGTACACCGAGTCGACGCCCTGCAGGTACATGGCCAGACGCTCGAGGCCGTAGGTGATCTCGCCGGTCACCGGGTAGCACTCGATGCCGCCGACCTGCTGGAAGTAGGTGAACTGGGTGACTTCCATGCCGTTCAGCCAGATTTCCCAGCCCAGGCCCCAGGCGCCCAGGGTCGGCGATTCCCAGTTGTCTTCGACGAAGCGGATGTCGTGCACCAGCGGGTCGATGCCGATGGCCTGCAGCGAGCCGAGATACAGCTCCTGGAAGTTTTCCGGGTTGGGTTTCAAGACCACCTGGAATTGGTAGTAGTGCTGCAGGCGGTTGGGGTTCTCGCCGTAGCGGCCGTCGGCCGGACGCCGGGAAGGCTGCACATAGGCGGCGTTCCAGGTCTCTGGGCCGATGGCGCGCAGGAAGGTGGCGGTGTGGAAGGTGCCGGCGCCCACTTCCATATCGTAGGGCTGCAGCACCACGCAGCCCTGCTTGGCCCAATACTGTTGCAGGGCGAGGATCAATTCTTGGAAGGTGCGCACGGCAGGCGTAGTCTGGCTCACAAATTTCACCCGTACTTTGGCGGCGTCAGAAAGTCCGCGAGTATACCGAAGCTCAGGAAAACCCGCATGCCACGCTGCTTCTGGTGCACCGACGATCCTTTGTATATCGCCTACCACGACCAGGAATGGGGAGTGCCGCAACGCGATCCCCAGGCGCTGTTCGAACTGCTGCTGCTCGAAGGCTTCCAGGCCGGCCTGTCGTGGATCACCGTATTGAAGAAGCGCGAGCGCTACCGCGAGGTGTTGCTGGGCTTCGATGTGCAGCGCCTGGCGGCGCTCAGCGACGAGTACCTCGAACAGCTGATGGGCGATGCCGGCATTATTCGCAATCGCCTCAAACTCAAGGCCGTGCGGCAGAACGCCCAGGCCTGGTTGAGGCTGGAGGACCCGGTGGCGCTGTTGTGGTCCTTCGTCGGCGGCAGGCCCAAGGTCAATCACTTTAGCGAACGCGGTCAGGTGCCGGCGGTAACGGCCGAAGCCGAAGCCATGAGCCGCGCGCTGAAGAAGGCCGGCTTCACCTTTGTCGGCCCGACCATCTGTTACGCCTATATGCAGGCCGCCGGCATGGTTATGGACCACAGCACCGACTGTGATCGCTATGCCGAGCTGGCGGCTGTGTAGGTTGGGCTGAGCTTAGCGAAGCCCAACATTTATGAAATTGCCAAGCGGAGCCGTAAACGGCTCCCTGTTGGGCTTCGCTCCGCTCAGCGCCAACCTACGTCTCTCCAGCCAAGCGGTTACAATAGGCGCCTTTTGGCCTGCTGGAGTTGTTTGTGGAAAAGCTCAAAGGTGCCCTGGCGGTGGGCTTTCTGCGTTTATTCGCGCTGCTGCCCTGGCGCGCCGCACAGGCGGTGGGCGCGGTCATCGGCTGGCTGATGTGGAAGCTGCCGAACGGCTCGCGCGAGGTGGTGCGCATCAACTTGGCGGCCTGTTTTCCGCAGATGCCCGCCGCAGAACGTGAGGCCTTGGTGGGCCAGTGCCTGCGCGATACCGGCAGGACCCTGACCGAGAGCGCCTGCTCCTGGATCTGGCCAGGGCAGAAGTCCTTGCAGCGGATTCGTCAGGTCGAAGGTTTGCCGGTGTTGCAGGCCGCCTTGGACAGTGGCAAAGGTGTAGTGCTGATCACCAGCCACCTGGGCAATTGGGAATTTCTCCTGCAGTACGCCTCGTCCATCTGCCAGCCGGTGCTGCTGTATCGACCGATCAAGATGCAGGCGGTCGACCAGCTGTTGCAGAAGAAGCGCACCCAGCTGGGCAGCACCCTGGCCGCCTCGACCAAGGAAGGCATCCTCAGCCTGATCAAGACGCTGCGCAAAGGCGGCGTGGCCGGGATTGCCGCCGACCCCGAGCCGAGCCTGAGCAGCGGCCTGTTCGTGCCCTTCTTCGGCGTGCCGGCGCTGACCAGCAAATTCGTGCCGTCGCTGGTGAAGGGGCATAAGGCCGAGGCGGTGTTTATCCATGCCCTGCGCCTGGACGATGGCAGTGGCTACCGGGTGGTGATCGAAGCGGCCCCGGAAGCCCTGTATGGCGAGGATCTCGAGGCCGCGGTGGCCGCCATCAACCAGGGCATCGAGAAGCAGGTGCGCCAGGCCCCCAGCCAATATATGTGGAATATGAAGCGCTTTAAAAAGCGTCCCGCCGGCGAGGCCAAGTGGTATTGAGCCGAGTGAGCCGCGCTAGCTTTGTCGGCTTGCGGGGCCCAGGTTGCGGGCTGCGGCTGCTCTCGGCTAGGCTGCAGACACGCACTCTGACGGATGCAGCATGAGCAACCAGCGAAAAAATACCCGCACGCCCCTCAAGGTTCGCCTGCGCATCGAGCATCCGCTGCACGGGGAACTGATAGTCACCACCCGGGATATTTCCGAGTGCGGCGTCTATGTGCTGATGGACCAGGCGCAGAGCATGCTCAGCCTGGGCGAGCGGGTGATAGGCCAGGTGCAGGGTTTGCCAATGGAGGCGCCGATTCTGACGCTGGAAGTGGTGCGCATCGAGGCCTTGGGCGTTGGTCTGCGCTTTGTAACGGAATAGTCGGCCCGACGCGGCTGGCTAAAGCGCCGTCTCGCTAGTCCGCTTGTCTTGGCGGGTTTGCCGCCTTGTCCAGGCGGCGCAGAAATACGCTGATTTCCTTCTCCGCCTGTTTGTCGCCCTTCTCCTGGGCGACTTGCAGTCCCTGGGTCCAGGCCTGCCTGGCGTCCTCCAGTAGCCCCTGCTTATTCAGCGCCTGGCCGAGCAGCTTCCAGGCGGCCGAGTAGTGCGGGTCGAACGCTACGCAATGCTGCAGATGCTCAGCTGCCCGGGCGAAGTCGCCGGCATCCAGATAACCCTTGCCCAGGCCGAAACGCAGCAGGGCGTTATCCATGCCTTTGGCCAGCATTTTTTCCAGGGCTTCGTTGCTCATCGGACCTCCCGTGCTGTCGCTTAGAAGAAGGTTAAGCCAACCTGGAACAGGCGCTCGGCGTCGCGGATATATTTCTTGTCGACCAGGAATAGGATCACATGGTCGCCGGACTCGATCCGCGTATTGTCATGGGCGATCAGCACCTCTTCGTTGCGGATGATCGCGCCTATGGTGGTACCCGGCGGCAGGGCGATGTCTTCGATGGCGCGGCCGACCACCTTGCTCGACTTGGCATCGCCATGGGCGATCGCTTCGATGGCCTCGGCGGCGCCGCGGCGCAGCGAGTGCACGCTTTCGATATCGCCGCGGCGCACGTGGGTCAGGAGGGTGCCGATGGTGGCCAGCTGCGGGCTGATGGCGATATCGATCTCACCGCCTTGCACCAGGTCGACATAGGCCGGGTTGTTGATCAGCGCCATCACCTTGCGCGCACCCAGGCGCTTGGCCAGCAGGGACGACATGATGTTGGCTTCGTCGTCGTTGGTCAGGGCCAGGAAGATATCGGCGTCGCTGATATTTTCCTCCACCAGCAGGTCGCGGTCCGAGGCGCTGCCCTGCAGCACTATGGTGCTGTCCAGGGTTTCCGAGAGGTAGCGGCAGCGCGCCGGGTTCATCTCGATGATCTTCACCTGGTAGCGGCTTTCGATGGCTTCGGCCAGGCGCTCGCCTATATGCCCGCCGCCGGCGATCACCACCTTCTTGTAGTTGTCCTCCATGCGGCGCATTTCGCTCATCACCGCGCGGATATGGGCCTTGGCGGCGATAAAGAACACCTCATCGTCCGCTTCGATCACCGTATCACCCTGCGGCATGATCGCTCGGTTGCGGCGGAAGATGGCCGCCACCCGGGTGTCGACATTCGGCATATGCTGGCGCAACTGGCGCAGTTGCTGACCGACCAGTGGGCCGCCGTAATAGGCCTTGACCGCCACCAGCTGAGCCTTGCCGCCGGCGAAGTCGATCACCTGCAGGGCGCCGGGGTATTCGATCAGGCGCTTGATATAGTTGGTCACCACCTGCTCCGGGCTGATCAGCACGTCGACCGGAATCGACTCGTTGCTGAACAGGCCGCTGCGGGTCAGATAGGCCGCTTCGCGCACCCGGGCGATCTTGGTCGGGGTGTGGAACAGGCTGTAGGCCACCTGGCAGGCGATCATGTTGATTTCGTCGCTGTTGGTCACCGCCACCAGCATGTCGGCATCGTCCGCGCCGGCCTGGCGCAGCACCGTGGGAAAGGAGCCGCGGCCCTGCACGGTGCGGATATCCAGACGGTCACCGAGCTCGCGCAGGCGCTCGCCATCGGTATCCACCACTGTGATGTCGTTGGCCTCGCTGGCCAGATGTTCCGCCAGGGTGCCGCCGACCTGACCGGCGCCGAGAATAATGATCTTCATGCAGTCTGTTCCTTAGCCGCGGGGTGCAGCGATTTTGCTCAGCTTGGCATAGTAGAAGCCATCGTGGCCGTCCACTTGCGGCAATAACTGGCGGCCATGGGCTGTTGCGATGCCTGCTGTTGGTTGGTCCGAGGCGCCTGGGATATCCAGCTCGCGGGCATCCGCAGTGCGAGCGAGAAAGGCGGCGATATTCTCGCTGTTCTCCGCCGGCATCACCGAGCAGGTGGCGTAGAGCAGGATGCCGCCCACTTCCAGGGTCGGCCACAGGGCATCCAGCAGCTCGCCCTGCAACTGGGCCAGGGCCGGAATATCCTCGGGTTGACGGGTCAGCTTGATATCCGGGTGACGACGAATCACCCCGGTGGCCGAACAGGGTGCGTCGAGCAGGATGCGCTGGAAGGGCCTGCCATCCCACCAGGCGTCCAGGTTGCGCCCATCGGCGGCGATCAGCTCGGCGTGCAGATTGAGGCGCTGGAGGTTCTCGCGCACCCGTACCAGGCGCTTTTCTTCCAGATCCACCGCCACCACGCCAGCCAACTCGGGTTCGCTTTCCAGCAGATGGCAGGTCTTGCCGCCGGGGGCGCAGCAGGCGTCCAGTACGCGCTGGCCTGGAGCCAGTTCGAGCAGCTCGGCCGCCAGTTGCGCGGCTTCGTCCTGCACGCTGAGCCGGCCTTCGGCAAAGCCCGGCAAGGTGGTGACATCGCAGGCCTGCAGCAGGCGAATGCCATCGCGGCTGAATGCACAGGGCTCGGCTTCGAAGCCGACCCGGCGCAGCTCGGCCAGGTACTGATCTCGCGTGCCCAGGCGGCGATTGACCCGCAGGATCAGCGG
>NZ_JAUYNP010000138.1 GCF_030696055.1 Pseudomonas sp. | reverse complement strand
GTCAGCAGATGTTCGACATCATGGTCGGCGAAGGCAAAGACGTTTCCGCCTACGACCGCGCCAAGCTGATGAGCGTCGAGTACGACACCACTGACCTGGCTGTCCGCGCCGACGAAATGATCCGCACCTTCCAACGCGACGGCTCGGCTCAGGCTGGTATCTTCCACCACCTGATCACCCTGCCGACCTACCACACCGCCGCGCTGTCCACCGACAACCTAGCCAAAGGGTACTTCGCCGACCAAGGCATGCTGGCCTACGTCAAAGGTGTGCAGCGTGAAGAGCTGCGTCAGGGCATCGCCTGCGTACGTCACCAGAACATGGCTGGCTCCGACATCGGCGACAACCATAAAGAGTACTTCGCTGGCGAAGCCGCTCTGAAAGCCAGCGGCAAAGACAACACCATGAACCAGTTCCACTAAGAACAGGTCCATTCGACCGAGGCCACGATCCAAGGTTGAATGTGTTGCCAAACAGACCCCAGCAGCGATGCTGGGGTTTGTTTTTTGCGCGGCAAAATTGCCACAGAACGGTGCACCAGATTCCGCCGAACGAGCCGACAAACCTGCACACAACCTGCCCTTAGCCTCTCAGCAGTCGATCTCGCTCAGATCGCGTGAGTCTTGGCCCGGCCAAGCGACAAATTTTTCTTGCCCCTTATCGAGCCATAATTCGCGCCTCGTCAACAATTACCGGCAGATATCCTTCAGAACAGCGTCACTGTGCGACAGATATACGTCACCCTGAGCGCCGCACTAAGCCTCTAGCGCAATTCCGGGCAAAACCTGACCGACACAACAGCCCCGCGCGCCTACGCCTGCACGGCAGTCCGTTGATTTTTTTATTCAGAAAAATTTACTTAGCGCACCCTGCGCGCATAGAATTGCGCCCATACTTTGCAGGGCAATCCAAACCGGGTTGTAACCTCCACATAAAAAGCCGTCCTTTAATCAAAGAGAACCGGCATGCCTGATTCGGTAACGACCATGTCCCACAACTGGGCTTTTGCCATTTTCCTGCTCGGCGTCTTTGGGCTAATCGCTTTTATGCTTGGTGTTTCCAGCCTGCTCGGTAGCCGAGCCTGGGGCCGCAGCAAGAACGAGCCTTTCGAATCCGGCATGCTCCCCACCGGCAGCGCCCGTCTACGCCTCTCGGCAAAATTCTATCTGTTCGCGATGCTCTTCGTGATCTTCGACGTTGAAGCCCTCTTTCTCTTCGCTTGGTCCGTGTCTGTTCGCGAAAGCGGCTGGGCCGGTTTGATCGAAGCTGCAGTTTTTATAGCAATTCTGTTGGCAGGTCTTGTCTATCTTTGGCGTATCGGCGCGCTCGACTGGGCTCCCGAAGGTCGTCGCAATCGGCAGGCGAAGCTAAAACAATGAGGCTTTGGCAATGCAATACAAACTTACTCGGATCGATCCGGATGCGCCTAATGAGCAGTATCCGGTCGGCGAGCGGGAGACTGTCTCCGACCCGCTACTAGAGGATCAGGTCCACAAGAACATCTATATGGGCAAGCTCGAAGATGTTCTCAACGGTGCGGTGAACTGGGGTCGCAAGAACTCCCTGTGGCCGTACAACTTTGGCCTGTCTTGCTGCTACGTGGAAATGACCACCGCCTTCACCGCGCCGCATGACGTCGCGCGTTTTGGCGCGGAAGTCATTCGTGCGTCGCCGCGCCAAGCCGACTTTATGGTCATCGCCGGTACCTGCTTTATCAAGATGGCGCCGATCATTCAGCGCCTGTACGAGCAGATGCTGGAACCCAAGTGGGTCATTTCCATGGGTTCCTGCGCCAACTCCGGCGGCATGTACGACATCTACTCGGTGGTACAGGGGGTCGACAAGTTTCTGCCGGTCGACGTCTACATTCCCGGCTGCCCGCCTCGCCCCGAAGCGTTTCTGCAAGGTTTGATGCTGTTGCAGGAATCCATCGGCCAGGAGCGGCGTCCGCTATCCTGGGTGGTTGGCGACCAAGGTGTATACCGTGCCGACATGCCTTCGCAGAAAGAACAGCGCCGCGAACAGCGCATAGCTGTCACCAACCTGCGCAGCCCCGACGAAGTGTGAGCCTGGGCTCCTGTGGAGCCCGCCTACTGACGCCGTTGACCGATAGCGACCGAGACCATGACTGCAGACAGCATTCTGTCCATACCGCCGTACAAGGCTGACGACCAAGATGTGGTCGTCGAACTGAATTCCCGTTTTGGTGCCGAGACCTTTACCGTCCAGAGCACCCGTACCGGCATGCCGGTGCTGTGGGTTGCCCGCGACCGCCTGATCAATGTTCTGACCTTCCTGCGCAACCTGCCGCGCCCCTACGTCATGCTGTATGACCTGCATGGCGTCGACGAGCGCCTGCGCACCCAGCGCCGCGGCCTACCGGGCGCCGACTTCACGGTGTTCTACCACCTGATGTCGCTGGAACGTAACAGCGACATCATGATCAAGGTGCCCTTGTCCGAACGCGACCTCAACGTACCGAGCGTCACCAGCATCTGGCCCAACGCCAACTGGTACGAACGCGAAGTCTGGGATCTCTACGGCATCACCTTTACCGGTCACCCGCACCTGACC
>NZ_JAUYNP010000118.1 GCF_030696055.1 Pseudomonas sp. | reverse complement strand
GTTTACGATCTGCTGCGCGTCGGCCATCCGGCGTTAAAAACAGCCTCGGAATGCTCATTTACAGCTCGTAAACTGCGCTTCCTCGGCTGTTTTTGCCTTGTCTGGCTCTAGCTCGCGAGGTCGTAAACAGGTTCTAAGCCTGGCTGAGCTATCGGCGGTGTTAGTCGCTTGTTAAGCTGGCGAACCTTAAATTCCAGCTGTTGCGAGGGATCGCCATGTCATTCCGTGTGGTGCTGAGTGGGCGCGCGTTGCCGGGGCATGAGCCAGAGCAGATTGCCCAGCGCTTGCAGAGTCAATTGAAGCTGTCGCCGGCTCAGGTGCAGGCCTTGCTGCCGCCAGCGCAGCGGGTGGTGAAAAGCGCGCTGGACCATGCCAGTGCCGAAGGCTGGCAGCGCCGCTTGCAGCAGGTGGGCCTGGAGGTGCGCATCGAAAGCCTCGAGGCCGCGCCAGCGCCCGATCCCCTGGTGGCGCTGGAACACCTGGCGAGCAATGGCTTGAAGCGCGCCCGGCCGAGCCCGGCCTATGCCAGCCAATTATTTCTGGTCACCCTCTGCTGCATGCTGGTGCCGCTGCTCTATGCCGGCCTGGTGGTCGGCCTGGGGCTGGGCCTGGTCTGGTACCTGACGCATATCCACCAGTACCTCGGTGGGCTGCGCAATATCTGGCTGTTGCTCTGCGTGTATGGCGTGCCGGCAATCAGCGGCGGCATCTTGCTGCTGTTTATGGCGCGGCCGTTTTTCCTGGCCAGCCACCGCGAAAGTGATCCCTTGCAACTCGATCTGAGCGCCGAGCCGCGCTTGCAGCGCGTGATCGAGCAGCTGTGCCAGGCGATTGGCCTGCGCCCGCCGGTGGCGGTGCAGCTGTCCAATGAGGTGAATGCCAGCGTGCATTTCGAGCAAGGTTGGCGTGGCTTCTTTTCCGGACGCAAGGTGCTGACCATCGGCATGCCGCTGGTGGCCGGGATGAGCGTGCAGCAGTTTGTCGGGGTACTGGCCCATGAATTCGGTCACTTCGCCCAGCGCCTGGGGATGCGTTGCAACTTTCTGATCAACGCGGTCAACGCCTGGCTGGAGGTGCGTGGCAATAGCCGCGACCCCTGGGATGATCGTTTGCAGGAATGGCTGGAGGCCGATCCCTGGTGGATGTTCCAGCTGGCGATCTGGGTCGCCCAGCAGGGTATCGAGCTCTCGCGTCTGCTGATGCGCGGCTGTTTCTGGCTGAGTTTTCGCTTGTCGCGTTCGCTGTCGCGGCAGATGGAATTCGATGCCGACCGCTATGAAAGCCTGCTGGCCGGCAGTGCGGCCTTTCGCGCCAGCGCCCTGCAGTTGCGCGCGCTGTCCTGGGCCTGGGGCGAAGTGGACCAGCAGAATGCCCGCACCTGGCGCGAGCGCCGCTTGCTGCGCGATATGCCGCAAGCCACCGCGCTGAAAACCGCTGAGCTCAGCCAGGCCACCTTGCAACAGTTGCAGCACGGGCTGGAGGAGGGCAGCACGCGTTACTGGCACACCCACCCGGCCGATCTGCAGCGCATCCAGCACAGCGAGGCGTTGCAGGCGCCGGGTTACTTGCATGACCCGCGCCCGGCAGCGACCTTGTTCGCGCAATTCGCCAGCCATTGCCAGCGCGTGACCCAGGCCTATTACGCTGACCTGGGCTTGGAATACACGGCCGAGCAGCTGCAGGACAGCCAGCAGATTCTCCAGCTCAGCGCCCAGCGCGAGCAGGCGCTCGATCAGCTCTGGGAGTGGACGGGGCGGCAGTGGCGCAACCTGCCCTGGTTGGCCTTGCACCTGCCGGTGCAGGAGGCGCACAGGGGCTTGGGTTGGCAGGCGGTGATCGATGAGCTGCGGCGTTTGTCCCCGGAAATCACCCAGGCCTGGGCGCAGGCCGAGGCGCAGGAAGAGCAGCGCGTGGCGCTGGCCTGGTGCGGCGAATTGCAGCGCAATGGGGTGAACGCGCGCCTGAGCGACAGCGAAGCCTTCGATGCGTCCAAGCACCTGGCGCTGTACCAGCAGATAGATGCGGGACAAACCCCGGCGCAGCGCCAGTTGCAACTGGCGGCTTCCTTGTATCGGCGGCGCCTGGAACTGAGCCTGGCTGCGGCCAGCGTGGCGGTACGCCAGGCGGCGCAGCTCGCGCTGCAGCTGGGCAAGCTCTATGTGGACTATGCGCGTTTGCTCGAGGCCCGCGAACTGGCCGTGCGCTTTCTCGATTGGCATCAGCAGGTTCCCGATGTCCTGAGCGAGCGTCTGAGCCAGGACGCCTTGCTGCGCTATCAGGACCTGGCGTTACGCCTACTGAGCAAAGCCGATCTGATCCCGCAAACCCTGCTCGATGGCGACAGCCTGGGCGGTTATCTGCGCCTGCGTTGCCCGAGGTTGAATGCCCAGGCCGGCGAGCCGGTGGAGTTTCTCCAGCGTAGCGCCACCTTGCTCGACAGCCTGACCTACGCGTATCGCCGCGCCATGGCGGAAGTCGCCAGCCATGCCCTGAGCCGTGAAAGCGAGCAGGGCCTGCGCGCTATTCGGCTAATGCCCGCAGTGGCGAGTGAGGTTTGAACTGCAGCTAGTTAGCGGGTCATCGGCAGCGCCGCGCCCATCAGGGCGAACAAGCCGCCGCAGCAGCGGTTGAATCCCTTGCCGCTGCGTTGCAGCCAGGGGCGGATGCGGTGCGCCAGGCGGGCCAGCAGGTATTCGACGCCGCCCTCGACCAGGGCGAAGGTCAGCGCCATGATCGCGAACTGCAACCAGAGATCGGCGTGCGGGTCGAGAAACTGCGGCAGGAAGGCGCCGAAGAACAGTATCACCTTGGGGTTGGACAGGGCCGACAGCAAGCCCTGGCGCAGCAGCGTCGCGTCGCTACGGCTCGCCGCTTTCTCGGCCAGGCTTAGGTGCAGCGCCGGGGCGCGCCACAGTTGGATGCCCAGCCAGATCAGGTAAGCCCCGCCCAGCCACTTGAGCAGCGTCAGCGCCTCGGCCGAGGCCTTGAGCAGGGTGCCGATGCCGAGCATCGACAGGGCCATCAGCAGGGTAAAGCCGAGCACGCCGCCGGCTATGGTGAACAGGGCCTTGCGCTGGCCGTAGAGTGCGCCATGGCTGAGGGCGAGCAGGCCGTTGGGCCCGGGCGTCAGCGATAGGCCTATCACCGCCAAGAGATAGAGCAGCCAGGTATGCAGGGCCATAACAGGTATCCAGGGCGCGCAGTTGAGGGGGCAGTAATTGGGCCTATGGGCGCAGGCTTTCTGTTCTTGCATGGGGTGACTCGATAGTCAAGGAAAGACCCTTTCGTCAGTCTCGACTCGCCCCTTGCCTGGCCGGCCGCGGTGCACCAGCGCGCAGGCCGCGGCCGAGGGTCTATCTCGCTGCCTGGCGGCGCGTTGTGCGTCACTTTGCCCCCATAACCGCCAGTTTGTTGCAACTGTAGCGACCGGCTGGGCGGACGAATGGGTTCTGCCTGTGGCAAACTCTGCGGCTCGTTACAGGAGGTTCATGGATCGACGTTTAGCTCCTGTAAGCCCGGATTTTTTGCCCCAGGCCCGCGGGCCTCGGGCGTACTGCATAACTGGCCGCCACGGGCGGCAAAGAACCAGAGGATTGACCGTGCATAACGTCGTGATCAGTGGTACCGGCCTCTTTACCCCGGCGAACAGTATTTCCAACGATGAACTGGTCGCAGCCTTCAATGCCTACGTCCAGCTGTTCAACGCCGACAACGCCGAGGCGATTGCCCGCGGCGAAGTCGAGGCGCTGACCGAATCCAACAGCGCCTTTATCGAAAAGGCCTCCGGCATCAAGAGCCGCTTCGCCATGGACAAGGCCGGCATTCTCGATCCGCGGCGCATGGCCCCGCGTATTCCCGAGCGCTCCAACGAGGAGTGGGGCATCCTCTGCGAGATGGCCGTGGCCGCCGCCAAGCAGGCCCTGGAGCGCGCCGGCAAGACCGCCGCGGATATCGACGGGGTGATAGTCGCCTGCTCCAACCTGCAACGCGCCTACCCGGCGGTGGCCATCGAAGTGCAGGCGGCCCTGGGCATTCAGGGTTTCGGCTATGACATGAACGTGGCCTGCTCCTCGGCCACCTTCGGCATCCAGGCCGCGGCCAACAGCGTGCAGCTCGGCCAGGCCCGCGCGGTGCTGATGGTCAACCCGGAAATCTGCACCGGTCACCTGAACTTCCGCGACCGCGACAGCCACTTTATCTTCGGCGACGCCGCCACCGCGGTGATCATCGAGCGTGACGATCTGGCCACCTCCAAGCATCAGTTCGACATAGTCGGCACCAAGCTGATCACCCTGTTCAGCAACAATATCCGCAACAACTTCGGCTTCCTCAACCGCTGTGGGGAGGAGGGCGTGGGCAGCCGCGACAAGCTGTTCGTCCAGGAAGGGCGCAAGGTGTTCAAGGATGTCTGCCCGATGGTCGCCGAGCTGATCGCCAGCCATCTGGCGGAAAATCAGCTGAACGTGGCCGACGTCAAACGCTTCTGGCTGCACCAGGCCAACCTCAATATGAACCTGCTGATCGCGCGCAAACTGCTCGGCCGCGACGCCGAGCCGAGCGAAGCGCCGGTGATTCTCGATACCTACGCCAACACCAGTTCGGCCGGCTCGGTGATCGCCCTGCACAAGCACCAGGACGACCTGCCCAGCGGCGCCCTCGGCGTGCTCAGCTCCTTCGGGGCGGGTTATTCGATTGGTAGCGTGATTCTGCGCAAGCACTAAAAATCACCTTAATGTCTACTGCGCTTGGGGATGCTGCGTTGAAAACAGGCTCGGACTGCTCATTTACAGCTCGTAAACTCCGCGTCCTCGCCTGTTTTCGCCTTGCCTGCCCTGCGCTCGCGACGACCTTAAGGCGATTTTGACTATGCAGATAAATGACGCCGATCTGCTGCCCCGCCTGCTGGCCGGTGAGCAGAAGGCCTTCCGCGAGCTGGTCGCCACCTATCAGGGGGCCATGCGCGCGGTGGCCTTCGCCATTGTCGGCAGCCGCAACGCCGATGAAGTGGTGCAGGACGCCTGGCTCGCGGTGGTGCGCAACCTGGAGGGGTTTCAGGGGCGGGCGAGCCTGAAGACCTGGCTGCTGACCATCACCGCCAACACGGCTAAGACCCGCCTCAAGCACAACCGCCGCGAAGTGCTGCTGGACGATATTCCCTCGCCCCATGGCAGCATCGGTGACGAGCGCTTCGCCGACGATGGCCATTGGCTGCTGGCCCCCTATGCCTGGCATCAGGACACCCCGGAAGCCTTGCTGACCGAGGCCGAGCTGCGCGAGTGCCTGGAGAAGACCCTGGCCAGCCTGTCGGAGTTGCAGGGCAGCGTGCTGCACCTGCGCGAGCGCGAAGGGCTGGAGTTGGAGGAGATTTGTAATCTTTTGCAGGTGTCTCTCTCCAATGTGCGGGTGCTGCTGCACCGCGCGCGCCTGAAGGTGTTCGCCACCCTGGAGCATTTTGAGGAGACCGGCCAATGCTGAGTTGTAAGGAGTTGGTGGCACGCTCCAGTGATTTTCTCGATAAGCAGTTGAGCTTCCGTCAGCGTCTGGCGGTGCGTCGTCATCTCTTGGCCTGTAAGAATTGCCGACGCTTTATCAAGCAGATGCGCCTGAGCCAGGCGGTACTGCGCCAACTGCCGCAAGGGCAGAACGCCGAGCTGGATAGCCTGGCCGCCAAACTGGCCGAGTTGCGTCGCCAGCATTCGTAGTGGCCTGTCTCGTAATAATCGTTTCCCCGGTCGAGCCACTGCCCGTTGGGGCGCCATCGGGTTGGTAGGAGCCAGCTTGCTGGCGATCCGCCAACAGGCACCGAAGATCGCCAGCAAGCTGGCTCCTACAGAGTGCTATCCGAACTATTTCGCCGGCATCAGTAATTCTGAGACAGCACACTAGGCTGGGTTGCTTTAGTCCCGCACCATCAAGCTACAACCGCCGAGGGCGGACAGGGCCGCGCCTTGTCCGCCCTCGGCGCATTAGCCGTGGCGGCATCTGTGCCGGCAGCTGGCGCCTTGCTTCTTTCGCTAAAAAATCGGTGGCCGGTGTAACGGAGCGGCCGCGGCCTTGTCCATTGTGCCGAGCGAGCCAACCCCGGCCCTCTTGTTAACTGCACTGGAGATTTGCCATGAAACACCTGAACGCCGTTGTTGCCACCCTGGGCGCCGCACTGCTGAGCAGCGCGGCCTTCACCGTGCAAGCGGCCAGCAACCCGTTTGCCGCCCAGGAACTGAGCAGCGGCTACAGCCTGGCGGCTGGCGAGAAGGCGGCCGAAGGCTCCTGCGGCGAAGGCAAGTGCGGCGCCGAAATGAAGGCCGAAGGCCAGGGCAAAGGCGCTGACGCAGCCAAGTCGGAAGCCAAATCCGCCGCCAAGGCCGAAGCCGAAGGCAAATGCGGCGAAGGCAAGTGCGGTGCCGATAAGCAGGACGCCTAACTGAGCTTGGGAGGACAGCACATGCAGGCGGATTTCGTCAGCGGCGCCGGCCTTGGCCTGCGTCGCGGCCTGCTCGACGCGTTGCAGGATTGCACGCTGGCCGAGCTGGATTTTCTCGAAGTGGCGCCGGAAAACTGGATCGGCGTCGGCGGCCGCTTAGGCAAGCAATTGCGCGCGCTGAGCGAACGCCTGCCGTTGCTCTGCCATGGTCTGTCGCTCAATCTCGGCGGTTTTGCCCCGCTGGATCTTGAACTGCTGAAGGCCATCAAGGCCTTTCTCGACCAGCACGGCGTGCGTGGCTACAGCGAACATCTGTCGGCCTGCGCCGATCACGGCCAGCTGTATGACCTGATGCCGCTGCCCTTTTCCGAGGAGTCGGTGGTGCGTATCGCCGAGCGCGTGCGCAGGGTGCAGGACGTATTGGAGCGGCCGCTGATTATCGAAAACGTCTCGGCCTATGCGCAGTTGCCGGGCGAGCTGGACGAGGCCGGTTTTGTCCGCGCCGTGCTGGAGCGGGCCGACTGCCAGCTGTTGCTCGACGTGAACAATGTCTTCGTCAACAGCCGCAATTTCGCCTTCGACCCGGCCGCCTATATCGCCGCCATGCCCAGCGCGCGTATCGCCTACCTGCATGTGGCCGGGCATCACGAGCAGACCGCGGATCTGACGATCGACAGCCACGGCGCGCCGGTGATCGACCCGGTGTGGGCCTTGCTGGAGCAGGCCTATGCCGTGCATGGCGTGCGTCCGACCCTGCTGGAGCGCGACTTCAACTTCCCGCCGATTGCCGAGCTGTATGCCGAGGTGGCGCAGATTCGTCGCCTGCAAGGCGCGGCCGAACCGCAGCCTGGCGACCTTAGGAGCTGCGGCATATGAGCGGCGTGGAGCTGCAACGCGCCTTCGCCGCGCGCATCCGCCAGCCCAAGCAGCAGCCGCTGCTGGCAGGCATCAGCGCAGAGCGCATGGCGGTGTATGAACGGCTGTTCTTCAACACTATCGAAGGCTTTATCAGCGGCGCCTTCCCGGTGCTGCGCCGGCTATTCGAGGCGCCGCGCTGGGAGCAGCTGGTGCGCGCTTTTATCGCCGAGCATCGAGCGCTCACGCCGTATTTCCTCCAGATCAGTCAGGAGTTTCTCGCCTGGTTGCAGCAGGGCTATGTCGCGGCGGCGGGCGATCCGCCTTTTATCCTGGAGCTGGCGCATTACGAATGGGTCGAGCTGGCCCTGGATATCAGCGAGGCCGAGCTGCCGGAGCAGGGCTGGTCGGCCCTGGCCTGGCCGCTGGCCTACCAATGGCCGGTGCAGCGCATTGGCGCGGAGTACCGGCCGAGCGAGGCGCCTGGCGAGGCGACCTGCCTGCTGGTCTGGCGCGACCGGCAGGACAAGGTGCGCTTTATGCAGCTCAGCCCCTTCGCCTACCAGCTGGCCCTCAGGCTGCAAGGCGGCGAGGCGGCTCTGGAAGCCCTGCAGGACCTGGCCCGGCAGCATGGGCTGACTACCGATGAGGCTTACCTCAGCAACGGCCAACGCCTGCTGGATGACTGGCAACGCCAGGGCATCTGGTTCGCCGCGGCTGCCCCTTCCATTCTCTGAATCGCGCTGGCTCTGCCTGGCGTTGGAGACCCCTATGTTGACCTTGCTCAATCGCCTCCAGGATTGCCTGGACGCCGCCCGCCGCCTGGATTTTCTCGGCCCCTTGCTGCTGCGCCTGTACCTGGTGCCGATTTTCTGGATGGCCGGCAGCCATAAACTGGCCGATATTGGCGCCACCGCCGCCTGGTTCGGCAACCCGGATTGGGGCCTGGGTTTGCCCTTTCCCGAGCTGCTGGCCTGGGCCGCGGCCCTGAGCGAAACGGGCGGTGCGCTGCTCCTGCTGTTCGGCCTGGGGGTACGCTGGATCAGCCTGCCCTTGATGGTCACCATGCTGGTGGCGATTTTCGCGGTGCATTGGCCTTACGGCTGGCAGGCGATTGCCGATGGGTCGGCGCCCTTCGTCAATGAGCGGGTGCTGGCCTCGGCGGAAAAAATCGCGCGCGCCCGGGAGATCCTCAAGGAACACGGCGACTACGACTGGCTGACCAGCAGCGGCAAGCTGGTGGTGCTGAACAACGGCATCGAATTCGCCGCCACCTACCTGCTGATGCTGATAGTGCTGTTCTTCAGCGGCGCCGGGCGTTGGCTGAGCCTGGATTACTGGCTGGCCAAGGCGTTACGCAAAGGCTAGCACTAGGCCAGCGCCGCTTGCGGCCCAGCGGCTGCCGCCTTGCTGGATGGCTAGCGCGGCGCTCAAACGCAGCCTACGGACGCTGTGCTTTGGTTTAGCCGTTAGTTGTCAGCGACCAGTCGCTTGAGCCGCTTTTTCCTGCCCGCACAGCCAACCGGGCAATCCTGTACCACACTCAATAGGCTTTTGCCGGGCGTTCTATCGGGTGTTGGCTGGTTTGTCTTGGCGTGTTGGGTGGCCTTGCTGGGCCCTGCGCTTGAGACGTGGTGCTGGCCGGACTGACAGCGGCAGTCGGCCATAACCATAAGAAGGGGATCTGCATGCTCAATCCACGAGAGGTCAAGACCGCCCTGGATGCCAAGCGCATCGTCGAGGAGCGTGGGCTTAGTCACGTCAAGGTCGGGGTGTTCGATAACGATGGGGTGATGCGCGGCAAGTACCTGAGCCGCAGCAAGTTCTTCTCCGCCCTGGACAGCGGCTTCGCCTTTTGCGATGTGGTGCTGGGCTGGGATGTGAAGGATCAGCTCTATGACAACGCCCAGTACACCGGCTGGCATACCGGCTACCCGGACGCCCCGGTGCGGGTGCTGCCCCATAGCTGCCGGGAGCTGCCCTTCGAGAACGGCATGCTGCTGTTTATCTGCGAGTTTGCCGGGAACGCGGAAAAGGTCTGCCCGCGCGCCACCTTGCGCCGGGTGCTCGAGCGCTGCACGGCCATGGGTTTCGAGGCCTTTGCCGCGCTGGAATATGAATTCTTTATGTTCGATGAAACCCCGGAGTCGGCGCGGGAGAAGGGCTTTCGCAACCTCAAGCCCTTTACCCCGGACTGGTTCGGTTACTCGACCATCCGCAACTCGGTGCACGCCGAACTGCACCACGAGATTCTGGAGATGGCCGAGTGCATGGATTTCCCCATCGAGGGCCTGCACACCGAAACCGGTCCCGGCGTGCTGGAGGCGGCCATTGCCTATGACCAGGCCGAAGCCGCCGCCGATAAGGCCGCGCTGTTCAAGACCTTTATGAAGGTGCTGGCCCAGCGCAACGGCCTGATGGCCACCTTTATGGCCAAGTGGTCGGGCAAGTACCCGGGGCAGAGCGGGCATATGCATGTGTCGCTGCGCGATAAGGCCAGCGGCAAGTCGGCGTTCTTCGACCCGAGCCAGGCGCACAATATGAGCCAGATTCAGCGGCATTTCCTCGCCGGGCAGCAGCGCCTGATGCCGGAATTGCTGTGCATGGTGGCGCCGACCCTGAACAGCTACCGGCGGCTGATTCCCGGTTTTTGGGCGCCCACCGATGCCACCTGGGGCGTGGAAAACCGCACCGCGGCGCTGCGGGTGATTCCCGGCGGCGACAAGTCCCAGCGCCAGGAATACCGCCTCGGCGCGGCGGACGGCAACCCTTACCTGGCCCTGTCGGTGGCCATAGGTTCCGGCCTGTACGGGGTGATGCAGCAGTGGCAGCCGAGCGCTCCGGTGACCGGCAATGCCTATGCGATGAAACACGCCGATGAGCTGGCCCTGCCGCGCACCCTGTGGGATGCGGCGCAGCGCTTGAAGGCGTCCCAGGCGGCGCGGGAGCTATTCGGCGATGCGTTCGTCGAGCACTTCGCCGCCAGCCGCGAATGGGAGGAGCGCGAATACCGCCGGCATGTCAGCGATTGGGAATTGGATCGCTACTTCGAAATCATCTGACAGGTCGCTGAAAAACTACCTGCGTTGCCACGCTTTAGAAAAGACAGGGGGCGTTAAAAACAGGCTCGGCAAGCCGCTTGCGGCTAACGCGCTTCAGCGCGACCCGAAGGGCGAGTGAAACGAGTAATGCTCATTTACAGCTCGTAAACTCCGCTTCCTCGCCTGTTTTGACCAGCCGGAGGCTGTTACTAAAGTAGCGCCTTGTCTCGGCTGCCTCGCCTACGTTTTTCAACGACCTGTAAACCGCCTTACTGTGTAGCCCGGATGCAATCCGGGATGGGCTAACACCACCCCCGGATTGCATCCGGGCTACCTGTTGATCGGGGCAGAGTTTTACGGAGCGAACAATGAGCAAGTTGCACTGCATATCGCCCATCGACGGATCGGTCTATGTCGAGCGCCATCTGGCCTCCAATCCGGAAATCCTCGCCGCCCTGGTCGGCGCCGAACAGGCGCAGCAGCGCTGGAGGCACACTCCGCTGGCCGAGCGCGTCGCCATCGGACGTCGGGCCATCGCCGCCTTCACCGCCAAGGAAAACCAGCTGGCCGAAGAGCTGTGCTGGATGATGGGCCGCCCGATCCGCTACGCCGCCGGTGAGATTCGCGGTTTTGCCGAGCGCGCCAGCTATATGGCGGATATCGCCGAAAGCGCCTTGGCCGATATCCAGCTGCCGGACAAACCCGGCTTCATCCGCTTTATCCGCCGCGAACCCTTGGGCGTGGCCTTGGTCATCGCGCCCTGGAACTACCCCTACCTGACCGCCGTCAACGCGGTGATGCCGGCGCTGCTGGCCGGCAATGCGGTGTTGCTCAAGCATTCGGCGCAGACCCCGCTGTGCGCCGAGCGCATGGTCGAGGCCTTCCAGGAGGCCGGTTTGCCGGACGGGGTGTTCCAGTACCTGCACCTGAGCCATGCGGAAACCGAACACCTGATCCGCTCGCCGAGCATCGCCCATGTGGCCTTTACCGGCTCGGTGGCGGGCGGCTATCTGGTCGAACGGGCAGCGGCGGGGCGCTTTATCGGCGTGGGCCTGGAGCTGGGCGGCAAGGACCCGGCCTATGTGCGCTTTGATGCCGACCTGGCCCACGCGGTGGCAACCACAATAGACGGGGCGCTCTTCAACTCCGGGCAATCCTGCTGCGGCATCGAGCGCATCTATGTGCATGAGGCCCTCTACGATGCCTTCGTCGAGCAGGCGGTGGCCCTGGTCAAGCAATACAAACTGGGCCGCTCCGATGACCCGGAGACCACCCTGGGGCCGCTGGTGAACGCCGATGCGGCGGATTTCGTCCGCGGGCAGATTAACGACGCCATCAGGCAGGGGGCGGTCGCCCATATAGTGCCGTCCCACTTCGCCCTGGATAAGCCCGGTACGCCGTACCTGGCGCCCCAGGTGCTGACCAATGTGCACCACGGCATGCGGGTGATGGTCGAGGAATCCTTCGGCCCGGTGGTGGGCATCCAGAAGGTCAAGGATGACGAGGAAGCCCTGGCGTTGATGAACGACAGCGAGTTCGGCCTGACCGCCGCCATCTTCAGCCGCGATGTCGAGGCGGCCCTGGCCCTGGCCGATCGCGTCGAGGCCGGCACGGTGTTTCTCAACCGCTGCGACTACCTCGACCCGGGGTTGGCCTGGACCGGGGTGAAGAACTCCGGACGCGGTTGCACGCTGTCCAGGGTCGGTTACGAGCAGCTGACCCGGCCGAAATCCTTCCACTTCAAGACCCAGCTGTGAGGCGCGCCATGGACCTGAACCGGTACCGCATGAACTGGAATTACCCGACCTCGATTCGCGTCGGCGCCGGGCGCATCCGCGAGCTGCCGGAGGCCTGTCGGCAGCTGGGCATGGGCGCGCCGCTGCTGGTCACCGACCCCGGCCTGGCGGCGCTGTCGATCATCGACAAGGCGCTGCTGCAGTGCCGCGACGATGGCCTCAAGGCCGGTTTGTTCCATGGCATCAAGGGTAATCCCACCGGGGCCAACGTGATGGACGGGGTGGCGGCGTTCAAGGCAGGCACGCATGACGGGGTGATCGCCTGCGGCGGCGGATCGGCCCTGGACGCCGGCAAGGCCATCGCCCTGATGGTGGGCCAGGACCGGCCGCTGTGGGATTTCGAGGATATCGGCGACAACTGCATGCGCGTCAATGTCGCCGGCATGGCGCCGGTGGTGGCCGTGCCGACCACCGCCGGCACCGGCTCGGAAGTCGGCCGCGCCGCGGTGATCACCGATGATGCGGCGCAGATCAAGCGCATCATCTTCCACGCCAGGATGCTCCCGGCCCTGGTGATTCTCGACCCCGAATTGACCATCGGCCTGCCGGCCAAGCTCACCGCCGCCACCGGCATGGACGCGCTGTCGCACTGCCTGGAGGCTTTCTGCTCGCCGCTGTTCCACCCCATGGCCGAAGGCATAGCCCTGGAGGGCATGCGCCTGGTGCAACAGTATCTGCCCCGCGCCGTGGCCCATGGCGCGGATGTCGAGGCGCGCTTGCAGATGCTGGTGGCCTCCAGCATGGGCGCCACCGCCTTCCAGCGCGGCCTGGGCGCCATGCATGCCCTGGCCCATCCCCTGGGGGCGCTGTATGACGCCCATCATGGCCTGCTCAATGCGGTGCTGATGCCCTATGTGCTGCTGGCCAACCGCGCCAGTATCGAGGCGCAGATGGAGAAGATGGCGCGCTACCTGAACCTGCCCAAGCCCGGCTTCGGCGGGGTGCTGGACTGGGTGCTGGCGCTGCGCAGCCAGGTCGGCATCCCCCATAGCCTGGGGGAGATTGGCATCGACGCTAAGCGCATCGAGCAGGTTGGGCGGATGGCCGCAGTCGACCCTTCGGCCGGCACCAATCCCATCGCCTTCAGTGCGGAGCAGTACAGCGCGCTGTTCGACAAGGCATTGCGCGGCGAGTTGTAGCCCGGATGCAATCCGGGGGCATTTGCACACAGCCAAGGTTCCCCGGATTGCATCCGAGCTACGGTTGACTGTGCGGTGTCTTAATAGTGGCGAGGGTGTAGGTTGGGCTGAGTGCAGCGAAGCCCAACAGCGGTTTTTCTGGCGTTCGTTGGGCTTCGTCGCTGCGTTCCTCAGCCCAACCTACAGCTCGGCCTGGGCGGCCTTTAGGCTTTCATAGGCCGGGGCGGCGTAGATGCCGACGGCCACCGCCAATTCCATCACCCGTGGCAGGTCGCTTGTGTACACCAGCACCGCCTGCAGTTCATCGTCCAACGGCTCGCTGAAGTCCAGCAGTACATAGCCCTGGGTTTCCGGCGACAGGCTGCTGAGCTGCACCTGGATGCGGTTCAGCGCTTTCAGCGGTTCGACTTTGACCAGCTGCTTGGGTTTGAGCACGAAGCTGACCTGGGGGCCGAAGGACTCGACTATCTGCTGGAATAGCGCGTCATAGCTGTCGGCCTGGAACAGCACGGTTTCCGGCAGGCTGCCGACCACCACCCATTCGCCGAGGGGAATCGGAAAGCTGTCGTCGTAGTTGATATCCGGGTTGGCGGCGAGAAAGGCCTGCGGGTCGGCGTAGGCCTGGGCCGCTTCCTCGGCGATACGCGCGACGTCTTCCGGGGCCATGCAGCCCGAGCTTATTTTGCTGATCAATTCTTCGAGCTGGGCTTTCATCCGGATATTCCTGGCGCATCAAAAATAGGCCGCCAAGGATAGCGGGAAATCCATTATCACGGCGGCAGGACTGCTAAGCTTGCGCACTTTTCTATAGCCCTGAATAGCCTTGGAGCCCCTTGTGAGTCCGCGTATCCATCCTTTGGCCGGCCAGCCGGCGCCTGTGTCGACGCTGTGCGATATTTCCCGGCTGCTGGCGGCCTATTTTGACCTGCAACCCGACCCTGCCGTGGCGGCGCAGCGGGTGGCCTTCGGCACCTCGGGCCATCGCGGCAGCTCGCTGGAGTGCAGCTTCAATCAGGCCCACGTGCTGGCCATCAGTCAGGCGATCTGCGATTACCGCGTGAGCCAGGGCGTCACTGGCCCGCTGTTTATCGGCGCGGACACCCACGCCCTGTCGCAGCCGGCGTTCGACAGCGCCCTGGAGGTGCTGGCGGCCAATGGCGTGCAGGCGATGATCTCGGCGGGCGGCGAATTCACCCCGACCCCGGCGATTTCCCACGCCATCCTGGTGCACAACCAGGGCCGCACTAGCGGCCTGGCCGACGGCATAGTCATCACCCCCTCGCACAACCCGCCGGACTGCGGCGGCTTCAAATACAACCCGACTAATGGCGGCCCGGCCGACAGCGATATCACCAATTGGGTGCAGAACCGCGCCAATGCCTTGCTCGAAGGCGGCCTGCGCGAGGTCAAGCGCATGCCGCTGGAACGTGCGTTGCAGGCCGCGACCACCCATCGGCACGATTACCTGGGCGCCTATGTCGGCGAGCTGGGCAACGTGATCGATTTCGACCTGATCCGCGGCGCGGGCCTGCGCCTGGGCGTCGATCCGCTGGGCGGCGCGGGCGTGCATTACTGGTCGCGCATCGCCGAGCAGTACGCGCTCAACCTGGACGTGGTCAGCCAGACCATCGACCCGCAGTTCGCCTTTATGAGCCTGGACTGGGACGGCAAGATCCGCATGGACCCATCCTCCAGCCATGCCATGCAGCGCCTGATTGGCCTGAAGAATGGCTACGACATCGCCTTCGCCTGCGACACCGATTACGACCGTCACGGCATTGTCGCGCCCAGCGTCGGCCTGCTGCCGGCCAACCATTTCCTCAGCGTGGCCATCGACTACCTGTTTCAGCATCGCCCGCAGTGGAGCCCCACGGCGGCGGTGGGCAAGACCCTGGTCAGCAGCGCGATGATCGACCGGGTCAGCGCGCGCCTGGGCCGCCCGTTGCTGGAAGTGCCGGTGGGCTTTAAATGGTTTGCCGACGGCCTGTTCGACGGCTCCCTGGGTTTCGGTGGCGAGGAAAGCGCCGGCGCCACCTTCCTGCGCCGCGATGGCAGCGTGTGGACCACCGACAAGGACGGCATAGTCCTGGCCCTGCTGGCCGCCGAGATGACCGCCAGCCGCGGCCGCGACCCGGGCGAGTTGTACCGCGGCCTGACCGACGAATTCGGCGCTATCTACGCCGACCGCGTGGATGCCCCGGCCACTGCCGCGCAGAAGAAGGCCCTAGGCAAGCTCTCGGCCGAGCAGATCAGCGGCAGCCAACTGGCCGGCGATGCTATCACCCAGGTACTCGACAAGGCGCCGGGCAACGGCGCGGCGATTGGCGGCATCAAGGTGATCAGCGAGGGCGGCTGGTTCGCCGCGCGGCCGTCGGGCACCGAGGATATCTACAAGATCTACGCCGAGAGCTACCGCGACGAGGCGCACCTGCAGCGCATCTTCAGCGAGGCGCAGCAGATAGTCGATGCCGCGCTTGTCACTCAGTAATAGCCGCGCCACGGGGTGCCGAGTGGCGCCCGTGGCGCTGCTCGAACGAGTCGTTGCGGGGCGTTTTCCATCAACACCGGTCAGCTTATGTATCGCCTCGATCTGAAAATTCGCCTGTATAACGGCGCGGATATCGCCATGGGCCCGGGCAAGGCCGAGCTGCTCGAGGCCATTCAGCAGCACGGCTCCATCAGCGCGGCGGCGCGCGCCCTGGGCATGTCCTACCGGCGCGCCTGGCTGCTGGTGGAAACCATGAATCGCAGCTTCAAGCAGCCGCTGGTCAGCACCTTGGCCGGTGGCAAGCAGGGTGGCGGTACCCAGCTGACCGCCCTGGGCGTGCAGGTGCTGCGGCGCTACCGGGCCCTCTGCGCGCAGGCCATGGCTGCCGCGCAGGACGGCGCCGATGAGCTCAGCGAGTTGCTGGCCGATACGCTGTCCGGCTAGGCGGGCTGCCTCGGCAGTTTTCCAGGCCGTTATGCCGATGCAGCTAGGCTTGCATAGCTGTGGGTGGCGTAGCCGAAATAGCGCGTTGCGCAAGATATTGCGCATTGATCTGTGGGTAAGTCTGTGGGTACTTCTCTGCAGGCACCGTTGCTATTGGTCTATGAGCTGTTTGGCAGTTTCTTGCACAGCGCTGCGCAAGAAGCTGCCCAGCTTTCAGTGACTTACCGCACGTTATGACCTTTCCTGTGTTTTTGGTCATGCTAAGTTAATGATTTTAATTGGTTTTATATAAGTGGCACGCTTATCGCTCTCTAGTCGGCTCCCGGATCACTTCAGATCCATGACCCAAGGCAAGGAGAGCACTCATGCCAACACCCGCGTATCTGTCCCTCGAAGGCACCAAACAAGGTCTGATCACCGCTGGCACCTTTACCGAGGACTCGGTCGGCAATATCTTCCAGGAAGGTCATGAGGACCAGATTCTGGTCCAGGCATTCAACCACCAGGTCATCATCCCGCGTGATCCGCAGTCCGGTCAGCCGACTGGCCAGCGTGTGCACAAGCCGCTGATGATCACCAAGGTGTTCGACAAATCCTCGCCGCTGATCTTCAACTCCCTGACCTCCGGTGAGCGTCTGAACAAGTGTCGCCTGGAGTGGTTCCGCACTTCCTCCACCGGTACCCAAGAGCACTACTTCACCATCGAGTTGGAAGACGCCGTGATCGTTGACGTGCAGTCGCGCATGCCGAACTGCCAAGACCCAGGCATGTCGCACTTCACTCACCTGGAAGACGTGTACTTCACCTACCGCAAAATCGTTTGGACCCACGAAGTCTCCGGCACTTCCGGCTCCGACGACTGGCGCACCCCGATCTCCGCCTAAGTCTTGGCAGAGTTCGCGCTACACCGTATCGGCCAGGCATAGTCCTGGCCGCTGCGTTTCGATGAGAGCTGTTTCGCCAAACGCCGATGGCAATAGGCAAAAAGCTCGAATGTGCACGGCTGCCATGGCATGCCTGGGTTAGAAATGCGCAGTGGCTCGATTCATGGAACGAAAGAAGAGGACAACGAATGTTCGCCCCAGCCAACCAGACCCATTTCAGCCTGAATATCGAGGGCCTCGCCCACGATCTGCAGGTGCTCGAATTCAGCGGCCGCGAGGCGATCAGCCAGCCCTTCGTGTTCGAGCTGGAACTGGTCAGCGAGCGCCCCGACCTCGATCTGGAAAGCCTGCTGCATCAGGCCGCGTTTCTCGCCTTGTCGCCAGCCGGCAATGGCATCCACGGGCATATCTACCGAGTTGCCCAGGGCGAATCCGGGAAGCGCCTGACTCGCTATCACCTCAGCCTGCGCCCGCAGTTGGCCTATCTGGCGCATCGCAGCAACCAGCGCATCTTCCAGCAGCTGACTGTGGCGCAAATCATCGGCCAAGTGTTAGAGGAGCATGGCATCCAGGCCAACGCCTATCAATTCCAACTCGGCTCGGTCTACCCCGCGCGCGAGTATTGCGTGCAGTACGACGAATCCGACCTGCACTTCGTCCAGCGCCTGTGCGAGGAGGAGGGCATTCACTACCACTTTCAGCACAGCGACCAGGGCCATGTGCTGGTGTTTGGCGACGACCAGACGCCGTTTCCCAAGCTGGCCCCTACGGCCTACCAGCAGGACAGCGGCCTGGTGGCCGACAAGCCGGTGATCAAGCGCTTTGGCGTGCGCGTGGAAACCCGCAGCAGCCGGGTGACCCGTCGCGACTACGATTTCGAAAAGCCCAGGTTGCTGCTGGAAGCCGATGCCAAAAGCACGTTCACGCCCGACCTGGAGGACTACGACTATCCCGGCCGCTTCGTCGACCGCGAACGCGGCAAGCACCTCAGCCAGCGCGCCCTGGAACGCCATCGTCACGACTTCGAACTGGCCCAGGGCGAAAGCGATCAGCCGCGCCTGGTCAGTGGCCATTTTCTGGCCTTTACCGAGCATCCAAGGTCGAGCTGGAACGATCTCTGGCTGCTGACCGAAATCCATCACCAAGGCAAGCAGCCGCAGGTGCTGGAAGAGTCCATCACTAATCTCCCCTCGCCCATTTATGGGAGAGGGGCCGGGGGTGAGGGTGAAACGAGCGGCGACGGCTTCCAGCAGGGTTATCGCAACCGCTTCACCGCCACGCCCTGGACCGTACCGTATCGGCCAACTCTGCAACACCCCAAACCACGCATCCTCGGCAGCCAAAGCGCCGTGGTCACCGGCCCGGCGGGTGAGGAAATTCATTGCGATCAATACGGCCGCATCAAGGTGCAGTTCCACTGGGACCGGGAAGGTCAGGCCGACGACAAGACCAGCTGCTGGCTGCGCGTCTCATCCAGCTGGGCCGGCGATCGCTATGGCGGCATCGCCATCCCGCGAGTCGGCATGGAAGTGCTGGTCACTTTCCTCGAAGGCGACCCCGACCAGCCCCTGGTCACCGGCTGCCTGTACCACAAGGAGCACGTGGTGCCCTACGACCTGCCGGCCAACAAGACCCGCAGCGTATTCAAGACCCTCAGCTCGCCCGGCGGCGCTGGCTATAACGAGCTGCGCATCGAAGACAAGAAAGGCGCGGAGCAGATCTATATCCACGCCCAGCGCGACTGGGACGAAAATATCGAGCACGACCAGAAGATCCGCATCGGCAACCAGCGCCACGACACAGTCGAAGCCAGCAGCTACAGCGAATTCAAAGCCGAAGAACACCGCACCACGCATCTTGATCGCAAAAGCGAAATCAAGGCCAACGACCACCTCAGTGTCGGCAACAACCAGCACATCAAAATCGGCACCAGCCAATTTATCAATGCGGGGCAGGAGATCCACCTGTCCAGCGGCCTGAAAGTCGTGCTGGAAGCCGGCAGCGAACTGACCTTCAAGGCCGCCGGCAGCTTTCTCAAGCTGGATGCCGGCGGCATCACCCTGGTGGGGCCACAGATCAAATTCAACTCCGGCGGCGCGCCGGGCAATGGTTCAGGTGCCGCGCCTGTCTTGCCTGGCCTAGCCAAGGCGGCGGATGCGGATAAGGCGGGGGCGCTGCTCACCCCGGCGCAAATTCAAACCCTGAAACGCAACGCGCCTTTCTGCGAGGAGTGCGAAAAGTGCAAAGGCGGTGCCTGTGCCCTCTAAGCACCTGAGTGTCCGTGACTGGCTGAACGCACAACTCCACAACGGCGATCTGCACCTCTACGTGGTGATGACTAACGCCAGTGCAGCCAACCCGCTGCAAGCCTACTACCAGCAGGACGAGCCGATTGCGCCGTTGCCCATCTGGGACGCCACGCCTTATGCGGACTGGCAAGCGGTCATGCCGTTTCTTGGCGAGCTGCGGCCCGATAGCCCTTTTCTCGACTGGCTTGAGCAGGACAGCGAACAGGACTGGGGCTGGCTGGCCAGTTCGCCTTATCCGCCACATACAGTGCTGGAGCACCTCAAGGGCCTGACCCAGGTGCAGATGCCGGATGGCAGAGCGGTGTTCTTCCGTTTCTGGGATGGCCGCCACCTGCTGCCGATCCTCAACCACATGGGCGCCGAGACCGGCGAGTTGCTGCCGGTATTCACGCGTTATCTGATTAACGGCCAGGCACTGGAAGTCGCACTGCCAGCGCTCACCCCGGCCAAACCCTATCCCTGGTGGCAAGTGCCAGCGGCCTTGCTCGACAAACTGAACGAGGAAGACCCCACCCCGCGGGTCGACAACCTGATGCAGTGGCTGCGTGAGGATCATGCCGAGCTGTATTTCGCCTTTCCCGAGCCCAACCTGCGGCTGAAGACCGAGCACTTCGTTCGGCACGGCCAGCACACGGAAGACACTTTAGCTGGGCGCTTCAAGGCCCATATGGAACAGGAACTGACTCGATGATCAGCTCAATCCTCTACGGCTCCTTTATGCTCCATGGCCTGACGGCGCAGGAGCCCGACGCGGCCAAGATCATTGGCGACTTCAAGCGCAACAGCATGGAGCGCTACAAAGACCTGGCCGACAGCCTGCTGACCGGCTGGGCGCTCGATGCCCAGCAGAAGTTCAGCATCGGCGACGAGATCGCCAAGGTCAAAGCCGACAAAGACAAGACCGGCGCGATAGGCGCCTATGCGTCCTGCCCGGCCAATGGGCAACTCAAGCTGCTGCATGCATTCGATTCCGCCAACTTCGTGCCCATAGGCAATACGCCCTTTGAGGCGGTGCAACAGCTGTCGTTCTTCAGCGGTCAGAGCCCGCAGAAATTTACCGGCACGCTCGATGCCAACGGCATGGGCAGCATCGTCGGCTGTATACCGAACAGCCAGTACCGCATCCGCTTCTACCCCAATGTCAGCCAGCGCGAAGTCAATACCCTCTACGCCTCCTACGACGGCGTGATCGGCAAACTGCACGACTGGCTGCACGGCGAATGGAGCGGCAGCATCGCCGCGCAGTGGAAGCTGTTGGCCCCGGTCGGCGACCCCAAGCGCCTGGCGCAAATCAACCAGGCCTTTCTGGACGGCATGGGCGGCGCCCTGATGGCGATCTGGGACGACGTCAAGAAGCTCTACGACATCCTCACCAATCTGGATAAGTACTACGACAAGCTGCGCACGTTTATTTCCGAGGCCGACTTCCAGAAGCTCAAGGCTCAGGCCAAGGAGCTGATGCACACCGTATTGATGATCGTCAGCGACGAACCGCTGATGTTCCTCTATGCCTCCGCCGTGGTGTGCTGGGTGCAGCTGCTGCCGCCCACCGTGGTGGCGGAGTTCACCTCCCAGCTGGTCAGTGGGCTGTTGCTGGACGTGCTGCTGGGCATAGTCCTGACCGGTGGCGCCGGGCTGGTGGTGCGCTATTCGGTCAAGGTGGCCAAGGGGCTTAGCAACGGCGCCGCCGAGCAACTGCGAAAAGCCGTGCAGACCCTGATCGATGTGAGCAAGAGCCATGCTCTCAAGCCTCATGCCGAGGCGGTCAAACCCCTGGCCGCGCGAGGCGAGGTGCTGGTCAATAGCTCGCAGAAGGCCACCGTACAGGTCAAGAGCCCGGCCCAGGGTATAAATCTGACCGAGCCGGATACGCTCGGCATTCGCCGCCGCAAAACGCGAAACACCCGGGTGACGAAAGCGGATGCGGTGGACGACGCATCGGCCCCGGCGAAAACGCCAAACGACAAAGCGGCGGACAGCGCCGATAAAACCTGCACTGACAAATGTCCCGTGTCGATGGTTACCGGCGAAGAGCTGTTGACCCTCACCGACGGCGAACTGGACGGCCTGCTGGCCTTTCCCTGGAGCCGCCTGTATCGCACCAGCGCCGCCGAGATTGACCGCGGGCTGGGCTATGGCTGGAGCCACAGCCTGGCGCACCGCCTGGACCTGGAAGGCGACAGCCTGGTGTGGACCGACCACGAGAACCGGCGTACGACTTTCCCGCTACCCAGCCAGCAGCGTCCGGCCATTACCAACAGGTTGTCGCGCGCGGCCATCTACCTGGGCGACGATCCCGCCGAACTGATACTCGCCCAGGCCGGGAAAGCGCCGCGCTTCTATCACTTTCGCCGCGACCCACAGGGCGGTTACCTGATCGCCATCAGCGATGCCTATGGCAACCGCCTCAACCTCAGTCGCGACCTGCTGGGGCGCATCCAGCGCCTGAGCAGCACGGCCGGCCGCGCACTGAAGCTGTGCTACGAGGGCAGGCATATCGCAGCGGTGGATTACCAGCTCCAGCGCCCGGCGGACAACGAGGAAGACAGCTGGCAAACCGTACAGACCCTGGTGCGCTACCGCTATAACGCGGCGGGGCAATTGCTCGAAGCCAGCAATGCCCTCGGCGAGACCGAGCGCTACCGCTACGACGACGCCAGCGTCATCCTCGAACGGCAACTGGCTGGCGGCGCGGCCTTCTACTGGGAATGGCAGGGCGCAGGCAAACAGGCACGCTGCGTGCGTCACTGGGGCAACTTCCGGCAGATGGACGCGCGCTATATCTGGGACGACAAGGGCGGCGTCACGGTGCTCAACGCCGACGGCAGCGAACAAGTCTACGTCCACGACGAGAATGCCCGGCTGATCAAACAGGTCGACCCGGACGGCGCGCAAACCCTCAAGTCCTACGATGAAAAAGGCCAGCTGATCGCCGAGCAAGACCCGCTCGGCGCCATCACCGAATACCGTTACGACGAGGCCGGTCGACTCAGCGCGGTGATACCGCCGGAAGACCAACCGATTGCCTACGAGTACCGCGACGGCTTCGTCAGCGCGGTACAACGCGGCGAGGCGACCTGGGCATACAGGCGCAACGCGCAAGGCGATATCACCGCGCAGACCGACCCGCACGGCCACACCACCCAGTACAGCTACGACGCTCAAGGGCGCCTGCTTGCCATCCGCCACCCCGACGGCAGCAGCCACAAACTGGCGTGGAACCCGCTGGGGCAACTGCTCGAGGAGCAACTGCCGAATGGCGGCGAGCGGCGTTACCGCTACGACGCCCAGGGCCGGCAGATCACCCGCCAGGACGAAAACGGCGCCATCACCCAGTACCAATGGGATGCCGTAGGCCGCCTGACGCAAGTCAGCCTGCCCGGCGGCGGCACCCGCGCCTTCAGCTACAACGCCTACGGCAAGGTCACCGGCGAGCGCGACGAACTGGGCCGCATCACCCACTACGAATACGCCGACGGCCTGCACCTGGTCAGTCGGCGGATCAATCCCGACGGCAGCCAGCTGCGCTACCGCTACGACAACGCCCGCCTGCTGCTCACCGATATCGAGAACGAG
>NZ_JAUYNP010000109.1 GCF_030696055.1 Pseudomonas sp. | reverse complement strand
GCCGCCGACCTGCTCAATGGCTCCGGCGGTGGTGCGGGTGAACTCGTCGATGTTCTTGCGCGTGCCAGGGCCGACAGAGCGCGAGGACACGGTGGCGACGATCTCGGCGTAGGCCACCGGCTGCACGCGGGAGACTGCGGCGACCATAGGGATGGTTGCCTGGCCGCCGCAGGTGACCATGTTGACGTTCATTTCCAGGCGGCCGACGTGCTGCTTGAGGTTGACCGGCGGCACGCAGTAAGGGCCGATGGCCGCTGGGGTTAGGTCGACCATCAGCACGCCAAGCGCGTTGAGCTTGCGGCTATTCTCGGCATGCACATAGGCCGAGGTGGCGTCGAAAGCGATGCGGATGTCGTCGTCCAGCACATGTGGCAGCAGGCCGTCGACGCCTTCGGCTGTGGTCTTCATGCCGAATTCGCGGGCGCGCTTGAGGCCATCGGAGTTGGGGTCGATGCCGACCATCCACACCGGCTCGATCCACTCGGAACGGAGCATCTTCATCACCAGATCGGTACCGATATTGCCGGGGCCGATAATGGCCGCCTTGAGTTTCTTGCTCATGGGGGTTGTCCTCTGTTCGATCAGGTGAAGCGCACGGAGGCGCTGCCGATGCCGCCGATCTCGACGCGCATGAAGTCGCCGGCTTTGACCGGCTCCAGGGGTACCAGCGAGCCGGAGAGGATCACTTCGCCAGCCTTCAACGGGATGCCGAAGCGGCCCAGGGTGTTGGCCAGCCAGGCCACGCAGTTGACCGGCGAACCCAGGGCCGCGGCGCCGGCACCGGTGCTGAGCAACTGGCCGTTCTTCTCCACCAGCATGCCGCAGGTGACTAGGTCGACCTGGCGTGGCGACACCGCCGTGTCGCCGAGCACGAACAGCCCGCAGGAGGCGTTGTCCGCCACTGTGTCCTCGATCTTGATTTTCCAATCGCGGATGCGCGAATCGACAATCTCGAAGCAGGGCATCACGCATTCGGTGGCGGCCAGCACGTCGGCGTTGGTCACACCGGGGCCGAGCAGATCTTTTTTCAGGA
>NZ_JAUYNP010000106.1 GCF_030696055.1 Pseudomonas sp. | reverse complement strand
TGCCTTCGTGCAAGGTCATGCCGCCGATCAACTGCACGTCGAAGTGGCGCATGCCCATCACCCGCTTGCCGGCCTCGCGGGCTACGGCAAAGGCCTCGGGAAGCAACTGGTCGAGGGTTTCGCCTTGCGCCAGACGGGCCTTGAACTCGTCGGTCTTGGCACGCAGTTGCTCATCGGAGAGCGCGAGCATTTGCTCCTCGAGCGCATTGACGTCCTGTACCGTCTTGAGCATGCGTTTCACTTCACGCTCGTTCTTGCTTCCAAAGAGTTTCTTCAACAAAGGCGCAAACATATCGACAGGATCTTCCAGGCGTATGGATTGGGGGCGGCTTAAAAACGACCCAGGCAGCCTGCATGGCTGCGTGCGAAGGGGCATTCTACCCGGAAAAGCCGTTGAGGAAAGCGGCGTTATCAGACCGTTTAAAAATGTTACGAGCGACGGCTAGGCAAGGCGAAGTCGGCCGAAAAAGCGCAATGTACGAGTTGTACATGAGCATTTTGAGGCTGACTTCAACGCTGCATAGCCGAGCGCAGTAGTTTTTAAACGGCCGGTTATTCGGCGTCGCTGACTCGCGCTATATAGCTCGCCGGATTGACCACGCGGTCATTCTTGCTCACCTCGAAGTGCACATGGTTACCGCTGGCGCGCCCCGTGCGCCCGACCTTGGCGATGGTCTGGCCACGCTGCACCAAGTCGCCGATCTGCACCACATTGCTTCGATTGTGGGCATAGAGGGTGACATAACCGTCGGCATGACTGATTTCAACGGTATTGCCGTAGCCTGACTTAGTGCCGGAGAAGGTCACCACTCCGGCGGCTACCGCCACGACATCACTGCCGGCTTTGGCCGCGAAGTCGACGCCCTTGTGCTGTGTGCTGCGCCCGGTCAAGGGGTGGACGCGACGGCCGAACGGCGAGGACATATAGCCTTGCCGCACCGGCATGCCGGACAGGTACTCGGCCTCGCTCAGACGGCGCTCGCTGATCAGCTGTTCGAGCTCTTCCAGCAGTTGCTCGCGACTGTCCAGGCGCAGGCTCAGCTGATCCAGTTCATCCATAAAGGGCGGCGGGGCATAGGCCGCGTCACCCAGGCTATCTTCCGCGCCGCCCTGACCGACATTGAGGGAGAAGTCGAACTCATCGGCATCCAGATCCGCCAACTCGGTCAGCCGCGCGCCCAAGGCGTCGAGGCGCGTCAGGCGCGCCTGCAACTCGGCGACATGCACGGCGAAGGCGTCCAGTTGCAGCTGCGCATCACGGCGCACGGCCCCGACTTCGGCGCGCTGCTGATCCAGGGCCTGAGTGATATGCGCCTCACCATTAGGGTCGCTCAGCGATGGCGCCCACCAGGCGCCAACAGCCGCACCGCTGACCCCGGCGGCACAGAGCAAGAGCAACAGCGCCAGCAGCAGCCAGCGCATATCCAGACTGAGCGAACGCGCGGCACCTTGGTGCCGACTGAGCAAAATGATCTGCAAGGCTTTCCCCTTAGTGGTGGAACCCCAGTCGGCAGCAGGGATTCTGCTACCATGGCGGCTCCACTCTCCCAGGCGTCCTGCCATGACATTTCGTCCTTTGCCGGCTAAAGCGACCGCCGCGCTGATGCGCGAAGTGAAGCCCCTGAAAGCCCTGTTCAGCCAGGCGCAACGCCTCGACCATCTCCAGCACTTAGTGGAAAGCCAGCTGCAACCTGCGGCCCGCGAACACTGCCATGTAGCGTCCTGGCGCGAGGGCTGCTTATTGCTTATCGTCACCGATGGCCACTGGGCCACCCGTTTGCGTTATCAACAACGACGCCTGCTGAAACAGCTGCAAGCCCTCGAAGAGTTCGCGACCTTAACCAAGATACTGTTCAAGGTGCAACCTCCGACTGCCGAAAGGCGTAGCCCCGGTCGCACCATCAGCCTGTCCAGCAGTGCCGCGGAAAGCATCCAGGCCACCGCCGATGGCATCTCCGACCCCAAGCTGCGCGCCGCCCTGGAGCGCCTGGCCAGACACGGCAAGGCTGACTAAAAAGCAGGCAAAAAATGATCGGGAATCATTTTTAACGTCGCGCAGCGACGGCCCGAAGGGTGGCCGCCAGGGATGGCAGGCCATAAAAAAGAGGCCACCCTAGGGTGGCCTCTAAAAGTAAAGAAGGAGGGTATTGCGTTACACGGCCGCAACCGGGCGCATGTAAGAGATTGGCGCAGTATTGGGGTCGTCGAAGGTGACGACTTCCCAGGCATCGGTCTGCTCTATCAAGGTGCGTAGCAGCAGATTATTCAAGGCATGCCCCGATTTGAAGCCTTTGAACTCGCCGATCAGGCTATTGCCCAGCAGGTAGAGATCGCCGATGGCATCGAGAATCTTGTGTTTGACGAACTCGTCCTCGTAACGCAGGCCGTCTTCGTTCAACACGCGGTGCTCGTCCACTACGATGGCGTTGTCCACGCTGCCGCCGAGTGCCAGGTTCTGCGAACGGAGGAACTCGATGTCGCGCATAAAGCCAAAAGTGCGTGCCCGGCTGACTTCCTTGACAAAGGAAGTGCTGGAGAAATCCACACTGGCCGACTGGGTGCGATTGCGGAATGCCGGGTGATCGAAATCAATCTCGAAGGTCACCTTGAACCCCTCGAAGGGCACGAAGGTGGCGCGCTTGTCGCCCTCTTCGACTGTCACTTCGCGGATGATGCGGATGAACTTCTTGTGGGCATCCTGCTCTTGCAAACCAGCGGATTGAATCAGGAATACAAAGGGCCCGGCGCTGCCATCCATGATCGGCACTTCGGACGCGGAGAGCTCGACGTAGGCGTTATCGATGCCCAGGCCAGCCATGGCCGAAAGCAGGTGCTCTACCGTATCCACCTTGACATCACCATTGACCAGAGTGGTCGACATGGTGGTTTCACCAACATTGCCTGCACGCGCGGGAATTTCCACGACAGGATCCAGGTCGGTACGACGGAACACGATACCGGTGTCCACGGGTGCCGGCTTCAGGGTCAGGTATACCTTTTCCCCGGAATGCAGGCCGACGCCGGTGGCGCGGATGATGTTCTTCAGGGTGCGTTGTCTGATCATGGCTTTGGCCGCTATAGCACTAGTTGCGAATAGTTTTCAACAATGGCCGGCGATGATAGCAGAACCGGCCTTTGCTGAACACCAATCACCCCAATACTCCTGATACATTCCATCAATCAGCCTGACGACGCAGAAAGGCCGGAATATCCAGGTAGTCCAGGTCATCCTGCGGATTCAGCTTGGCCGCAGTGGCCGCGCCGCCGTGGCTTTGACGCTGAACGGTAGGACGCTCGTAGTCCTTGTAGTTGACGCTTTGCTCGCCGCGCGCCGACGCTGCGGCGGCATGCGAGCCGTTGCTGGCAGTCACTTGCACGGTGTTGTCGATGACCTTGACCGGCTTCTCGATACGCGCACCCAGGCCAGTGGCGACCACTGTCACGTGCAGCTCGTCGCGCATATCCGGATCGATCACTGTGCCCACTTTGACGGTGGCGTGCTCGGAGGCGAACTGCTCGATGATGTTACCCACGTCGGAGTACTCACCCAGGGACAGGTCAGGACCGGCGGTGATATTCACCAGGATGCCGCGCGCGCCTTGCAGGTTGACGTCTTCCAGCAGCGGATTGCGGATCGCCGCTTCGGTGGCTTCACGGGCGCGGTTCGGACCACTGGCGCAACCGGTGCCCATCATCGCCATGCCCATTTCGCTCATCACGGTTTTCACGTCGGCGAAGTCGACGTTGATCATGCCCGGACGTTTGATGATGTCGGAGATACCGCGCACGGCACCGGCCAGCACATCGTCGGCCTTGGCGAAGGCGGACAGCAGGCTGGCGTCCTTGCCGAGGATGGTCAGCAGCTTCTCGTTGGGGATGGTGATCAGCGAATCGACGCTTTCCGACAGCGCGCGAATGCCTTCTTCGGCAATCAGCATGCGCTTGCGGCCTTCGAAGGGGAACGGACGGGTCACCACCGCAACGGTGAGAATGCCCATTTCCTTGGCCACTTGGGCGATTACCGGCGCTGCACCGGTACCGGTACCACCGCCCATGCCGGTGGTGATAAAGACCATATCGGTGCCTTGCAGCACTTCGGCGATACGCTCGCGGTCTTCCATCGCCGCCTGACGGCCGACTTCCGGGTTGGCGCCCGCGCCCAGGCCTTTGGTCACGCCAGTGCCGAGTTGCAGCACGGTACGCGCACCGATGTTTTTCAGTGCTTGGGCATCGGTGTTGGCGCAGATGAACTCGACGCCTTCGATGTTGTTTTTCGCCATGTGGTTGACTGCGTTACCGCCGCCGCCGCCCACGCCTATGACCTTGATAACCGCACTTTGTGGAGCGCTGTCTACGAGTTCAAACATTTTGCCTCTCCTTTACTTTCTAGTTATAACGCCTACTGCAAAATCAGAAATTGCCCTGGACCCAGCGTTTCAGCCGCTCCAGTACAGGTTGTTTGGGTTCATCGCTGTAGTTGCCGATGGCAGACATGGAGATGCCGTCGGTCTGCTTCTGCAGCCCGTACATAAGCAGGCCCACGCTTGTGGAATAGATGGGGTTACGCACTACGTCGGCCAATCCTTTGACACTGTGGGGCACGCCCAGGCGTACCGGCATATGGAAAATCTCTTCGGCCAGCTCGACGGCTCCTTCCATCTTGGCTGTACCGCCGGTGAGGACTATCCCGGCCGGGATCAGGTCCTCGTAGCCGCTGCGCCGCAGTTCAGCCTGGATCAGGGTGAACAGCTCGTCGTAACGCGGCTCGACCACTTCGGCCAATGACTGACGCGACAGGTCGCGTGGCGGACGATCGCCGACGCTCGGCACCTTGATGGTCTCGCCGGCGCCGGCCAGCTTGGCCAGCGCGCAAGCATAACGAATCTTGATCTCTTCGGCATACTGGGTCGGCGTGCGCAGGGCCATGGCGATGTCGTTGGTGACCTGGTCGCCGGCAATCGGGATCACCGCGGTATGGCGGATCGCACCTTCGGTGAAGATGCAGATGTCGGTGGTACCGCCGCCGATATCCACCAGGCACACGCCCAGCTCCTTCTCGTCGTCGGTAAGCACCGCATAAGCGGATGCCAGCTGCTCGAGAATGATGTCGTCGACTTCCAGGCCGCAGCGACGCACGCACTTCTCGATGTTCTGCGCCGCGTTCACCGCGCAGGTCACCACGTGCACCTTGGCTTCCAGGCGCACGCCGGACATGCCCAGGGGCTCGCGCACGCCTTCCTGGTTATCGATCACATAGTCCTGCGGCAGGGTGTGCAGCACCCGCTGATCGGCCGGGATGGCCACGGCCTGGGCGGCATCCAGCACCCGATCGAGGTCCGCCGGGCTGACTTCGCGATCGCGGATGGCGACTATGCCGTGGCTGTTGAGGCTGCGGATATGGTTGCCGGCCACGCCGACGAAGGCCGAGTGGATACGGCAACCGGCCATCAGTTGGGCTTCCTCGATGGCGCGCTGGATCGATTGCACGGTGGACTCGATATTCACCACCACGCCTTTCTTCAGGCCGCGGGACGGATGAGTGCCGATGCCGACGATTTCCAGCTGACCATCCGCATTGACCTCACCCACCAGCGCCACCACCTTGGAGGTGCCAATGTCGAGGCCGACTATCATCTTGCCGCTCTGCACGTTTGCCATGAGTCTTGTCTTCTCCTGATTCACTGCACGACAGCGGTTTGCGCCGCCGTGGGCGCGACCGGCTCACGCCACGCCACGGCCAGGCCGTTGGCGTAACGCAGATCGATCCGCGCGATATTCGTTTGTTGCTCTTTCAAGGCCTTGTCGTAGATGGCCGTGAAGCGCCGCATTTTTTCCACCAGGTGGTCGCGTCCCAGCAGCAGCTCGATGCCCTGCCCGGTGGAGAGAAACCAGCTGCCGCGTTCACGCAATTCCAGGCGCGACACGGAAAAACCCATGGGCCGCAGCATCTGGCTGAGTACCTGGTATTGCTGCATCACCTGCTGCTGCGCCCGCTGAGGGCCATAGAGCTGCGGCAGGTGTTGGTAATTCGCCAGTTCCTGCGGCGCGAACGCCTGACCCTGGTTGTTCAGCAGCGCCTCATCGCCCCAGCGGGCAATCGGCAGTTGTTCTTCCAGGCGCACCACCAGCTGGTCCGGCCATACGCGGCGCACCTGGGCGCTGGCGATCCAGGGCATCAGTTCCAGCTCGCGGCGCATGCTCAGCAGGTCGACACCGAAAAAGCTCGCCGCGGCATAGGGCTCGATGCGCTGCTGCACGGCCTGCTGATTGATGTAACTCAGATCGCCTTCCACGCTGATCTTGGCAATCGGCTGGTCGGCATAGGGCAACGCCCGCAACGACAAGTCGTAAGCGCCGTAACCCAGTGCGAGCAACAACAGCGGCCAGCTGATGCGTTTCAGCCAGGCGCCTATCCCAGTAAGACGGGCCTTGGGCAGATGTGCCCGCAGATTGATCGGCTCCTTGGCCACCAGACGGCTGGCGCCGCGCTGCGCAGGCTTGCCGCGCACGGGGGCGCGGGCAGAACCTGGCTGGTGACGAAGGGTGGCGACCATGGCTTAACCCCGCGCCTCGAGACTGTCGGCGAGGATCGCCAACACCAGTTGCTGGAAATCCAGGCCGGCGGCACGGGCGGCCATCGGCACCAGGCTGTGATCGGTCATGCCTGGCACTGTGTTGACTTCCAGCAGCCAGAACTTGCCATCCGCATCCTGCATCACATCGGCACGGGCCCAGCCCTGGGTGCCAACCGCTTCGCAAGCGCGCGCGGTGAGGTCTTTCAGCTCGGCTTCCTTGGCTGCGTCCAGGCCGCAGGGAATGCGGTACTGGGTGTCATTGGCCAGATACTTGGCGTCGTAGTCGTAGAAGCTGTGCGGGGTACCCAGGCCAATAGGCGGCAGCACCTGGCCGCGCAACATGGCGATGGTGTACTCCGGGCCATGGATCCACTGCTCGACCAGCACCTGGGAGTCATAGCGGCTGGCGTCCTGCCAGGCGGCAATCAGCTCATCCAGGCTGGCGACCTTGGCCATGCCGATGCTGGAGCCTTCATGGGCCGGCTTGACGATCAGCGGAAAGCCCAGCTCGGCGGCAGCCGCTTCGCAGTCGTCCCGTGAGGCCAGCACCGCATGCCGTGGCGTCGGCAGGCCGAGGCTCTGCCAGACCTGCTTGGTACGCAGCTTGTCCATGGCCAATGCCGAAGCCAGGATGCCGCTGCCGGTGTAGGGGATGCCGGCGCACTCGAGCAGGCCCTGCATGCTGCCGTCTTCACCGCCACGGCCGTGCAGCACGATAAAGGCGCGGTCGATCTTTTCGCTGGTCAGGCGCTGCAGCAGGTCATCGCCGGCGTCTATGCCGAAGGCATCCACGCCAGCGCTTTGCAGGGCTTGCAGCACGGCATTGCCGGACTTCAGCGAGACTTCGCGCTCGGCGCTCTTGCCGCCGAACAGCACGGCGACGCGACCGAAGGCGCCGACCGGGAATGGGGAGTTCAAATTAACGGCACTCATTTCGACTCCTCTTTCAGCTCGCCGTCCGGCTCCTCTTTCAACTCGGCGGCCGCCGCGAACAGCGGGCTGTGCAACAGTTGCGGGGCCAGGCCGCCGATATCGCCGGCACCCTGGCACAGCAGGATGTCGCCGGCACGCAGCAGCGGCTTGACGATGGGCGCCAGGTCCACGCCGCGCTCGATATAGATGGGGTCCAGTTGGCCGCGCTGACGGATGCTGTGGCACAGGTGGCGGCTGTCGGCACCGGGGATCGGCTCTTCGCCGGCCGGGTAGACCTCCATCAACAGCAGCACCTTGGCGTCGCCCAGCACCTGGACGAAATCGTCGTAGAGGTCGCGGGTGCGGCTGAAACGGTGCGGCTGATAGACCATCACCAGACGGCGCTCCGGCCAACCGCCACGCACCGCCTTGATCACCGCGGCGACTTCGCGCGGGTGGTGACCGTAGTCGTCGACCAGCATCACGCTGCCGCCGTCCACCGGCAGCTCGCCGTACACCTGGAAGCGCCGGCCCACGCCCTGGAAGCCCGACAGCCCCTGGACTATGGCCTCGTCGCTGATGCCTTCGTCGCTGGCGATGGCGATGGTGGCCAGGGCGTTCAATACGTTGTGGTTGCCCGGCATATTCACCGACACATCCAGCGGCTCGCGCTCACGGCGCAGCACGGTGAAGAAGGTCTGCATGCCCTGCTGACGCACATTGATCGCGCGTACGTCGGCGCCTTCATCGAAACCGTAGGTGACGGTCGGGCGGCCGATCTGCGGGAGTATCTCGCGCACCACCGGATCGTCCACGCAGACCACGGCCAGGCCGTAGAACGGCAGGTTGTGCAGGAACTCGACGAAGGTTTTCTTCAACTTGTTGAAGTCGCCTTCGTAGGTGCTCATATGGTCCATGTCGATATTGGTGACCACCGAGACCATCGGCTGCAGATGCAGGAAGCTGGCATCGCTCTCGTCCGCCTCGGCGATCAGGTAACGGCTGCTACCGAGCTGGGCATTGGTGCCCGCGGCGTTCAGGCGGCCGCCAATCACGAAGGTCGGGTCCAGGCCGCCGGCGGCGAATACCGAGGCCAGCAGGCTGGTGGTAGTGGTCTTGCCATGGGTGCCAGCCACGGCGATGCCGTGGCGATAGCGCATCAGCTCGGCGAGCATCTCGGCCCGCGGCACCACCGGGATACGCCGCTCCAGGGCGGTGGCGACTTCCGGGTTGGCGGTATTGATGGCGCTAGACACCACCAACACATCGGCCTGTTCGACGTTCTCGGCGTGGTGGCCGATAAATATCTGCGCACCGAAGTTCTGCAGGCGTTCGGTAACGGCCGAGGCCTTCAGATCGGAACCTGAGACTTCGTAGCCGAGGTTGAGCAGCACTTCGGCGATGCCGCACATGCCGGCGCCGCCGATGCCGACGAAATGGATACGGCGGATGCGGCGCATGCGGCGGATTTCCGAGCGTGCGGCAGCGGGAGACTTAGCCACGAGCCACCTCCAGGCAGATATCGACAACGGTGCGGGTTGCATCGGGTTTGGCCAGGCTACGAGCGGTGCCGGCCATCTCTTTCAATCGTTCGGGATGCATCAAAACCTCGGTCAGCTGCGCGGCCAACATGGCGGCGTCAGTGGAGCCTTGCGGCAGAAGGACGGCGGCGCCCTCCTTGGCCAGATAAGCGGCATTGCGCGTCTGGTGGTCGTCGATCGCATGGGGCAGCGGCACCAGGAACGACGGCAGACCGGCGGCGGCCAGCTCGCTGATGGTCAGGGCGCCGGCGCGGCACACCACCAGATCGGCCCAGGCATAGGCGCGGGCCATGTCCTTGATAAAGGGCACGACCTGCGCTTCGACGCCAACCGCGCCATAGCGTTCCGCAGTAATGCCATCGTGTTGCTTGCCGGCCTGATGGAACAACTGCGGACGCAGCTCGCTCGGCACCAGGGCCAGAGCCTCGGGCAACAGCTTGTTGAGCGGCTCGGCACCCAGGCTGCCGCCCAGAATCAGCAGCCGCGGCTGGCGCTTGCGCAGCGAATCACGCGGGGTTTCCAGGAACAGCTCTTCGCGCACCGGATTGCCGGTGGTGCGACGCTTGGCGCTGCCGGCGAAGGTATTCGGGAAGGCCTCGCAGACGCGGCTGGCGAACGGCACCAGGCTGCGGTTGGCGGTGCCGGCCACGGCGTTCTGCTCGTGGATGATCAGCGGCGCGCCACTCATTTTTGCGGCCAGGCCGCCGGGGCCGGTGACATAGCCGCCCATGCCGAGCACGCACACCGGCTCGAGTTCACGCATGATCTTGCGCGCCTGGAACAGGGCCCTGAGCAGCTGGAACGGCGCCTTGAGCAAGGCCAGCTTGCCCTTGCCACGCAGGCCGCTAACGCCGATCAGGTGCAGCGGCAAACCGGCGGCCGGGACCAATTCATTCTCGATGCCGCGCGGCGTGCCCAGCCAATGCACGCTGTAGCCGCGCGCCTTGAATTCCTTGGCGCAGGCCAGGGCCGGGAACACATGCCCGCCGGTGCCGCCGGCCATGATCAGCACATTACCGCGCATGCCGGGCCTCCTCGGTGCCATGTCCTTCGAAGAAATCCGACTCGGTGAAATCGACCTGATCGCTGCCGAGCTGGGTACGCCGTTCCCACTCGATACGCAGCAGCAGGGCCAGGCTGACACAGCAGATCACCAGGGAGCTGCCGCCGTAGCTGAGGAATGGCAGGGTCAGGCCTTTGGTCGGCAGCAGGCCGACGTTCACCCCGATATTGATCAGCACCTGGCCGATCCACAGAAAGGACAGGCCGTAGGCCACATAGGCGGCGAAGAACTGCTTGGCCTTCTCCGCCCACAGACCGATATACAAAGCGCGCACGCTGACAAACACGAACAGCCCGACTGTGATCAGCGCGCCGAGCATGCCCAGTTCTTCGGCCAGCACGGCGAAGACGAAGTCGGTGTGGGCTTCCGGCAGGTAGAACTGCTTCTGGATGCTGTTGCCCAGGCCGACGCCGAACCATTCACCGCGGCCGAAGGCGATCAGCGCCTGGCTCAGCTGGTAGCCATCGCCAAACTGTTCGGCCCAGGGATCGAGGAAGTTGGTCAGGCGCTTCATGCGATAGGCCTGGCTGGTCATCACCAACCCACCCAACGCCAGCACCCCGGCAACCAGCGGGATAAAGCGCAACAGGTTGATGCCGCCGAGGAACAGCATGGCGATGCACGAACCGACCAGCACCACGGTGGCGCCGAAGTCCGGTTCGGCCAGCAGCAGCACGGCGATCGGGCCGAGCACCAGCATCGGCTTGATAAAGCCGGTGAGCTTCTCGCGCACTTCCTCCTGGCGGCGTACCAGGTAGCCGGCGATAAACATCACGGTGAACAGCTTGGCCAGTTCCGACGGCTGCAGGTTGAACAGGCCGAAACCTATCCAGCGCTTGGCGCCGTTGACCTCACGACCGATGCCCGGCAGCAGCACCAGGATCAGCAGAACGAAGGCGAGCAGCAGCAGGGTGCCGCTGAAACGCTGCCACAGCGCCATCGGCACCAGCAGGGTGATAAACCCGGCGGCAAAACCTATGACCAGGTAAATCAGGTGGCGAATCATGTGGTACAGCGGGTTGCCGGACAGCGCAGCGGCCACTTCCGAGGAGGCCGAGGTGATCATCACCAGCCCCAGGCCGAGCAACGCCAGGCAACCGGCCAGCAGCGGGAAGTCCAGGTCGATGCCCCGACTGGTATGCAGTGGCGAAGGTGCGGCGAGCAGGCGCGCGAGCATCAGTGCAAGCCCTCCACTGCCTGGGCGAACAGGCGCCCGCGCTCTTCGAAGTTCTTGAACATGTCCAGGCTCGCGCAGGCCGGCGACAGCAGCACGGCATCGCCCGCCTCGGCCAATTCGGCCGCGCGCTGCACGGCTTCGTCCAGGGTCTTGACCCGGATCAGCGGCACGGCATCGCCTATGGCGGCGGCCAGCAGCTCGGCATCGCGACCGAGCAGCACCACGGCGCGGCAGAATTTGCCGACCGGATTTTTCAGTGCGGAGAAATCGGCGCCCTTGCCGTCGCCACCGGCGATCAGCACCAGCTTGCCCGGGATATCCGCACCCAGGCCTTCGATGGCGGCCAGGGCGGCGCCGACGTTGGTGGCCTTGGAGTCGTCGTAATAGCTCACATCATCATGCTCACCGACCCACTGGCAGCGGTGCGGCAAGCCGGCGAAGCTACGCAGGGTCTGCAACATAGCCTCGAACGGCAGGCCCACGGCGTGGCCCAGAGCCAGGGCCGCCAGGGCGTTGGACTGGTTGTGCGCGCCGCGAATCTTCAGTTCGCGCACCGGAAGCAGCGCGGCGAACTGGTAACCCAGGCACTTCTCGCCGCTTTCCTCGAGCAGGCCGAAACGCTTGAAGTCCGGCTTGCCCAAGCCGAAGAACCAGCACGGCAGCTGGTCGGCCACCAGCGGCCGCGACAGCGCGTCGTCGCGATTCACCACCACCTGACGGGCGCCGCGGAAGATGCGGTGCTTGGCCAGGTGATAGGCCTGCAGATCGGCGTAGCGATCCATATGGTCTTCGCTGATATTCAGGCAGGTCGCCACTTCGGCATTCAGCTGCTCGGTGGTTTCCAGCTGGAAGCTCGACAGTTCCAGCACATACAGCTCGATCTCGTCGCTCAGCAGGTCCAGCGCCGGGGTGCCCAGGTTGCCGCCCACCGCCACCTTCTTGCCCGCCGCCGCGGCCATCTCGCCGACCAAGGTGGTGACTGTGCTCTTGGCGTTGGAGCCGGTGATGGCGACTATCGGCGCCTTGGCATAACGGGCGAACAGTTCGATATCGCCGGACAGCTTGACCCCGCGCGCGGCGGCGGCCTGCAGCGCCGGGGTGGCGATGGCCAGGCCGGGGCTGATCAGCAGCTCGCTGGCGCGGCAGAGGAAGTCCACGTCCAGCTCGCCGCAACGCACTTCCACCTGCGGGAACTGCTCACGCAAGGTGCTCAGCTCCGGCGGGTTGGCACGGGTGTCGACCACGGCAAAGGGCAGGCCCTGGCGCGCCAGGAAGCGCACCAGGGACATGCCGCTCTTGCCGAGACCGACAACGATGCGGAAGTGGTCAGAAGCGATCAGGCTCATGTTTTCCTCAACGCAGTTTCAAGGTGGCAAGGCCGATCAGCACCAGAATCACGGTGATGATCCAGAAACGTACTATCACCCGCGGCTCGGGCCAGCCTTTGAGTTCGAAGTGGTGGTGAATCGGCGCCATGCGGAACACGCGCTTGCCGGTCAACTTGAAGGAGGCGACCTGAATGATCACCGACAGGGTCTCCATGACGAACACCCCGCCCATGATGAACAGCACCACTTCCTGACGCACTATCACGGCGATGGCGCCCAGGGCAGCACCCAGGGCCAGCGCGCCGACGTCGCCCATAAAGACCTGGGCCGGGTAGGTGTTGAACCAGAGAAAGCCCAGGCCGGCGCCGACCAGCGCGGCGCAGAATACGATCAGCTCACCCGCTCCCGGCACGTAGGGAATAAACAGGTACTCGGCGAACTTCACGTTGCCCGACAGGTAGCAGAAGATCCCCAGCGCGCCGCCGACCATCACGGTGGGCAGAATCGCCAGGCCATCCAGGCCATCGGTGAGGTTCACCGCGTTGCTCGAACCGACGATGACGAAATAGGTCAGCACCACGAAGCCCAGGCCCAGTTCGAGGCTGAAGCCCTTGAGCATCGGCAGGATCAGGGTGGTCTCCACCGGGCTCTGCGCCGTCATAAAGAGGAAGAAGGCCGCGCCCAGGCCGAACACCGATTGCCAGAAGTACTTCCAGCGGCTCGGCAGGCCCTTGGAGTTCTTCTCTATCACCTTGCGGTAGTCGTCGACCCAGCCGATGGCGCCGAACAGCAGGGTCACGGCCAGCACCACCCACACGTAGCGGTTGGACAGGTCGGCCCAGAGCAGGGTGCTGACGGTGATGGCGGAAAGAATCAGCGCGCCGCCCATGGTCGGCGTGCCTTTCTTCGACAGGTGCGACTGCGGACCGTCGTTGCGCACCGACTGGCCGATCTGGCGGATCTGCAGGGTGCGGATCATCCAGGGGCCCAGCCACAACGACAGGGCCAGCGCGGTCAGAACGCCCAAGATGCCGCGCAGTGTCAGGTACTGGAACACTGCGAAACCCTTGTGGAACTGTTGCAGGTATTCGGCCAGCAGCAGCAACATTAGTGAATCTCCCCGGCTGTGCCACAGAGCGCCGCCACGACTTTTTCCATCGCGGCGCTGCGTGAACCTTTAATTAAAAGGGTGGTGTCGCCCGGCTCGGCGCCAAGCGCGGCAATCAGGCTGGCTTGGTCGGCGAAGTGCCGGCCATTTGCGCCAAATTCGGCAACCGCGTGAGCCATCAACGGGCCCACCGCATAGAGGGCGCAGACCTTGCCGGCGGCATAGCGGCCGACTTCGCGGTGGCCCTGCTCGGCCCAGCTGCCCAGCTCGCCCATATCGCCGAGCACCAGCACTGTGCGCCCGGAGAACCCGGCGAGGATATCCACGGCGGCGCACATGGAGGCCGGATTGGCGTTGTAACTGTCATCTATCACCCGCATGCCGTTCGCCGCGAGCTGCGCGACGGCGCGGCCCTTGACCGGCTGCAGGCTTTCCAGCCCGGCCTGGATAGCCAGCAGCGACACACCCAGGGCCTGGGCGGCGGCGGCGGCAGCCAGGGCGTTGGCCACATTGTGTTCGCCGAGCAGGTTGAGCTGGATGCGCACCTGGCCGGCCGCGCACTGCAGGGTAAAGGCCAAACAACCGCGGGCATCGCGGGCCAGGTCGGTGGCATGGAAATCTGCCGCTGGGTTGCTCAGGGCGAAGCTCAGCACCTGACTGCCAGCCGCCAGCTGCTGCCAGGTGGCGAAGGCGCGGTCGTCCAGATTGAGCACGGCCACGCCGCCGCCCCCCAGGCCTTCGAGGATTTCGCCCTTGGCCTGGACTATCTTTTCCGGGCCGCCGAACTCGCCGACATGGGCGGTACCGGCGTTATTGATGATGGCCACCTGGGGCCTGGTCAGGCTGACGGTGTAGGCAATCTCGCCGACATGGTTGGCGCCCAACTCGATCACCGCGCCGACATGCTCGGGGGCCAGCCCCAGCAGGGTCAGCGGTGCGCCGAGGTCGTTATTCAGGTTGCCGCGAGTCGCCAGCACCGGGCCATGCAGACCGGCGCGCAGGATGCTGGCGAGCATTTCCTTGACCGTGGTCTTGCCGCTGGAACCGGTAATAGCCACCAGCGGTGCACTAAATGCCTGACGATTCAGCGCGCCCAGCTGGCCCAAGGCCAGACGGCTATCGCCGACCAGCAGTTGCGGCAGCGGCGCGTCCGCCACTTCACGCTCGACCAGTGCGGCCACAGCACCTTTTGCAGCCACCTCGGCCAGGTAATCGTGACCGTCGAAACGCGGGCCGGTCAGGGCGACAAACAGCTGGCCCGGTTGAATGGCCCGGCTGTCGCTGCTGACGGCGTCGAACGCCACATCCGCGCCTATCACCCGGGCGTTCAGCGGCGCGGCCACTTCGCTCAAACGCAGCGCCTTAAGCATGGGCCACCTGCCAGACGGCCAGGGCCTTGGCGGCCTCGACCAGATCGGAGAAGGGCTGGCGCTCGCCGTTGATTTCCTGGTAGTCCTCATGGCCCTTGCCGGCCAGCACCAGCACGTCATCGGCGCTGGCGGCGGCGATCATCTGGGCAATCGCCTGGCCGCGGCCGTGGACGAATTGCACGCGTTCCGGGCTAGTGAAGCCGGCGCGGATATCGCGGAACATCTGCTCGGGCGCTTCGGTGCGCGGGTTGTCGTCGGTCACCAGCACGCCATCGGCCAGGCGCTCGACCACCGCGGCCATCAGCGGACGCTTGCCGCTGTCACGATCGCCGCCGCAGCCGAACAGGCACAGCAGGCGACCTTTGGCATGGGGGCGCAGGGCTTCCAGGACTTTTTCCAGGGCATCCGGGGTGTGCGCGTAATCGACCACCACCAGCGGTTGCTTGACGCCGCCCAGGCGCTGCATGCGGCCGATCGGCCCCTGCAATTGCGGCAGCAACTTGAGGATTTCGTCCAGCGGGTAGTCCATGCCCAGCAGGGTGCCGACCACGGCCAGCAGGTTGCTCAGGTTGAAACGCCCGAGCAGCGAGCTGCGCAGGCTGCCTTCGCCGCGCGGGGTGACCAGGGTGGCGCGCACGCCCTGCTCGTCGAAATGGGCTTCGCGGCAATACAGATAGGCGCTGGCGTCCTCCAGGCTGTAACTGATCAGACGGGACTCCTGCTCAACCGCCGCCAGCTCGCGACCATAGGCATCATCCAGATTCAGCACCCGGCAGCGCAGGCTCGGCTTGTTGAACAGCATGGCCTTGGCCTCGGCATAGGCCTGCATCGAACCGTGATAGTCCAGGTGGTCGCGCGACAGGTTGGTGAACACCGCCACGTCGAAGGCCAGAGCCGTGACGCGGCCCTGGTGCAAGCCATGGGACGACACTTCCATGGCCACCGCGCGGGCGCCGGCATTCTTCATATCGGCCAGGGTGGCCTGCACGCCAATAGGGTCGGGCGGGGTGTGGCGGCCCAGGGCCAGAGCGTTATAGAATCCGTTGCCGAGGGTGCCGACGAAGCCGCAACGCTCGCCCAGCAGGTCCAGGGCCTGAGCCAGCAACTGGCTGACGCTGGTCTTGCCGTTGGTGCCGGTGATGCCGATCAGGTGCAGGCCCCGGCTCGGTTCGCCATAGAAGCGCCCGGCGATGGCCGACAGCTGCCCGGCCAAGCCCTTGAGCGCCACCAGCTCGGCGCTGCTGGCGGTCATCATGGTGGCACCCTCGGCCTCATAGGCCACCGCGGCGGCACCCCGGGCAATCGCGTCGCTGATATGCACGCGGCCATCCTGCTGGGTGCCGGGCACCGCCAGAAACAGGTCGCCCGGACGCACCTTGCGGCTGTCCAGGGTCAATTCGCGAATCAGTACGGAGGTACGCGCTTGCGGCAACAGTTGATTGAGCGGCATGGGCATCAGATTCGCCCTCCCTTGCTAGCGCCAGCATTAGCGGTTTGCGGCATGGCGGCTGGCGGATCGACCGGCAGCGGCACGTTATCCGGGGTGATGTTCATCAGTCGCAGCGAGCCGGCCATCACCTTGCTGAACACCGGCGCAGAAACCAGCCCCCCGAAGTAGCCAGCCTTGCTCGGTTCGTCGATCACCACCACCAGGGCGATGCGCGGGTTGCCGCTCGGCCCGAAGCCGGCGAACAGCGAACGGTAGGCGTTAGCCGTGTAACCCTTGGTACCGACACTGGCCTTACGCGCGGTGCCGCTCTTGCCGGAGACGTGGTAGCCCGGCACCTGGGCACGGAACACGCCGCGCGGCGCCTCTATCACTTGCTGCAGCATGCCCTGCATGGTCTTGGCGACGTCCTCGGGCAGCACCTGGGCCCCTTCTGGCTGGCCATCCACGCGGGTCATCGACAGGGGCTGGAGCTTGCCGTTGTTGGCCAGGGTCGCGTAGGCGTGGGCCAACTGGATGGCGGTGACCGACAAGCCATAACCGTACGACAGGGTAGCGGTCTCGGCCTGGCGCCATTCACGGTGACTCGGCAGCGCGCCGACCCGCTCACCGGGGAAGCCCAGGCCAGTGTCCTGGCCAAAGCCCAGATTGCCCATCAGGTCATGAATGACTTCGCCACCTATATCGAAGGCGATCTTGCTCATGCCGACGTTGCTGGAATTGATCAGGATGCCGGTCAGGTCCAGGGTGCGCCCTTCGGTCTTGGACACATCCTTGATGGTGTAGCGCCCGATGCGCAACGAACCCGGCCAGACGTCCACCGTATCGCTCGGCTTCCAGCGCCCACTTTGCAGGGCGGCACTCATCGACAAGGGTTTGACCGTCGAACCCGGCTCGAACACATCGATCATGGCGCGGTTGCGCATGGCCGCTGGCTGCAGATTGCGCCTATTGTTCGGGTTGTAGGTCGGCTGGTTGACCATGGCCAGCACTTCGCCGGTCTTCACGTCGACCATCACCAGGCTGCCGGCCTTGGCGCCGTTCTCGATCAGCGCCTTGCGCAGCTCGCGGTGAGCCAGGTACTGCAGGCGTAGATCAATCGACAGCGCCAAGGCCTTGCCGGCCTTGGCGTTCTGCGCGACCTGGACATCCTTGATCAGCCGACCACGGCGATCCTTGAGTACCTGGCGCTTGCCCGGCACGCCGGCCAGCCAGTCCTCGAACGCCAGCTCCATGCCTTCGCGACCGCGATCATCGATATCGGTAAAGCCCACCACATGGGCGGCCACCTCACCGGCCGGGTAGAAGCGGCGGAACTCTTCGATGGCGTACACGCCGGGCACTTTCAGGTCGAGAATGCGCTGCCCCTGCTCGGGCGTCAGGCCGCGCACCAGGTACATAAATTCACGCCCGGCATTGGCCTGCAGGCGCACGCCGAAGGCTTTCGGCTCTTGCCCCAAGGCCGCAGCCAGCTCGCCCCACTTGGCCTTGCCGTTCTGCAGTTCCTTGCCATTGGCCCACAGGGTGGTCACCGGCGTGCTGACGGCCAGCGGCTCGCCATTGCGGTCGGTGATCAAGCCGCGGTGCGCCGGAATCGGGATATGCCGCACGCTGCGGGCATCGCCATGGGCCTGCAGAAAGCTCTGGTCGAACACCTGCAGATCGACAATGCGCCAGGCAATTGCGCCGACCATCAGCGCCAACAGCAGCAACACCAGGCGAAAACGCCAGGGATAGAGGGCGCCCTCGAGGCCGATCATGGCGCCACCATCCGCACTTCGGCGGCGTCCGGGGTACGCATGCTCAGGCTCTCAGCGGCCAGGGCCTCGATACGATTGTGGGCGGTCCAGGTGCTCTGCTCGAGAATCAGCCGGCCCCACTCCGCCTGCGCCTTGTCGCGCACGCTCAGTTCGGCGTACAGCTCGTTGAGCAACTGGCGATTCCAATGGGCGCTGTAGGACACCGCCACGGCCGACACCAGCACACAGACAAACAGCAGCAGCATCAGCAGGCTGCCGCCGGGCAAGGGCTTGGCGAAAAGCCGGTTCATCGCAGCTTCTCTGCAACGCGCATGACCGCGCTACGCGAACGCGGATTGGCCTTGAGCTCGGCCTCGCCGGCGAACTGCGGCTTGCCGAGCAGTTTCAGGCGCGGCTCGAAGGCTTTCGGGATGATTGGCAGATCCCGCGGCAGCTTGTCCTGCTCGCCCTTGGCGTGTTTGCGCATAAAGAGTTTGACGATGCGGTCTTCCAGCGAGTGGAAGCTGATCACCACCAGCCGGCCGCCGACCTCGAGGCTTTCCAGGGCGGCATCCAGGCCGCGCTCGAGATCGCCCAGTTCGTTATTGATATGAATGCGCAGCCCTTGGAAGGCGCGGGTGGCGGGATTCTTGCCCTTTTCCCAGGCCGGGTTGGCCACGGTCAGCACCTGGGCCAGATCGGCGGTGCGCTCGAACGGCTGCTCGGCGCGGCGCAGCACCACGGCACGGGCCATGCGCTTGGCGAAACGCTCTTCGCCGTATTCCTTGAAGACCCGGGCGATCTCCTCTTCGCTGGCGCTGGCGATAAATGCCGCGGCGCTGACGCCAGCGTGCGGATTCATGCGCATATCCAGCGGGCCGTCATTAAGGAAGCTGAAACCCCGCTCGGCGTCGTCCAGTTGCGGCGAGGACACGCCCAGATCCAGCAGGATGCCGCTGACCTTGCCGACCAGGCCGCGGGCAGCCGCCTCTTCGCCGAGCTCGGCAAAACTGCGCTGTACAACGACAAAGCGGCCGTCTTCGGCCGCCAGCGTATTTCCCGTCGCAATCGCCAGGGGATCTTTGTCGAACCCCAGCAAGCGACCGTCTGGCCCGAGCTTTTCCAGTATCAGCCGGCTGTGCCCGCCGCGGCCGAAGGTGCCATCCAGATAGCAGCCGTCGGCGCGCACCGCCAGCCCCTCGACAGCCTCGTCGAGCAGCACGGTGATATGGCGAAAGTTGCTGGCAATAGTCACAGGATCAGGTCCCGCAGTTCGTCGGACAACGCACCCGGTTGCTTGATGGCGGCCAAGTCGGCATCCGCCACGGCATTCCAGGCATCCTCATCCCACAATTGAAATTTATTGAGTTGGCCAACCAGCATCGCGCGCTTATCCAGCTTGGCGTACTCGCGCAAACGCGGCGGCACCAGGAAACGGCCACTGGCATCCAGCTCGAGGTCGACCGCATTGCCGATCAGCAGACGTTGCAGGCGGCGGTTTTCCTCACGAAAGGAGGCCAGCTCACGCAATTTGGCTTCGATCAGTTCCCACTCGGCCAGTGGGTAGACACACAGACAGGGGTCGATGGCGTCGATGGTGACGATAAGCTGGCCGGCACAACGCGAAACGAGCTCATCCCGATACCGACTCGGCATCGCTAGGCGCCCTTTGGCGTCGAGACTGATGGCGTTAGCTCCGCGAAACACGACTGCGCTTCCCCTTTTATTAGCTATCCGTGCCTAAAAAACCCACTTCATGCCACTTCTTACCACTCGCGCACACTATAGGAACGCACGCCCCCCACCGTCAAGGCGCGCCAAGAGGGAAAAACCCTTACAGATCGGCAATTTAGCGAACTAAGGCGGGGTAAAAACACAGTATTAGGCGGGGGTTTGCGGGATAAAAATCAGCGGCAACAGCAAGCTGAACTTCGAACTTAAAGTAGTTTGTTAAGAGTAAGATTTTTTTGGTATTAGAAAGGCGGAGGGCTAAAGGTCTAACGGCTGTAGCGAAGAGGTGGAGAGTCGATCTGTAAGCCGGGTTCTGTCGAGGACAGTCATTCCTCTACGACGTACATCACTGCACGTCTTTAGCAACCTACCCGGTTCCAGCGCGGGCCACGCCAATGGAACCCTATTTGGTCTTGCTCCGAGTGGGGTTTACCTAGCCACGGACTGTTGCCAGCCGTGCGGTGCGCTCTTACCGCACCTTTTCACCCTTACCGGCACCGAAGCGCTTAGGCGGTTATTTTCTGTGGCACTTTCCGTAGGCTCACGCCCCCCAGGCATTACCTGGCACTCCGCCCTATGGAGCCCGGACTTTCCTCCCCCGCATTCCGCAGAACGAAACACGGCAGCGACTGTCCGATCGACTCTCCACCGCCAAGGTTAACGGCAGCGGCCACATAGAACAAGGCTTAAGCGTCTTTCTGCCGCTCCAGCGCCACCTGATAGAGCAAGTTCTTGCGCACCCCGGTGATCTCCGCCGCCAGCGCCGCCGCACGCTTGAGCGGCATTTCCACCAGCAACAGATCGAGCACGCGCAAGGCCTCGGCGCTAACCGCCGCCTCGCCTTCGGGCGCATCCCAGCCCGCCACCAGCACCACGCACTCGCCGCGCTGTTGATTACTGTCCGCCGCCACCCAGGCCGCCAGCTCGGCCAGCGGCAGGCCCTTGAGCGTCTCGAAGGTCTTAGTGATTTCCCGGGCGAGCAAGGCCGGCCGCGCATCACCGAACACCGCCTGCATGTCTTCCAGGCACTCGAGGATGCGATGCGGCGCCTCATAGAAGATCAGGGTGCGCGGTTCTTCCTTTACCTGCTCCAGGCGCGCGCGACGCCCCGCACTCTTGGCCGGCAGGAAGCCCTCGAAGATAAAGCGGTCGGACGGCAAGCCCGCAGCCGACAGGGCCGCAATCAAGGCACAGGCACCCGGCACCGGCACCACCGCCACTCCCGCGGCACGCGCCTGGCGCACCAGGTGATAGCCCGGATCGGAGATCAGCGGCGTGCCGGCATCGGAAATCAACGCCACGTCCTCGCCGGCCTGCAGGCGCGCGAGAAAACGCCCGCCCTGGTCACGTTCGTTATGCTCATGGCAGGCCGCCAGCGGCGTGCCTATGCCGAAGTGTTGCATCAGGCGCGCCGAGTGACGGGTATCTTCCGCCGCGATCAGGGCGACACTGCGCAGGATATGCAGCGCCCGCGCACTGATGTCGTCCAGGTTACCAATAGGCGTGGCCACCACATAAAGCGTGCCGCAGATGGGATTCGGAGCAGCGGATGTGGTCACAACACAGGCCTCGTCAATCAACAAAGCGCGCATTGTAGCCCGTTTAGAACCTACTCACGATTTCAGCGAGCGAAGGTCAGGCAAGGTACAACGCAGCGAAGCGGAGTAACAGCCGAAGGCTGGCCCGCAGGGCGAGCATCGCGAGTCAAAATGACTAAGGATGCGGAGTTTACGAGCTGTAAATGAGCAGTACTCGCTCCGCTCGCCCTACGGACCGCGCTAAAGCGCGTTAGCAGCAAACTGCTTGCCGAAGCCATTTTTAACACAGCATCACCGAGCGCAGCAGATCGTGAACAGGTTCCTGGCCTTCGACATCGCGCCGCTGGCTAGGCTTGGGTACAATTCACCGCTCATTTGATCAAGTATCAGGAACGCCCTACATGCTCACCCGCCTGATCGCCTGCCTGCGCCCGTTTTCCGCCCTCTGCCTCGCCGGCCTGCTCGCCGCCTGCGCCAGCACGCCCTCCTCGAACCTGGGCGAACTGCCGCGCACACCCCAAGCCAGCATCGAGCAACTGCTGCAACAAGCCGGCGACAGTCAATCCGAGCAAGCCGAGTTGCTGCGCCTGGCCGCCGCCGACCTGGCCTACCGCCAGAACGCCCCTGGCCGCGCAATCAGCATCCTCGAACAGGTGCAACTGCAAAGCCTGAAACCGGCCCAGCAGATCTTCGCCAGCACCCTGCGCGCCGAGCTGGAGATGCTTCGCGGCAAACCCAAGGCGGCGCTGCAGGCGATCGGCCACCCTAGCCTGGAACGCCTCGGTGAACTGCCGGTCGAGCAGCAAGTGCGCAGCCAACTGGTGCGCGCCAATGCCCTGCAAGCCGACGGACAAAGCCTGGCGGCCGCTCGCGAGCGGGCCTTTATCGCCCCCCTGCTCAGCGGCGAAAGCGCCAAACACAACCACGAAGCCATCTGGACGCTGGTCTCCAGCCTGCCTCTGACGGAGCTGCAAGCCAGCGGCGATAGCGACCTGAATGGTTGGCTGGAACTGGCCCGCGTATCCAAGAGCGCCGGCACCCTGGAGCAACAGCAAAGTGCCATCGACAACTGGCTGGCGCAAAACCCCGAACACCCCGCGGCCCTGCAACTGCCTGCACCCCTGGTCGAACTGAAGCAGCTGGCCAGTCAATCGCTCAGCGAAATCGCCCTGCTGCTGCCCCAGGACGGCCAACTGGCCAGCGTGGCGCGAGCGCTGCGCGATGGCTTCCTGGCCGCCCACTACCAGGCCCAACAAGCCGGACAGAATCCGCCGAATATCCAGCTGTTCGACAGCTCGCGGATCGGCTCCCTGGACGAGTTCTACCGCCAGGCGCAAGCCTCTGGCGTGCAACTGGTGATAGGCCCACTGGAAAAGCCTCTGGTCAGCCAACTCAACAGCCGCGAACAACTGCCCATCACCACCCTGGCCTTGAACTACAGCGAAAACGCCCAGGAAGGCCCGCCACAACTCTTTCAATTTGGCCTGGCCGCCGAAGATGAAGCCCGTGAAGTGGCGCGCCGCGCCTGGGCCGACGGCATGCGCCGCGCCGTGGCCCTGGTCCCCCGTGGCGACTGGGGCGACCGCGTGCTCGCCGCCTTCCGCCAGAGCTGGCAAGCCCAGGGCGGTACCCTGATCGCCGCCGAGCATGTCGACCAGCCGGTCGAACTGGCGCAACAGATCGCCGACCTGTTCCAGCTGCGGCAAAGTGAAGCCCGCGGCAAACGCCTGCAGAACACCCTGGGCAGCGCAGTGGCCACCGCCCCGTCGCGGCGCCGCGATGTCGATTTCATCTTCCTCGCCGCCACCCCGCAGCAAGCCCAGCAGATCAAGCCGACCCTGGCCTTCCAATACGCCGGCGACGTCCCGGTGTACGCCACCTCGCACCTGTTCACCGGCACCTACAACCAGGCGCAGTACCTCGACCTGAACGGCATCATGTTCTGCGAAACCCCCTGGCTGCTGGACGCCAACGACCCGCTGCGCCAACAGGCCAGCAGCCAGTGGCCGCAAGCCAATGGCAGCCTGGGCCGCCTGTACGCAATGGGCGCCGACGCCTACCGCCTGGCGCCGCGCCTGAATCAACTCAAGGCCCTGCCCGACACCCGCATCGAAGGCCTGTCCGGCAGCCTCAGCCTGAATGCCGCGCAACGCATCCAACGCCAGCTGCCCTGGGCCGAATTCCGCGACGGCCAGGTCCAGCGCCTGCCCGACAGCGTCCATTGAGCGAGCGCATCAGCCCACAACAAAGTGGCAACGCCGCCGAGGCGCTGGCTCGCCAGCACCTCGAGCAGCAGGGCCTGCGCCTGCTGGCGCAAAACTGGCGTTGCCGCCTCGGCGAGCTCGATCTGGTCATGCTGGACGGCGATACAGTAGTATTCGTCGAGGTTCGCTATCGGCGTTATAGCGCCTGGGGCGGCGCAGCAGAGAGCGTGGATGCACGCAAACGTGAGAAACTCAGCCGCGCCGCACTGCATTTCCTGCAGCAAGAATCACGCTGGGCCAAGTACCCATGCCGTTTTGATGTGATTGCCATAAATGCCGACAGCCAAGTCCCCGCGCAACTGAACTGGATTCAAAACGCCTTTGATACCTGAACAGCAGCCACACTGAAGGTTCTATCTCCAATGGATATGCAAGCCCGCATTCGCCACCTGTTCCAAGCCAGCATTGAAACCAAGCAGCAGGCCATGGAAGTGCTCATCCCCTTTATCGAGCAAGGCAGCCTGGCCATGGTCCAGGCCCTGCTCAGCGAGGGCAAGATCCTCTCCTGCGGCAATGGCGGCTCAGCCGGCGACGCTCAGCACTTCTCGTCCGAGCTGCTCAACCGCTTCGAGCGCGAACGTCCGAGCCTGCCGGCTATCGCCCTGACCACCGACAGCTCGACCATCACCTCGATTGCCAACGATTACAGCTACAACGAGGTGTTCTCCAAGCAGATCCGCGCACTCGGCCAGCCAGGCGACGTGCTACTGGCGATCTCCACCAGCGGCAACTCGGCCAACGTGATCCAGGCCATCCAGGCGGCCCACGACCGCGAGATGACCGTAGTGGCCCTGACCGGCCGCGACGGCGGTGGCATGGCCTCCCTGCTGCTGCCCGAAGACGTGGAAATCCGCGTGCCCTCGAAAGTCACCGCGCGCATCCAGGAAGTCCACCTGCTGGCCATCCACTGCTTGTGCGACCTGATCGACAGCCAATTGTTTGGGAGTGAAGAATGAGCCGTTCACCACTGCTGCTTGCCGCCCTGGCCCTGACCCTCTCGCTTGCCGGCTGCGGCAATCGCAGCGTCGGCAACAAGATTGACGACCAATTTATTGCCCCCGAAGTCAGCGCCAATGTCGCCCGCGCGCATATCGACCTGACCAGCCCCACCTCGCACATAGTGGTCACCAGCTATAACGGCGTGGTGCTACTCGCCGGGCAGACCCCACGCAGCGACCTGAAAGGCATGGCCGAACAGGCGGCGCGCAAGGTCCTCAATGTCAGCACGGTGCACAACGAACTGCAGGTCCTGCAGCCCACCTCGCTGCTGGTGCGTAGCAACGATTCGCTGCTGACCAGCCGGATCAAGACCCAGATGCTCGCCGACGCGACAGTGCCCGGCTCACGCATCAAGGTGATCACCGAGAACGGCATCGTTTATATGCTCGGCCTGGTTTCGCGCGCTGAAGCCAATCAAGCCACCAACCTGGTGCAAAGCGTCTCGGGCGTGCAGAAAGTCGTGAAGCTGTTCCAGTACACCAACTGACTTTTTGCGCCTAACAAAAAGGCGATCCGAGGATCGCCTTTTTTGTGGCCCTCCATCCTTGGCGGCCACCCTTCGGGCCGTCGCTGCGCGACGTCAAAAATGGCTCCCTGCCATTTTTTATTTTACTTGACCACTTTCAAACTGGGCCGGCCACTGGGGCGTGGCGGCTCGCCATCAGGCGGCCCCTGATCATCGGGCCCGTCGAGCTCATCATCATCGGTCAGCGGCGGCTCCACATCGAAGACCATGCCCTGACCATTCTCCCGGGCATAGATCGCCAACACCGCCGCGGAGGGGATATACAGGCTCTGCGGCACACCACCGAAACGCCCCTCGAAACTGACCGCATCGTTATCCATATGCAGATGACGCACCGCGCTGGGCGAGACATTCAGCACTATCTGCCCATCACTGGCAAAGCCTGACGGCACTTGCACGCTGGCATACTCGGCATTGACCAGCAAATGCGGGGTGCAGTCGTTATCAACTATCCATTCGTAAAGAGCACGCACCAGATAAGGACGACTCGACTTCATCAACACCTCCTCAAGCTCTACTAAAGTCGCTTGAAAGCGCAGCGAGCGAAGGCTAGGCAAGGCGGCGTCAGGCGAGGAAGCGGAGTGTACAAGCTGTACATGAGCATTACTCGTTGCACTCACCCTACGGGCCGCGCTAAAGCGCGTTAGCCGCATGCGGCTTCCCGACCTGATACCAACACCACACAACCGAGCGCAGCAGCTTTCAACGAGCTTTAACGCATATCGCGTTCGACAGGGGACAGACTGGCCTGAAAGGCCTCACGGGCGAATTGCCGATCCATATAGTCGAGCAGAGGTTTGGCCGGTTTCGGCAACTCGATCCCCAGTATCGGCAGACGCCAGAGAATCGGCAGCAGACAGCAATCCACCAGACTCAACTCGTCGCTGAGAAAGAATGCCTTGTCGGCAAACAGGGGCGAGACGCCAGTCAGGCTCTCACGCAGTTCCTTGCGCGCCTGCACGCGTGCCGGCTCCTTGCTGCGCGAATCGAGGATCAGGTCGACCTGCGCGCACCAGTCACGCTGGATCCGATGGATCAGCAGACGGCTATTGGCCCTGGCCACCGGATAGACCGGCAACAGCGGCGGGTGCGGATAGCGCTCGTCCAGATATTCCATCACCACAGTCGACTCATACAGCGCCAGATCGCGATCGACCAGGGTCGGCAAGCTGGCATAGGGGTTAACCTCCAGCAGTCTCGCCGGATAACGGCCCTTTTCGACACTGATGATCTCGGCGCTGACACCCTTCTCGGCGAGCACAATGCGTACGCGGTGGGAATAGTGGTCGGCGGGGTCGGAGTAACAGGCCAACCGATTGGTCACGCCCATGGCGGTCCTCCTCGCTTATAAGGTTATGTGAAGCAGAAAGACCTGCGCGCCCAAAGAGGCGCGCAGGTCAAGAGCGGAGATGCACAGGTTTAATGCACGTCCTTCCAGTATTCGCGCTTGAGC
>NZ_JAUYNP010000086.1 GCF_030696055.1 Pseudomonas sp. | reverse complement strand
CCGACACCACCAAAGATCTCCTGGGCTAAGGCCAGACAAGGCGCCCCGGAGCTTTTAAGCGCAGAGTACTGCAGTACGTGAGCATTAAAAGCGAGGACGCAACGCCGTATGGCCGACGACCAGGAGATCGCCCCGGTACGTTACAACTTGATCCAGGTCGCCTTGATCTCGGTGTACTTGTCGAAGGCGTGCAGCGACTTGTCACGGCCGTTGCCCGACTGCTTGAAGCCGCCGAAGGGCGCGGTCATGTCGCCGCCGTCGTACTGGTTGACCCACATGCTGCCGACGCGCAGCGCCTTGGCCGCCAGGTGCGCCTTGGACAGGTTGCTGGTCCAGATCGCCGCAGCCAGGCCGTAGATGCTGTCGTTGGCGATGGCGATGGCTTCCTCGGTGCTGTCGAACGCAATCACCGTCAGTACCGGGCCGAAGATCTCTTCCTGGGCGATACGCATGGCGTTGTGCGCGTCGTCGAAGATAGTCGGCTCGACATAGACGCCACCGGTTTCCTCCAGGGTGCGCTTGCCGCCGCAGAGCAGCTTGGCCTTGTCCGCATGGCCGGCTTCGATATAGCCGAGCACCGCGTTGAGGTGGCCGGCATCGACCAGGGCGCCGACCTTGCTCGCCGGATCCAGGGCGTGACCGGCTTTCCAGCCCTGCATGGCTTCCAGCACCATGGGCATAAACTTGTCCTTGATCGAACGCTCCACCAGCAGGCGCGAGCCGGCGGTACACATCTCGCCCTGGTTAAAGCAGATCGCCGCCGCTGCCGCCTCGGCCGCCGCCTTGAGATCCGGAGCATCGGCGAAGACGATATTGGCGCTCTTGCCGCCGGCTTCCAGCCACACGCGCTTCATATTGGATTCGCCGGCGTAGATCATCAGCTGCTTGGCGATCTTGGTCGAGCCGGTGAACACCAGGGTGTCGACATCCATATGCAGGGCCAGGGCCTTGCCGACGGTGTGGCCGTAGCCCGGCAGCACGTTGAGCACGCCGGCCGGAATACCGGCTTGCAGCGCCAGCTGGGCCATGCGAATGGCGGTCAGCGGCGACTTCTCGGAGGGTTTGACTATCACCGAGTTGCCGGTGGCCAGGGCCGGGCCGAGCTTCCAGCAGGTCATGATCATCGGGAAGTTCCACGGCACTATGGCCGCGACCACGCCGACCGCCTCGCGGGTAACCAGACCCAGCTCGTCATGAGGGGTAGCGGCCACTTCGTCGTAAATCTTGTCGACCGCCTCGCCACTCCAGCGGATGGCGCGGGAGGCACCCGGCACGTCGACGCCCAGGGAGTCGCTGATCGGCTTGCCCATGTCCAGGGTTTCCAGCAGCGCCAACTCCTCGGCGTGCTCATCCATCAGGTCGGCGAAGCGGATCATCACGCGCTTGCGCTGGGCCGGCGCCATGCGCGACCAGACGCCGGACTCGAAGGTGGCGCGGGCATCACGCACCGCCAGTTCGGCGTCGGCCAGGTCACAACTGGCGATCTGGGTCAGCAAGCGGCCATCCACCGGGCTGATGCAGTCGAAGGTGGCCGCAGATACGGCGGCGGTGTATTCGCCGTGAATAAAGGCACGGCCTTCGATTTTCAGGTTGTTGGCGCGCTGCTCCCAGTCGGCACGAGTCAGGCTAGTCATTCGAGCATCCTCTATCGGTAAAAAGTGTCGCAGGCGGGCCTGCGGCACTGTCAATAATTCTGCAAGGCTTTAGTAAAGCCCCACCCTGCCCGCAACACTAAACCAGAGGCCGGTCAATTTTCAATATTTTTGACAAAGCACGCTAAAACACCCTTGTCATGTTCGATTTATTAAACATAGACTGCGCAAAATCCTTCACCAACCCTTCATTTGCGCTTGCGGATGACCAACATGACCTTCGATAACAGCTCCAATCCGATCAGAAAAACAAACACACTCGACGATTTCTGGATGCCGTTTACCGCTAACCGTCAATTCAAGGCCAAGCCGCGCCTGCTGGAAAGCGCCGCAGGCATGTATTTCACCAGCGACGACGGCCGCCAGGTGCTGGATGGCACCGCCGGCCTGTGGTGCTGCAACGCCGGCCACGGCCGCCACGAGATCACCGAGGCGGTGAGCCAGCAGATCGCCAAGTTGGACTTCGCCCCGACCTTCCAGATGGGCCACCCGCTGCCCTTCGAGTTGGCCAGCCGCCTGGCCGAGATCGCCCCAGCCGGGCTGAACAAGGTGTTCTTCACCAACTCCGGTTCCGAGTCGGTGGACACCGCCCTGAAAATCGCCCTGGCCTATCAGCGCGCCATCGGCCAAGGCACGCGCACCCGCCTGATCGGCCGCGAGCTGGGCTACCATGGTGTCGGTTTCGGCGGCATCTCGGTCGGCGGCATGGTCAACAACCGCCGCGCCTTCCCACTGCAACTGCCGGGTGTCGATCACCTGCCGCATACCCTGGATGTCCAGCGCAACGCCTTCAGCAGAGGCCTGCCGGAGTTCGGCATCGAGAAGGCCGACGAGCTGGAACGCCTGGTGACCCTGCACGGCGCCGAGAACATCGCCGCGGTGATAGTCGAGCCCATGTCCGGCTCGGCCGGTGTGGTGCTGCCGCCGGTGGGCTACCTGCAGCGCCTGCGCGAGATCACCAAGAAACACGGCATCCTGCTGATCTTCGATGAGGTGATCACCGGCTTCGGCCGCGTCGGCAAGGCCTTCGCCGCCCAGCGCTGGGGCGTCACCCCGGACATCATCACCACCGCCAAGGGCCTGACCAACGGCGCCATCCCCATGGGCGCGGTGCTGGTCGATGAGAAGCTGTATGACGCCTTTATGCAAGGCCCGGACGGCATCGAGCTGTTCCACGGCTATACCTATTCCGGCCACCCGGTAGCTTGCGCCGCCGCCTTGGCGACCCTGGATATCTACCAGCAGGAGCAGTTGTTCGAGCGCAGCATCGAGCTGGAAAGCTACTGGCAGGACGGGCTGCACAGCCTGCGCGACCAGCCCAACGTGATCGACATTCGCACCATTGGCCTAGTCGGCGGTGTGCAACTGGCGCCGAACAGCCAGGGCGCCGGCAAGCGCGGCTTCCAGGTATTCGAGCAGTGCTTCAAGGACGACCTGCTGGTGCGCGTGACTGGCGATACCATTGCCCTGTCGCCGCCCCTGATAGTGGAAAAGGCGCAGATCGACTGCCTGGTGGAAAAGCTCGCCGACGCGATTCGCCAAGCCAACTAACTCAGTACGGAATCCCAGATGAATATCGAAAAGATCGTCGACTTCGCCCAAGCCAGCACCTCCGCCGAACACTACCGTCCGGCGCCGGAGAAAGTCCTCAAGGGCGACCCCGAGCAAAGCGTGCGCAACCACTACGGCAGCCCCTGCGGCCAGTTCAACGCGGGTATCTGGGAAGGCGCGGCCGGCCTCTGGACGGTCAGCTACAGCGAGCACGAATACTGCGAAATCCTCCAGGGCGTCTCGGTGCTGCGCGACCAGGACGGCAACGCCAAGACAGTGCGCGCCGGCGACCGCTTCGTCATCCCCGCCGGGTTCGAAGGCACCTGGGAAGTGCTGGAAGCCTGCCGCAAGGTCTATGTGATGTTCGAGCAAGCCAAGGCCTGAAACCCCATTCCATGTGTCACCCTTTAGCCCGCCTCGTGCGGGCTTTTTTTGCGCCGCCTTTTACCGCCCAGCGTGCGCTGGAGTATGCCCTCCCCACTCCAGCCATAAGCCGCTAAAGCCCCCTTAGAAAGCCCCAGACAAGGGCTTGCAGGGCGTAGCCCTGGGATAAATTCCGGGCAAGAAAAAACCCGCACAAGGCGGGTTTTTCGGCAAGGCGGCTGATCAATTACTTGATCTTGCCTTCCTTGTAGATCACGTGCTTACGCACAACCGGATCGAATTTTTTAATTTCGATTTTGTCCGGAGTGGTGCGCTTGTTTTTGTCGGTAGTGTAGAAATGACCAGTACCGGCACTCGAGATCAAACGGATCAATTCACGCATGACTTTCTCCTTAAACCTTTTCGCCGCGAGCACGCAGCTCGGACAGAACGACGTCAATACCACGCTTGTCGATGCAACGCATACCTTTGGCAGAAACGCGCAGACGCACGAAACGGTTCTCAGACTCGACCCAGAAGCGGTGATGCTGCAGGTTCGGCAGGAAACGACGACGGGTTTTGTTGTTTGCGTGGGAAATGTTATTCCCGGTTACCGGACCCTTACCGGTAACTTGACAGACTCTCGACATGCCTCAGCCCTCTAAAACCACATGCCCAACCCGGCATGGGTTGGCCGCTAATATTCAATCTTGGCGCTCAGCGCCGCGTATCTCGAGGGTCTTACCAGCCGCGCGACAAAGCGCAGGAACCGGGCCCCTACAAAAGAGCGCTGCTTTATACCAGAAAGCCCCCACAGCAACAAGGCCGAACAGACTTTTTGCGCAAACCCGCGACCCGACCAACCTGCCGCCAAGGCAGCGGGCTGGGGCCGCGCCGCTAGCCGACCACTCGTCGCCGGATTTGTAATATTCTGCCTCGATCCAAAGTCTAGGAGTAGACCCTTAATTCCGACACGCCCGCCAAGGGTCGCCTAACTTACAGGAGTTCTCCATGCGTCTCGCCCTTCTGCCCTTCTTATTCGCCCCGCTATTCAGCCCCCTGCTAGCCCAGGCCGCCACCCTCGGGGTGTGCACCGAGGCCAGCCCGGAAGGCTTCGACGTGGTCCAGTACAACTCGCTGACTACCACCAACGCCTCCGCCGATACCCTGATGAACCGCCTGGTGGACTTCGATGCCGACAGCGGCCGCTTGCTGCCAAGCCTGGCGCAAAGCTGGACAGTCTCGGCGGACGGTCTGACTTATGACTTCCAGTTGCGCGCCGGGGTGAAGTTTCACCAAACCTCCTACTTCACCCCGAGCCGCGAGCTGAACGCCGAGGATGTGCTGTTCAGCTTCCAACGTATGCTCGATCCGGCGCACCCCTGGCACAAGGTCGCCCAGAGCGGCTATCCCCATGCCCAGTCCATGCAGTGGCCGAGCCTGATCCAAGCCGTCGAGGCGCCCAGCCCGCATAACCTGCGCTTTACCCTGAAGCATCCCGAAGCGACCTTTCTCGCGACCCTGAGTATGGGCTTCGCCTCCATTTACTCCGCCGAATACGCCGCGCAGCTACTGAAGGCCGGTACCCCAGAAAGGCTCAACGCTCAGCCGATCGGTAGCGGTCCCTTTATCTTCAAGAGTTTCCGCAAGGATGCCGTGGTGCGCTACGCGGCCAACCCGGACTATTTCGCCGGCAAGCCGGCGGTCGATGAGTTGGTGTTCGCCATCACCCCGGACGCCAATGTGCGCTTGCAGAAGCTGCGCCGCGGCGAATGCCAGATCACCCTGTCGCCCAAGCCGCTGGACGTCCAGGCCGCCGCCCAGGATAGCCAGCTCAAGGCGGTGCAGAACGCAGCCTTTATGACCGCCTTCGTCGCCCTCAATAGCCAGCACCCGCCGCTGGACAAACCCGAGGTGCGCCAGGCGATCAATCTGGCCTTCGACAAGGCCAGCTACCTCAACGCCGTATTCGCCGGCAGCGCCCAGGCCGCCAGCGGCCCTTACCCGCCGAACACCTGGAGCTATGCCGCCGAGCTACCGGGCTATGCCCACGACCCGGTGCAGGCTCGCGCGCTGCTGGCCAAGGCTGGGCTCAAGGACGGCTTCAAGACCACCCTCTGGACCCGCCCATCCGGCAGCCTGCTCAACCCCAACCCGAGCCTGGGCGCGCAACTGCTGCAGGCCGATCTGGCCAAGGTCGGCATCCAGGCAGAGATCCGCGTGATCGAGTGGGGCGAGCTGATCCGTCGCGCCAAGGCCGGTGAGCACGATCTGCTGTTTATGGGCTGGGCCGGTGATAACGGCGATCCGGACAACTTCCTCACCCCGCAATTCTCTTGCGCGGCCGTGCAATCCGGGACCAATTTCGCCCGTTATTGCGCGCAGGATCTGGATCGGCTGATCGCCGCGGGCAAAGCCAGCAGCGATCTGAGCGAACGCACCCGCCTGTATAAAGAAGCCCAACAAATGATCCAACAGCAGGCGCTGTGGCTGCCACTAGCCCACCCGACCGCCGCCGCGCTGGTGCGTCAGGACGTTGAGGGATATCGGGTCAGCCCGTTCGGCCGGCAGGACTTCTCCAAGGTCAGGCTGCATCCCTGAGTGCGACGTAGGGTGGATGGCACTTTTTTCATCCGCCCTACGCCGCCGGTGGATAGATAACGCGCTAGCCACCCTACAGCCAGCCGTATTCGGCCAGGGATAGCGGCTCGCCATCGCCAACGATAAAGTGGTCGAGCACCCGCACATCGACCAGCTCCAGCGCATCTTTCAAACGTCGGGTCAGCACCCGATCCGCCTGGCTCGGCTCGGCCACGCCGGAGGGGTGATTGTGGGTAAGGATCACCGCCGCGGCGTTATGCGCCAAAGCACGCTTGACCACCTGGCGCGGGTAGACGCTGGCGCTGTCGATGGAGCCATGGGACAGCGCCTCGAAGGCCCGCACCCGGTGCTTGGCATCGAGAAACAGGCAGCCGAAGACTTCGTGAGGCTCGTGGCGTAGCAGCGCCTTGAGGTAATCGCGCACCGCCTGCGGGCTTTCCAGCACCGAGTCGCGCCGCAGCTGCTCGGCCAGATGCCGGCGCGCCATCTCCAGCACCGCCTGCAATTGGGCAAATTTGGCCGGGCCCAACCCCAGGCGTTGGCTGAACGAGTCGAGGTCCGCCTGCAGCAATGCCCGTAGCCCACCGAAATCGCCAAGCAGATGGCGCGCAAGGTCCACCGCGCTTTGCCCGGCCACGCCAGTACGCAGGAAGATCGCCAACAGTTCGGCGTCGGTCAGGCTAGCGGCCCCCTGGGCCAGAAGTTTCTCCCGCGGACGCTCCGCCGCGGGCCAGTCGCGAATGCTCATCACAGCTCCTTGTGAACTTAACCAGCGCCCCGGGCGACAGGTCGCAAGCCCAGGCCCGGTAGGCTTCTTGCGCCGCTGCTCCGCTGCGGCCTGTGTGCTATCGTAGCCCAACTTTTGCGCAGCGGTCGGCCTGGGGAGGCGTCACCGCTGCGGCGCACATCCAACCTTAATTAAAAGGCAGGCTTATGCAGCGGCTGTATCGAAAGCGCATCGTTGTGGGGGTGGGCGGCGGAATTGCGGCCTATAAAAGCGCCGAGCTGGTTCGCCGCCTGCGCGACCAGGGCGCCGAAGTCCATGTGGTGATGACCAAGGGCGGTCGCGAATTCATTACCCCCTTGACCCTGCAGGCACTGTCCGGCAACCCGGTGCATCTGGACCTGCTCGACCCCGCCGCCGAAGCCGCCATGGGTCATATCGAACTGGCGCGCTGGGCCGACCTGGTATTGATCGCGCCGGCCACCGCCGATCTGCTGGCGCGTCTGGCTCAAGGCGTGGCCGATGACCTGCTGACCACCCTGGTACTGGCCACCGATGCGCCGGTGGCTCTGGCTCCGGCGATGAACCAGGCGATGTGGCGCGACCCAGCGACCCAAGCCAACGCCCAACTGCTCGGCGCCCGCGGCCTGCACCTGTTCGGTCCGGCGTCCGGCAGCCAGGCCTGTGGCGATGTCGGCCCGGGCCGCATGCTGGAAGCCGAGCAACTGGCGCAATGCGCCGCCGACTGCTTCCAGAGCCTGGCGCTGACCGGCAAACACGTGCTGATCACCGCAGGTCCCACCCAGGAAAATATCGATCCGGTGCGCTATATCACCAACCACAGCTCCGGCAAGATGGGCTTCGCCCTGGCCGAAGCCGCCGCCGAAGCCGGGGCCAAGGTCACCCTGATCAGCGGCCCGGTGCATTTGCCCACCCCGGAGCGGGTCGACCGCATCGATGTGGTCAGCGCCCGCGACATGCTGGCCGCCTGCGAAGCGGCGATGCCCTGTGATGTGCTGATTGCCGCCGCCGCGGTCGCCGATTACCGCCCGGAAGTGGTCGCCCAGCACAAATTGAAGAAAGACCCCAGCAGCGGCGACGGTTTGCTCCTGCAAATGGTGCGCAACCCGGATATTCTCGCCACCCTGGCTGGACGCAGTGACCGCCCCTTCAGCGTCGGTTTCGCCGCCGAGACCGAGAACCTGCTGGAATATGCCTCGCGCAAGCTCAAGGACAAGAACCTCGACCTGATAGTCGCCAATGACGTGGCCAACCCCAGCATCGGCTTCAACAGCGAGGAAAATGCCATCACCATTATCGACCGCGAACTGCAGCAGAGCAGCTTCACCCAGACCAGCAAGAGCAAGATCGCCCGCCAGCTGATCGACTTTATCGCGGAGCGCCTACCGTGCAGCTGACGCCCTTATTTATCGCTTACCGAGCCTGATATGCACGCCTTACAAGCCAAGATTCTCGACCCGCGCCTGGGCGCCGAATTCCCCCTGCCGCAGTACGCCACCCCGGGTTCTGCCGGCCTCGACCTGCGCGCCATGCTCAAGCAGGAACTGCTGCTCGAACCCGGGCAGACAGTGCTGATCTCCACCGGCCTGTCGATCTATATCGGCGACCCCGGCCTGGCCGCGATGATCCTGCCGCGCTCGGGCCTGGGCCATAAGCACGGCATAGTCCTCGGCAACCTGGTCGGCCTGATCGACTCGGACTACCAGGGCGAGCTGATGGTGTCCTGCTGGAACCGCGGCCAGAGCGCCTTTTCCATTGCAGTGGGTGAACGTATCGCGCAATTGATTCTGGTGCCGGTGGTGCAGGCGCATTTCGAGCTGGTCGAACAGTTCGACGAGAGCCAACGCGGCGCCGGCGGCTTCGGCCACTCCGGCAGCCACTGATAGCCTTTACTGATTCCAGGATGAATGGCCGAGGAGACGCTGCATGAAACTCTTCAAACGTACCGCCAAGGATGTCGCCAACGAAGCAGGCGCCAAAGCCTCCAGCAGCGCCCCAAGCAAAAACCAGCAGGCCGCCAATGCCATGCAACCGGGCTTGCTGGCCACCATCGCCAGCCTGGCCCTGGCCTGCGGCCTGCTCTGGATCGCCCAGCTCAACAGCGCCCAGCAGGTGCAGCAACAGCTCAGCCAGGCCTGGGGGGGCGGCCAAGCGGCGGCGTTGCAGCAAGCCTTGCAACAGCTGGTGGCAGATACCAGCGCCGCCGCGCGCAATCCGCAATTGCTGGAAGCCTTGCAAAGCCAGGACCTCAGCCAGGTGCGCGCGGCCGAACGCAACCTCAGTTATTGGCACGGGGTGGTGGATGCCCATATCAACGCCCGCGGCCAGGCCGTGCAGGATATGAGCCGCAGCGCGCCGATGAACTTTGCCGCCCTGGATATGCTGCGCCGCGTGGAAAACGGCCAGACACCGGCCCCCGAAGCCTACAAGGTCGGTCAGCGCTGGCTGGTGTACAGCGCCGCGCCCTTGCGCCTGAAGGATGGCGAGCCCCTGTACGGCACCCTGCTGCTGGCGGTCGACCTCGAGCGCCTGCTGGCCAGCCTGCCCGCGATGCCGGCCGAGGTCGGCCAGGTTCAACTGCTGCAACAATTCGGCAACAGCGCCGCCCAGGTCCTGGCCCAGCGCGGCCAAGCCGAGGGTGACGCGCAAAAGTTCGCACTCGGCAACCCCAACTGGACGCTCGGTTTTACCCCGGGCCCGGCCCTGAACGCATCGCCTTTCTCGCCCCTGCTGCTGGTCATCGCCGGGCTGATCGCCCTGACCGGCGCACTGCTGGGCATGTACTTGGTGCATAGCCAGCTGCAACGGCGCTTGCGCAGGGACGTCATCCAGCTGGCGCAACTGATCCAAGAACTCTCCGCGGGTAAAGCCGTCAAAGCCTTCAGCCTGAGCCTGCCCGCACTCGACAGTTTGGCCCATGCACTGGCGCGCCTGCCGCGCCGGGCCGGTGACAATGCCGCCCGCCCGCCCGCGGAAACTTCTGCCAATACACCCGATACTCTGCAAGCGGCGCCGGCCGGACTGGTTGATCCACTGTTTCAAGACACCGATATCCTCGATATCGATATTCTCGATGAAGACCAGAATCTCCTGGGATTGGCGCAACCCCCCGTGATAAATACCCCGCAAGTCGCGCCCAAATTACCGGCCGACATCTTCCGCGCCTACGACATACGTGGCGTGGTCGGCAGCAGCTTGAGTGCGCAAAGCGCTTACTGGATCGGCCGGGCGATCGGCTCGCAAAGCCTGGCCCAGGGCGAGCCGAACATTGCCGTAGGCCGCGATGGCCGCCTGTCTGGCCCGGAGCTGGTGCAGCAATTGATTCAGGGCCTGCTCGACTGTGGCTGCAACGTCAGCGACGTCGGCATGGTACCGACCCCGGTGGTCTACTACGCCGGGCATATCCTCAGCGGCAAATCCGCGGTGATGCTCACCGGCAGCCACAATCCGCCGGACTACAACGGCTTCAAGATCGTCATCGCCGGCGACACCCTGGCGGGCGAACAGATCCAGGCGCTGAAGACGCGCATCGACAATAACGACCTGGCCAGCGGCGTCGGCACGGTCGAGCAGGTCGATGTGCTGGAGCGCTACTTCCAACAGATCCGCGACGACATCGCCCTGGCCCGCCCGCTGAAAGTGGTGATCGACTGCGGCAATGGCGCGGCCGGGGTGATAGCCCCGCAGCTGATCCAGGCCCTGGGCTGCACCGTGATCCCGCTGTTCTGCGAGGTCGACGGCAACTTCCCCAACCATCACCCGGACCCGGGCAAGCCGGAAAATCTGGTCGACCTGATCGCCAAGGTCAAACAAGAGAAAGCCGACCTCGGCCTGGCCTTCGACGGCGATGGCGACCGCGTCGGCGTGGTGACCAACAGCGGCAACATCGTCTACCCGGATCGCCTGCTGATGCTGTTCGCCAAGGACGTGGTGTCGCGCAACCCCGGGGCCGACATCATCTTCGACGTCAAATGCACGCGCCGCCTGACCCCGCTGATCAGCGGCTACGGTGGTCGCCCGGTGATGTGGAAAACCGGCCACTCGCTGATCAAGAAGAAAATGAAGGAAACCGGCGCCCTGCTGGCCGGCGAGATGAGCGGGCATATCTTCTTCAAGGAGCGCTGGTTTGGCTTCGACGACGGCCTCTACGCCGCCGCCCGCCTGCTGGAAATCCTCAGCCAGGACAAACGCGACGCCGACCAGGTGTTCAGCGCCTTCCCCAGCGATATCGCCACCCCGGAGATCAATATCCAGGTCACCGAGCAGAGCAAGTTCCGCATCATCGACAGCCTGCAACGAGACGCCACCTGGGGCGAGGGCAATATCACCAGCCTGGACGGCGTGCGCGTCGACTACCCCAAGGGCTGGGGCCTGGTACGCGCCTCCAACACCACGCCGATGCTGGTGCTGCGCTTCGAAGCGGAAACCGAGCATGAGCTCGAGCGGATCAAGGAAGTGTTCCGCGCCCAGCTGTACAGCGTCGTACCCGACCTCAACCTGCCTTTTTGATTGATTAACAGAGTTTGCTACTGGAGCCTTGCATGACCCTCGAACGTGATGCCGCCACCAACGTCGCCAAGGTGCTGTCCGAAGCCCTGCCCTATATCCGCCGCTTCGTCGGCAAGACCCTGGTGATCAAGTACGGCGGCAACGCCATGGAAAGCGACGAGCTGAAGACCGGCTTCGCCCGCGACATAGTGCTGATGAAGGCGGTGGGCATCAATCCGGTGGTGGTGCACGGCGGCGGCCCGCAGATCGGCGACCTGCTCAAGCGCCTGTCGATCGAGAGCCACTTTATCGACGGCATGCGCGTCACCGATGCGCAGACCATGGACGTGGTGGAAATGGTCCTCGGTGGCCAGGTCAACAAGGACATAGTCAACCTGATCAACCGCCACGGCGGCAGCGCCATCGGCCTGACCGGCAAGGACGCCGAGCTGATCCGCGCCAAGAAGCTCACCGTGACCCGCCAGACCCCGGAGATGACTCAGCCGGAAATCATCGACATCGGCCATGTCGGCGAAGTCACCGGGGTCAACACCGACCTGCTGAACATGCTGGTCAAGGGCGACTTTATCCCGGTGATAGCACCTATTGGCGTGGGCCCGGACGGTGAGTCCTACAATATCAACGCCGACCTGGTGGCCGGCAAGGTGGCCGAAGCGCTGAAAGCCGAGAAGCTGATGCTGCTGACCAATATCGCCGGCCTGATGGACAAGCAAGGCCAGGTGCTGACCGGCCTGACCACCGAGCAGGTCGACGCCCTGATCGCCGACGGCACTATCTACGGCGGCATGCTACCGAAGATCCGCTGCGCCCTGGAAGCGGTGCAGGGCGGCGTGGTCAGCGCGCATATCATCGACGGCCGGGTACCCAATGCGGTGCTGCTGGAAATCTTCACCGACAGCGGCGTGGGCACCCTGATCTGCAACCGCAAGCGTCACTGATCAGCCACGACCATCGGCAGCGCAGCAGCCAGCGCCATCTGACTGCTGCGCTCATCCGCCCAATCTCTTGCGACCAACCACCCAAGCGGCGAAGCTAGCCGACTAGTTTTGTCCCACTCGGGGTGCTCGCATGACCGCCATACCCAATCGCGCAGCCTTTACCTTCTTTCACCCGCTACGGGTGCGCTGGGCCGAGGTCGACCCTCAGGGCATAGTCTTCAACGGCCACTACCTGACCTATGCCGATGTCGCCATCACCGAATATTTTCGCGCCCTGGGCATCGCCTATCCAGCCGATCTGCAGCGCGATGGCGGTGATTTCTTCGCGGTCAAGACGCTGCTCGAGTACCTGGCTCCGGCACGCTTCGACGATGAACTGAGTATCGGCATCCGCGTCGCTCGTTTGGGACGTTCCAGCCTGAGCTTCAGCATGGGCATCTGGCGCGCCGAACAGGCGCTGACCAGCGGCGAAGTGGTGTACGCGCATGCCGACAGCCATAGCCGCATGAGCAGGCCACTGCCGGTGTGGCTACTGGAGCAAGTGCGCGCTTACGAGCACTGCGCCCCGCCGCACTGACTCAGGGCTTGGCAATGACTCAGGGCTTGCGGGCGCGCAATACGTTGAGCCGCGCGAGATCCGCATCGAAGCCCGCGTTGGCCTGCTCGCGCGCCGCCTGATAGCCTTCGATGCCCTGCTTGAGGCGTTCCTGCTCGGCTTTCTGATTGTCGATCTGCTGCAGCAAGTGCGCAGGCACCGTCTTGCCTGCCCGCTCATAGTCGGCCGCCTGGCTCTGCAAGTTGGCCTGCTGAGTCCGCACCGACTGCAAATTGCCGCGCGCCACGCCGATCAGACCATCGAGCTCGGCCAGTTTGTGCTCGCGAGCCCGCTCGACATCCTCTGGCGTGCTGTACAGGCGCAGCAGCTGCGCATCGCTGCCGGCCCGGGCCTTGTCGTCCAGCAAGCGCTGCAGCTCCTCGCCCGTGGGCGCCGGTGCCACCACCCGGATCACCCGACCCTGGTCGTTCAGCACCTCATAGCCCTTAGCGATATGCTCAGGCGGTACGCCCTGGCGGCTGAGCACTGTCGTGCCCTTATCGTCGGTATAGCGATACAACTCGACGGCATCTGCCACCACCGGCAGCAGTAGGCCGAACAACAGCGAACAGCGGATCAGCAGAGCTTGGCGCATCGATGCGATACCTTATTGCGAGAAGTTAGATGCCATATTCGCCGCGGTAAGCCTCTACCGCTGGCAGATACTGCTTGAGTTCAGCATCGCCGGCCAGATATTCCAGCACCTGCTCGAGGGAGACGATGCTCACCACCGGCATGCCGTAATCGCGCTCGACTTCCTGGATCGCCGACAACTCGCCCTGGCCACGCTCCTGACGGTTCAGCGCGATCAGCACCCCGGCGGCCTGCGCGCCTTGGGCCTGGATGATCTGCATCACCTCGCGAATCGCCGTACCGGCGGTGATCACATCGTCGATGATCAACACCCGGCCAGCCAGCGGCGCACCCACCAGGGTGCCGCCCTCGCCATGATCCTTGGCTTCCTTGCGGTTGAAACACCAAGGCAGATCACGCTGATGCTGCTCGGCCAACGCCACTGCGGTGGTCGCCGCCAGCGGAATGCCCTTATAGGCCGGGCCAAACAACACATCGAAGTCGATCCCGCTGTCCACCACCGCGGCGGCATAAAAACGCCCGAGCCGCGCCAACGCCAAACCGCTGTCGAACAGGCCGGCATTGAAGAAATAGGGGCTGATACGCCCGGATTTAAGGGTGAATTGACCGAAGCGCAGCACCCCGCGCTCGATGGCAAAACGAATGAAATCGCGCTGGTACGCTTGCATGAAAAAGTCCCGGACAGTACGGCTTTGCTAGGAATTTAGCTTATTGGAGACGAGCTCGGGTATCATACACGCACGTGATTTTGGGGGCCATTTATGCGGATCATCAGTGTGAACGTGAATGGTATTCATGCGGCAGTCGAGCGCGGTTTGCTCAGTTGGCTGCAAGCACAGAATGCCGACGTCATCTGTTTGCAGGACACCCGCGCCTCCGCCTTTGAACTGGACGACCAAGCCCTCCAACTGGATGGCTATTTCCTCTATGCCTGCGATGCAGAAGTGCCAAGCCAAGGTGGCGTGGCGCTCTATTCGCGGTTGCAACCCAAGGCGGTAATCAGCGGCCTCGGCTTTGACATGGCCGATCGCTATGGGCGCTACCTGCAGGCGGATTTCGACAAGGTAAGTATCGCCACCCTGCTGCTGCCAACCGGGCAGAGCGGCGATGAAAACTTGAACCAGAAGTTCAAGTTTATGGACGACTTCACCCATTATTTGGACAAGCAGCGCCGCAAGCGCCGCGAGTACATCTACTGTGGCTCGCTCTACGTGGCGCACCAGAAGCTCGACGTGAAGAACTGGCGCGACTGCCAGCAATCACCGGGCTTTCTCGCCCCCGAGCGCAGCTGGATGGATGAAGTGGTCAGCGGCATGGGCTATGTCGATGCCCTGCGTGAAGTCAGCCGCGAAGGCGACCAGTTCAGCTGGTGGCCGGACAGCGAGCAGGCGGAAATGCTCAACCTGGGCTATCGCTTCGACTATCAACTGCTCACCCCCGGCATGCGCCGCAGTGTGCGCACGGCCCGCCTGCCGCGCCAGCCACGCTTCTCGCAGCACGCCCCGCTGATAGTCGACTACGACTGGATTCTCAGCGTTTAGCCTGAACAGCGGACAGAAAAAAGCCGGCAGCTAGCCGGCTTTTTGTGGCTTGCCATCCATGGCAGCCACCCCTACGGGGCCATCGCTGCGCAACGTCAAAAATCGCTCCCGGCGATTTTTTGCAGCTGCGCGATGCCTACTTCACCACGCGCCAGCTGAAGGGGTAGCGATAGGCCTGGCCTTCGTTGGCCTTGATCCCGGCGATGATGGTCAGCACCAAGGCGGCGATACCGACCAGCACCAGCAGCGGAAAACCTATCACCACCACCATCAGCAAGACGCACAGCACGGCCGCCAAGGCCACGCTGATCTGGAAGTTCAGCGCCTCTTTACCCTGGGCATCGACAAAAGGATCGAGGTCCTTCTTGATCTGCCAGACGATCAGCGGCCCGAGCAGATTGCCGAAGGGAAACACCAGCCCGAGAAAGGCGGCGAAGTGACAGAACATCGCCCACTGACGGGCTTCCGGACTCGGGGTCGGCTGTGGCACTTGGGACTCGTCGCTCATGGTGCTTCTCCTTAGCGTTGGGTAGTGTTGCGGGTTAATCAGTCAGCCAAAGCCGCCTGTTGCAACTCGAACAGTTCATGCATGCCTTTTTGCGCCAATGCCAGCATGGCATTCAACTCTGCAGGCTGGAAAGGCGCGCCTTCGGCGGTGCCCTGCACTTCGATAAAACCGCCGGTGCTGGTCATCACCACATTGAGGTCGGTTTCCGCCGCCGAGTCTTCCAGGTAATCCAGATCGAGCACCGGCTCGCCCTGGTACATGCCCACCGAGACCGCGGCAATCATCTGCTTGAGCGGGTCGCCGCCCTTCAGGCCACCACGCTTCTTGATCACTTTCAAGGCATCGACCAGGGCCACCATGGCGCCGGTGATGGAAGCGGTGCGGGTGCCGCCGTCAGCCTGGATCACGTCGCAGTCGACGTACAGGGTGTTCTCGCCCAGCTTGGACATGTCCAGCGCCGCGCGCAGCGAGCGGCCGATCAAGCGCTGGATTTCCAGGGTACGCCCTCCCTGCTTGCCGCGGCTGGCTTCGCGCTGGTTACGCTCGCCGGTGGCGCGCGGCAGCATGCCGTACTCGGCGGTCAACCAGCCCTGGCCCTGCCCCTTGAGAAAACGCGGTACGCCCGACTCGACACTGACCGTGCAAATCACTTTGGTATCGCCAAACTCAACCAGCACCGAGCCCTCGGCGTGCTTGGTGTAGTTGCGGGTGATGCGAATCGAGCGCAACTGATCGGCGGCGCGGCCACTGGGACGTTTCATCAAGGAATACCTACTCTGAATATAGAAATCTGCCCGGCATTATAGGGCCCCCCGCCGTTCGCGGCATGCCGAATTGGGAGCGACCGACGCACTGCGCTACAATCCTGCGCCTTGAGTTCCGACTTTCCGCGAGGTTCGCCCCATGATCCACAGCATGACTGCCTTCGCCCGCGCCGAACAGGCCGGCGCCAACGGCACCCTGAGCTGGGAGCTGCGTTCGGTCAACCACCGCTACCTGGAGCCGCATCTGCGCCTGCCGGAAGCCTTCCGCGACCTCGAGGGTGCGGTGCGCGAGGCGCTGCGCAACGGCCTGTCGCGCGGCAAAGTGGAATGCACCCTGCGCTTTAGCGAAGACACGGCCGGCAAGCCATTGCAGGTCGATCTGGAGCGCGCCGCGCAACTGGTCGCCGCCGCCGAAAGCGTGGCCAATCTGATCAAGCAGCCGGCCGCCCTCAACCCGCTGGAGGTGCTCGGCTGGCCTGGCGTACTGGTGGCCGACGCAGCCGACCCGCAGGCCCTCAACCAGAGCGCCTTGGCCCTGTTCACTCAGGCGCTGAGCGAGTTGAAGAACGGCCGCGAACGCGAAGGCGCCGAGCTGGCCAAGTTGCTGGGCGAGCGCCTCGACAGCATCCTCGAGCAGGTGGTCGCCCTGCGCGAACTGGTGCCGCAGATGCTCGCCGGGCAACGCCAGAAGATCCTCGACCGCTGCGCCGAGATGCAGGCCGAACTGGACCCGCAGCGCCTGGAACAGGAGCTGGTGATACTGGCGCAGAAAAGCGATGTGGCCGAAGAGCTGGATCGCCTCAGCACCCATGTCAGCGAAGTGCGCCGGGTGCTGAAAAGCGGCGGTGCGGCCGGACGGCGCCTGGATTTCCTAATGCAGGAGCTCAACCGCGAAGCCAATACCCTCGGCTCCAAGGCCTTCGACACCCGCAGCACCCAGGCTGCTGTGAACTTGAAAGTGCTAATCGAACAGATGCGCGAACAAGTGCAGAACATCGAGTAAAACCGCCACTGCTACTCTTCGCCTAACGCGCTTCAGGATTGTTCAATGACCATCACCACCGGCACCCTTTATATCGTTTCCGCCCCCTCCGGCGCGGGCAAGACCAGCCTGGTCAAGGCGCTGATCGACAGCGAAGCGCAGATCCGCGTCTCGGTGTCGCACACCACCCGGGCCATGCGCCCGGGCGAGGTGGACGGGGTGAACTACCACTTCGTCAGCCGCGAGCAGTTCCACGGCATGCTCGACAACACCGAGTTCCTCGAGCACGCGGAAGTGTTCGGCAATCTGTATGGCACCTCGCAAGAGTGGGTCAAACAGACCCTCAACGAAGGCTTCGACCTGATCCTGGAGATCGACTGGCAAGGCGCCGAGCAGGTGCGCCGGCTGATGCCGCAAGCCAAGTCGATCTTTATCCTGCCGCCGACCCAGGAAGCCCTGCGTCACCGCCTGACCAATCGCGGCCAGGACAGCGGCGAGATCATCGAGCGGCGCATGCGCGAGGCGGTCAGCGAAATGAGCCACTACGTCGAATACGACTACTTGCTGATCAACGATGACTTCGCCCACGCCTTGAGCGACCTGAAGGCTATTTTCCGCGCCAACCAATTGCTACAAGGCCCGCAACAGCAGCGTCACAGCGGCCTGCTCAGCGAGTTGCTGGTCTGACTTGCCGCGCGCCGGAAAATCAATGCTTCCCTTAAGGCTGGTGATTTTTTAGACTATCTAGTCCGCTCGCCCATTTGGGCCCAGCTCTATTACGCATTTGCTACGAGGAACACCATGGCCCGCGTCACCGTCGAAGATTGCCTGGATCACGTTGATAACCGATTCGAGCTGGTCATGCTCGCCACCAAGCGCTCGCGCCAGCTGGCTACCGGCGGCAAAGAGCCGAAGCTCGCCTGGGAAAATGACAAGCCGACTGTGGTCGCGCTGCGTGAAATCGCCGCCGGCCTGATGAGCTACGATGTCATCGCCCAAGACGAGATAGTCGAAGAAGAGCCGCTGTTTGCTGCATTCGAGGAAGAGGCTAACGAGCCTCTGTAAGCCTATGCCGGGTCGACGTCATGCGGCGCAGGGTCATCTGAATCGACAAGGGGAACGCCCATGCCGAGCATAGACGCCCTCGCCGACAGACTTTCGACCTACCTCGACGGCGACCAGGTCAACCTGGTTCGCCGCGCCTATTTCTACGCCGAACAAGCCCACGACGGCCAACGCCGCCGTAGCGGCGAAGCCTACGTCACCCATCCCCTGGCGGTGGCGAGCATCCTGGCCGACATGCACATGGACCATCAGAGCCTGATGGCCGCGATGCTGCATGACGTGATCGAAGACACCGGCATCGCCAAGGAAGCCCTGAACGCCCAGTTTGGCGAATCGGTGGCGGAGTTGGTCGACGGGGTCAGCAAGCTGACCCAGATGAACTTCGAGACCAAGGCCGAGGCCCAGGCCGAGAACTTCCAGAAGATGGCCATGGCCATGGCCCGCGATATCCGCGTGATCCTGGTCAAGCTGGCCGACCGCCTGCACAACATGCGCACCCTGGAAGTGCTGTCCGGCGAGAAGCGCCGGCGCATCGCCAAGGAAACCCTGGAAATCTACGCGCCCATCGCCAATCGCCTGGGCATGCACAGCATGCGCGTGGAGTTCGAGGACCTGGGCTTCAAGGCCATGCACCCGATGCGCTCCGAGCGCATCCGCACCGCGGTCAAGCGCGCCCGCGGTAACCGCAAGGAAATCGTCAACAAGATCGAGGAATCGATCAGCCATTGCCTGGCCCGCGAGGGCATGGAAGGCGAGGTGATGGGGCGCGAGAAGCACCTCTATGGCATCTACCAGAAGATGCGCGGCAAGCGCCGGGCGTTCAACGAGATCATGGACGTCTACGCCTTCCGCATCATCGTCGACAAGGTCGACACCTGCTACCGCGTGCTCGGCGCCGTGCACAACCTGTACAAGCCCTTGCCCGGGCGCTTCAAGGATTACATCGCGATTCCTAAGGCCAATGGCTACCAGTCGCTGCACACCACGCTGTTCGGCATGCACGGCGTACCGATCGAGATCCAGATCCGCACCCGCGAGATGGAAGAGCTGGCCAACAACGGCATCGCCGCCCACTGGCTGTACAAGTCCAACGAAGAAGACCAGCCCAAGGGCAGCCATGCCCGCGCCCGCCAGTGGGTCAAGGGCGTGCTGGAAATGCAGCAACGCGCCGGCAACTCCCTGGAATTTATCGAAAGCGTAAAGATCGACCTGTTCCCCGACGAGGTCTACGTGTTCACCCCCAAGGGCCGCATCATGGAGCTGCCGAAGGGCTCCACCGCGGTCGACTTCGCCTATGCGGTGCACACCGACGTCGGCAACACCTGCATCGCCTGCCGCATCAACCGCCGCCTGGCGCCGCTGTCCGAACCCCTGCAAAGCGGCTCGACCGTGGAAATCGTCAGCGCCCCGGGGGCTCGACCGAATCCGGCCTGGCTCAACTTCGTCGTCACCGGCAAGGCGCGTACGCACATTCGCCACGCCCTGAAACTGCAACGCCGCTCGGAATCCATCAGCCTCGGCGAGCGCCTGCTGAACAAGGTGCTGGCCGGCTTCAACAGCCGCGTCGAGAAACTCGCGCCCGAGCGTGTGCAAGCGGTGCTCAGCGAGTACCGCCTGGAAGTGATAGAAGACCTGCTGGAAGATATCGGCCTGGGCAACCGCATGGCCTATGTGGTTGCACGCCGCCTGCTCAGCGAAAGCGGCGATGCACAGCCGAGCAACGAAGGCCCGCTGGCGATTCGCGGCACCGAGGGCCTGGTGCTGAGCTATGCCAAGTGCTGCACGCCTATTCCGGGCGACCCGATAGTCGGCCACCTGTCCGCCGGCAAGGGCATGGTGGTGCACCTGGAAAGCTGCAAGAACATCGGTGAAATCCGGCATAACCCGGAGAAATGCATCCAACTGTCCTGGGCCAAGGATGTCACCGGCGAATTCAATGTCGAACTGCGCGTCGAGCTGGAGCACCAGCGCGGCCTGATCGCCCTGCTGGCCGGCAGCGTCAACGCCGCCGACGGCAATATCGAGAAGATCAGCATGGACGAACGCGACGGCCGCATCAGCGTGGTTCAACTGATCGTCAGCGTGCACGACCGCGTGCACCTGGCCCGAGTGATCAAGAAGCTGCGCGCGCTCAAGGGCGTGATACATATCACCCGGGTGCGCGCCTAAGAACCTGTTTACGATCTGCTGCGCGTCGGCCATCCGGCATTAAAAACAGCCTCGGAATGCTCATTTACAACCAGTAAACTCCGCTTCCTTGGCGTTTTGACCAGCCGAAGGCTGTTACTAACGTAGCGCCTTGTCTGGCTCTAGCTCGCAAGAGCGTAAACAGGTTCTAAGCCAGTACGCCATAAAATCGAACATCCATGCTGGGCATAAGCCCACACACCCTCACCAGGAGAACTTTATGAGCAAGAGCGTGATCAGCAGCGACCAGGCACCGGCCGCCATCGGCACCTATTCCCAGGCGATCAAGGCCGGCAACACCGTCTATATGTCCGGGCAGATCCCGCTGGACCCCAAGACCATGGAGCTGGTGGAAGGCTTCGAAGCCCAGACCGTGCAGGTGTTCGAGAACCTCAAGGCGGTGGCCGAAGCGGCTGGCGGCTCGTTCAAGGACGTGGTCAAACTGAACATCTTCCTCACCGACCTGTCGCACTTCGCCAAGGTCAACGAAGTGATGGGCCGCTACTTCGAGCAACCTTACCCAGCCCGTGCCGCCATCGGCGTTGCTGCCCTGCCGCGTGGCGCGCAAGTGGAAATGGACGCTATTCTGGTTCTCGAATAAGTCCCCGGGCGGGGCGCATAGCCCCGCCCATCCCCCTGAGGACGCGCCCATGCGTTGCCTGCTCAGTCTGCTCCTCGCCGGCTGCCTGCTCGGCGGCTGCGCCGGCCCGCAGCAAGATCCCTCCGGCACCTGGATCAATAGTGTCGCCATCGAGGCGGCGGTCGAGGGCGACAACCTGCGCGAAGCCCTGCTGGCCTACGGGCCCAATCTGGAGTGGCAGATCGACGGCCCAAAGCAGCTGGCGAGCTTCAGCAACGGTTTCGAACGCGGCGAAGGCCAATTGCTGCGCGAGCAGGATGACCACTTTCGCGTGCAGTTCGAGGGCGACTACCAGGAGTGGCTCAGCCTCGACGACGGCGAGCTGGTGCAGGCGGCCAGCGATAGCTGGCCGGAACAGCGTTTCGCCCGCGTAGCACCAGCCGGCAGCGCGCAGGCCCCGCCCGGTAGCAGCTTCGAGCAGGCGCTGTATCGAGCCTACCTGGGCGGCACCTGGATCATCCGGCAAGGCTTGGGCGAAGGCGGCCTGGTGCTGTTCCACGCCGACGGCAGGCTGGAAGGCCTGCCCGGCGCGGAGCGCTACGCCCTGTGCCTGGCCGGCGATTGCGCGGCCATGAGCGGCGAATTCGACAGCATCTGGCTGCAACTGGGCGAACAGGGGCAAAGCTGGCTGTTCGAACGCGACGGCAAGCAGTTGCGCATCTTCGAGGCGCTCAACCGCGCGCAGATCGACGAGATGCCGGACTACACCAAGGGCCAGCAGGTCTGGTTGCTGGAACGCGATTGAGTACCTCGATCCGCGTAGCCCGGGTGCAATCCGGGACCGGGCTGCCCCGGATTACATCCGGGCTACGTCTTATTCGTCCTTGAGCAACGCTCCATAGCCTTCACGGTAACTCGGGTACTGCGGCTGCCAGCCCAAGGCCCTGGCCCTGGCGTTGCTGCAGCGCTTGCTGCCGGCGCGGCGCACGCTCGCTTGCTCGACCCAGTGGCTAATACCCAACCGTTCACGCAACCAGGCCACCACTTCATGCAAGGGCGCAGGCGCATCGTCGACGCCTATATAACAATCGTCCAGCGCCACCCCACGGGCATCGGCCTGCAGCAGAAAGGCCAGCAGTCCCGCCGCATCATCGACATGGATGCGATTGCCATAGAGCGGCGGCTCGGTGGCTATCCGGTAACCCTGGCGCACCTGCTTGAGCAGCCCCTGGCGGCCCGGCCCATAGATGCCGGTCAAACGCACCAGGGTGGCTGGTATGCCGCTGTGCAGCGCCAGCTGCTCGGCTTCGCGCATAATCCGCCCGGAATAACCCGCGGCCTCGGCTGGCGAGCACTCATCGATCCGCTCACCACCCTGCTGGCCATAGACGCTGCTGCTGGAGACGAACAGCAGGCGCTTGGGCTTCTGCCCCCGCTGCGCCAACCAGCCCAGCACCCGGCGCAAGCCCTCGACATAGGCGGCGCGATAGCCCGGCTCGTCATGCTCAGTAGCGGCGACGCAGTACACCAGGTAATCCAACGCTCCGCTGGGCCAAGCCGGCGGACAGGCATCGGCCTGCAAGTCACCGGCCACCGGCAGTATCTGCGCCGGTAGCTGTTCGACTGCGCGGCGCAAGCCATGCACAGTCCAGCCAGCGGCGGCCAGGCGCACGCCCAGGCGCGTGCCGACATCGCCGCAGCCAACGATCAGGGTAGTGCTCATGGGCACTGCTCCACCGAGAAAAACCCTAGGGTAAGGTCTAGGTGCGGCGAGTAACAGCGGCACCTATCAAATATTAATGAGAAATACTTCCATTAGTATTTAATGATTGCGACAATGCAGCCGCTCATTCATCCGGCCTCCTGAGTCACTGCCGGAATACCCCAGCCCAGGTCATGCCAGTATGAAACCCATAGTTTTGCGCCCCCCTTGCGTCGCGGCTCTGCTCTGCTGCTTGCTGCTACCGCTCACCGCTGCCGCTGAGCAAGCCGTTACGCCGGCCGTTGCCAGCCCTGCCGCAACAGCGGCGACGCCCGGCAGCCCAGCTGCGCCAACAGCCGGCGCCGTCCAGGACGCTGACGCACAGACTGATAGTGACGGGGCTGCTGCCGAGGCAGGCGCCGCCGAAGAATCGCCGCTGGCCGACGATCTATCGCCCTGGGGCATGTACCAGAACGCCGACGTGGTGGTGCAGAGCGTGATGATCGGCCTGCTCCTGGCCTCGATGCTCACCTGGACCATCTGGCTGGCGAAAAGCATCGAGCTGGTTGGTGCACGACGCCGCCTGCACCGCGAGCTGCCCGAGCTGAAGGGCGCACGCAACCTGATTCAGGCGGCGCAGCAGGCCAGGGCCAAGCACAGCTTCAGCAGCCTGCTGATCGAGGATGCGCGCGACGAATTGAAGCTGTCCGCCGGCAGCAAAGAGAAAGACGGCATCAAAGAGCGCGTCAGCTTCCGCCTCGAACGCCTGGTGGCCGCCTGCGGTCGCGAGATGAGCAAAGGCACCGGGATACTCGCCACCATTGGCTCCACCGCGCCCTTCGTCGGGCTGTTCGGCACAGTATGGGGCATCATGAACAGCTTTATCGGCATCGCCAAAACCCAGACCACCAACCTCGCCGTGGTCGCCCCGGGTATCGCCGAAGCCCTGCTGGCCACCGCCCTGGGCCTGGTCGCGGCTATCCCGGCCGTGATCATCTACAACCTCTTCGCCCGTTCGATCGCCGCCTACAAGGCCCAGGTCGCCGACGCCTCGGCCCAGGTACTGCTGCTGGTCAGCCGTGACCTCGACATGCCGGCCGTCAGCGAGCGCAGTCCACAACCGCATATGGTCAAGGTGGTCTGAGGCCATGGGTCTGCATCTAAGCGAAGGTGGCGACGATCTCCAGGAAAACCACGAGATCAACGTCACGCCCTTTATCGACGTGATGCTGGTGCTGCTGATCATCTTTATGGTGGCGGCACCGCTGGCCACAGTCGATGTGAAGATCGACCTGCCCGCCTCCAGCGCCAAACCGGCGCCACGCCCGGACAAGCCGATTTACCTGAGCATCAAGGCCGACCACAGCCTGTTCCTCGGCGAGGCCAGAGTCGATCCGGCCCAGCTGGGCGCCACCCTGGACCAGCAAACCCAGGCGGACAAGGAGCAGACCATCTTCGTGCGCGGCGATAAAGAGGTTAATTACAGCGAGCTGATGAGTGTGATGGACAACCTGCGTGCCGCCGGCTACCTGAAGATTGGCCTGGTCGGCCTGGAGACGGTCGCCGCGCAATGAAAAAATCCAGCCGCACCTTGTCCTGGGGCGGCAGCCTGATCCTGGTGATCGGCCTGCACGCCGGCCTGTTTCTCTGGGCCCTGTACTGGCAGCCGCAGGCCAAACCGGTCGAACTGCCGCCGGCGGCCATGCTGATCGAACTGGAGCCGCTGGCCGCGCCCAAACCGGCGCCAGCGCCGCCACCTGCAGCCCGCCCGGCAGAGCCCGAGCCACAGCCCAAACTGGTCGAGGCGCCCAAGCCGAAGCTGGCCATAGCCCCGCCGAAACCCAAGCCGAAGCCACGACCGCCCAAGCCGCGCGAACCCAAGCCGCAGGTCAAGGCCCAGGACAAGCCGCCGCAGGAAGCGCCGCCAGCGCCGGTCGCCAGCGCCGCTAACAAACCGGCCGCACCGCAGCAGGCCGCGGCCAGCGCGCCGAGCAAGGCCGAGATCAGCTGGCAGAGCAAGCTGCTCAGCCACCTGAGTCGCTACAAGCGCTATCCGGATGACGCCCGCCGCCGCGGCTTCGAAGGAGTCAACCGCCTGCGTTTCGTGGTCGATGGCAGCGGCAAGGTGCTGTCCTACTCGCTCGCCGGCAAGTCGGGCAGCGTCTCGCTGGACCGCGCGACCCTGCAGATGATTCGCCGCGCCCAGCCGTTGCCGGCGCCGCCCGCGGAAATGCTGACTAACGGCAGCGTGGAAATAGTCGCGCCCTTCGTCTACGCCCTGGAACGCCGCTAAGAACCTGTCTCGGATCTGCTGCGCGTCGGCGATACTGCGTTAAAAACAGCCTCGGAATGCTCATTTACAGCCCGTAAACTCCGCCTCCTCGGCTGTTTTTGCCTTGTCTCGCTCTAGCTCGCGAGATCCGAAACAGTTTCTAAGCACTGCCGCCCGCATAAAGCGGGCACGCGGGGATCGGCAGTTGGTTACATTGAATACAGCCGCTATGCTTGGCCGCATCTCAATGGACTAAAACTATGACCCTCACCGAACTGCGCTACATAGTCACCCTCGCCCAGGAGCAGCACTTCGGTCGCGCCGCCGAGCGTTGTCATGTCAGCCAGCCGACCCTGTCGGTGGGGGTGAAGAAGCTCGAAGACGAACTCGGCGTGCTGATCTTCGAACGCAGCAAGAGCGCGGTGCGCCTGACTCCGGTCGGCGAAGGCATAGTCACCCAAGCGCAGAAGGTGCTGGAGCAGGCCCAGGGCATCCGCGAACTGGCCCAGGCCGGCAAGAACCAGATGGCCGCGCCGCTGAAGATCGGCGCCATCTATACGGTCGGGCCTTACCTGTTCCCCCACCTGATTCCGCAACTGCACCGCGTCGCGCCGCAGATGCCGCTGTATATCGAGGAAAACTTCACCCACGTGCTGCGCGACAAGCTGCGCAACGGTGAGCTGGACGCCATCATCATCGCCCTGCCCTTCCATGAGGCCGATGTGCTGACCAAGCCGCTGTATGACGAATCCTTCTACGCCCTGCTGCCGGCCGGCCACCCCTGGGCGGAGCTGGAAACCATCGACACCAAGCTGCTCAACGACAAGAGCCTGCTGCTGCTCGGCGAAGGCCACTGCTTCCGCGACCAGGTGCTGGAAGCCTGTCCGACCCTGCGCAAGGGCGGCGAAGACAACGCCAAGCACACCACGGTGGAATCCAGCTCGCTGGAAACCATCCGCCATATGGTCGCCTCCGGCCTCGGCGTGTCGATCCTGCCGTTCTCCGCGGTGGACAGCCACCACTACGCCCCCGGGGTGATCGAAGTGCGCCCGCTCAGCCCGCCCGCGCCCTTCCGCACCGTGGCCATCGCCTGGCGCGCCAGCTTCCCGCGGCCGAACGCCATCGAAGTGCTGACCGACTCGATCCGCCTGTGCTCGGTGGCTCGCCCGCCAGCCCAGAAAGGCTGAGGCCCGACCATGACCGAGCTGGCAGCGGTTTCCGTTACCGCGCTGAAAGGCGTGGGCGCGGCCCTGGCCGAGAAACTCGCCAAGGTCGGCCTGGAGTCCCTGCAGGATGTGCTGTTCCACCTGCCGCTGCGTTACCAGGATCGCACCCGCATAGTGCCGATCGGCGCGCTGCGTCCCGGCCAGGATGCGGTGGTCGAAGGCATAGTGACCGGCGCCGATGTGGTCATGGGGCGCCGGCGCAGCCTGCTGGTGCGCCTGCAGGACGGCAGCGGCACCCTGTCCCTGCGCTTCTACCATTTCAGCCAGGCGCAGAAGGAAGGCCTCAAGCGCGGCACCCAGGTGCGCTGCTACGGCGAAGTGCGCCCCGGCTCCTCGGGCCTGGAGATCTACCACCCGGAATACCGCGCGCTGGCGGGCAACGCGCCGATTGCCGTGGAGCAGTGCCTCACCCCCATCTACCCGACCACCGAAGGCCTGACCCAGCAGCGCCTGCGCCAACTGAGCGAGCAGGCCCTGGCCCGCCTCGGCCCTCACAGCCTGCCGGACTGGCTGCCCAGCGAACTGGCCCGCGACTACCGGCTGAGCCCCCTGGACCAGGCCATTCGCTACCTGCATCGGCCGCCGCCGGATGCCGACCTGGAAGAGCTGGCCGAGGGCCGCCACTGGGCCCAGCACCGCCTGGCCTTCGAAGAACTGCTGACCCACCAGCTGTCGCTGCAACGCCTGCGCGAGCAGGTGCGCGCCCAGCAGGCACCGGCGCTGCCGCTGGCCAAGACGCTGCCGCAGCAATACCGGGACAATCTGGGCTTTGCCCCCACCGGCGCGCAGCAGCGGGTCGGCGCCGAGATCGCCTATGACCTCAGCCAGGACGAACCCATGCTGCGCCTGATCCAGGGCGATGTCGGCGCCGGCAAGACGGTGGTCGCCGCCTTCGCCGCGTTGCAGGCACTGGAGGCCGGCTATCAGGTGGCGCTGATGGCCCCCACCGAGATCCTCGCCGAGCAGCACTTTATCAACTTCAGCAAATGGCTGGCACCGCTCGGCATCGAAGTCGCCTGGCTGGCCGGCAAGCTCAAAGGCAAGGCGCGCGTGACGGCCCTGGAGCAGATAGCCGGCGGCGTGCCCATGGTGGTCGGCACCCATGCGCTATTCCAGGATGAAGTCAGATTCCAGAAACTGGCTCTGGTGATTATCGACGAGCAGCACCGCTTCGGCGTGCAGCAACGCCTGGCCCTGCGGCAGAAAGGCGTGGGCGGGCGGATGTGCCCGCACCAGCTGATTATGACCGCGACGCCAATCCCCCGAACCCTGGCGATGAGCGCCTACGCCGACCTGGACACCTCGATACTCGACGAACTGCCGCCCGGGCGTACCCCGGTGAACACCCTGGTGATCGCCGACAGCCGCCGCCTCGAGGTGATAGAACGGGTGCGTTCGGCCTGCAACGAGGGACGCCAGGCCTATTGGGTATGCACCCTGATCGAGGAATCCGAGGAGCTGACCTGCCAGGCCGCCGAAACCAGCTTCCAGGACCTCAGCGCCGCCCTCGGCGGACTGAATGTCGGCTTGATACACGGGCGGATGAAGCCGGCGGAAAAAGCCGCGGTGATGGAGCAGTTCAAGCAGGGCCAGCTGCAACTGCTGGTGGCCACCACGGTGATCGAGGTCGGCGTCGATGTGCCCAACGCCAGCTTGATGATTATCGAGAACCCGGAAAGGTTGGGATTAGCCCAGCTGCACCAGCTGCGCGGGCGGGTCGGTCGCGGCAGCGCCGCCAGTCATTGCGTGCTGCTCTACCACCCGCCGCTGTCGCAATTGGGCCGCGAACGGCTGGCAATCATGCGCGAGACCTGCGATGGTTTCGTCATCGCCGAGAAGGACCTGGAACTGCGCGGCCCCGGCGAGATGCTCGGCACCCGCCAGACCGGCCTGCTGCAGTTCAAGGTCGCCGACCTGATGCGCGATGCCGACCTGTTACCGGCGGTACGCGATGCCGCCCAGGCCCTGCTGCAACACTGGCCGCAGCATGTCAGCCCGCTGCTGGACCGCTGGCTACGCCATGGTCAACAATATGGCCAAGTGTGAACCCGTACACAGGGCAACCGTCGCCTGAGCCCTCGACCGCCTCAGCCGCTGCTTATACTTGAAAAAATGCTGCCCCAGCCGGATACCCCCATGACTGAACTCGCCTTCTCCACCGACACCGCGCCGCAGCCCCCTGCGGTGATTCTGCAGCTGCTGGAGAAGCTCGGCCTGAGCTATCGGGTGCGTAGCGACCAGCCCAATCTGCCCGTCGCGCAACGCCTGCAAGCGGTATTGCTGGAGGATGCTGTGGGTGCCCTGCTGGTGCTGTACCCGCAGAGTCAGTTGCTCGACCTCAATCGCCTGACCGAACTCACCGGCCGCCAGCTGCGGGCGGTCAAGCCGGAGCGCCTGGAGCGCATGCTCGGCAAGCACAACCTGAAAGCCCTGCCGGGCCTGCCGCCGCTGACCAGCTCGCCCTGCCTGTATGACGAGCGCCTGCTGCAGGTACCCAGCCTGTATATCGAGTCCGGCCAACCCGGGGTACTCCTGGAGCTGCCCACCGAGGCCTTCAAGAGCCTGCTGGGCAAGGCCAGCGCCGCCCGCTTCGGCGAGCCGCTGAGCAATATCCGCCTCAACCTCGATCGCCCCGACGACGACCGCGCCGAGATCACCCAGGCGGTGCAGGCCTTTACCGCGCGGCGCATTCAGCAGCGCCTGGAAGAAACCATCGAGATCCCGCCGCTGCCGGAAACCGCGCAGAAGATCATCAAGCTGCGGGTCGACCCGGATGCCACGGTGGACGACATCACCGGCGTGGTGGAAACCGACCCGGCGCTGGCCGCCCAGGTGGTCAG
>NZ_JAUYNP010000080.1 GCF_030696055.1 Pseudomonas sp. | reverse complement strand
CACGGCGTTTTTCGTCCATCCGGCCGAAGCCAGCCACGGCGACATGGGCATGATCACCCGCGATGACGTGGTGCTGGCCCTGTCCAACTCAGGCTCCACCGCGGAAATCGTGACCCTGCTGCCGCTGATCAAGCGCCTCGGCATCACCCTGATCAGCATGACCGGCAACCCGGAGTCAGCGCTGGCCAAGGCCGCCGAAGTCAATCTGGACGCCCGGGTATCCCAGGAAGCCTGCCCGCTCAACCTGGCCCCTACCTCCTCCACCACAGTCTCGCTGGTACTCGGCGACGCGCTGGCCATCGCCCTGCTGGAAGCCCGCGGCTTCACCGCCGAAGATTTCGCCTTCTCCCACCCCGGCGGCGCCCTGGGCCGTCGCCTGCTGCTGAAAGTGGAAAATGTCATGCATGCCGGCGCTACCCTGCCCAAGGTGCAGCGCGGCACCTCGCTACGCGACGCCCTGCTGGAAATGACCCAGAAAGGCCTGGGCATGACAGTGGTGGTGGAAGATGACGGGCGCCTAGCCGGGGTCTTCACCGACGGCGATTTACGCCGCACCCTGGATCGCGGCATCGATGTACGCCAGGCCAGCATCGACGAGGTGATGACCGTACACGGCAAAACCGCCCGCGCCGAGATGCTCGCCGCCGAAGCCCTGAAGATCATGGAAGACCACAAGATCAGCGGCCTGGTGGTGGTCGACTCTGAAGACCGCCCGGTGGGCGCATTGAACATGCACGACCTGCTGCGCGCCGGAGTGATGTAATGGACAGCCAACTGCTGCAACGCGCCCAAGCCGTGAAACTGGCGATCTTCGATGTCGACGGCGTACTCACCGACGGCAAACTGTATTTCCTGGTCGACGGCAGTGAATTCAAGACCTTCAACACCCTCGACGGCCACGGCATCAAGATGCTGATCAACTCCGGGGTGCGCACCGCCATCATCAGCGGGCGCAAGACCCCGGTGGTCGAACGCCGCGCGCAGAACCTCGGCATCCAGCACCTGTACCAGGGTCGCGAAGACAAGCTGGTGGTGCTGGATGAGCTGCTCGGCGAACTCGGCCTGAGCTACGAGCAAGTCGCCTACCTGGGCGACGACCTGCCGGACCTGCCGGTGATTCGCCGGGTCGGCCTGGGCATGGCGGTGGCCAGCGCCGACGCCTTCGTCCGCCAGCACGCCCACGGCGTGACCCAGGCACGCGGCGGCGAGGGTGCCGCGCGCGAATTTTGCGAACTGATCATGCGCGCCCAGGGCAGCCTCGAATCTGCCCAAGCCGCCTACCTGTAGAGCCGACCATGCCGCGCAAACTGTTCAACATCCTTTTACTCGCCTGCGCCGCCGCCCTATTGGTCGCGCTCGGCTACTGGAATATCAACCCGGAAAGCTTTGCCGAGCAAGACCGCGCAGTGACGGTGCAGAACCCCGTGGATTTCTATGCGACCAACACCAACACCGTGCAATACATGGTGGATGGCAAACTTCAGTATGAAATGCAGGCCAGCAAGGTCGAGCATATGCAGGCGAGCGATATCACCCTGATGAATAGCCCGCGGGTGGCCCTCTATCGCGGCGAAGAACTGCCCTGGCATATCCGCAGCGAGCGCGGCGAAGTGGCACCCGCCGGCAAGGAAGTCGAGCTGATCGACCAGGTTCGGGTCGAACGCACCGACGCCAAAGGGCGCCCGACCATTCTCACCACCAGCCGTCTGACCGTATTCCCCGAGAAGGAATATGCGCAGACCCAGCAAGCCGTTAGAATCGACGCCGCCAATGGGGTGACCACGGCACAAGGAATGAAAGCGTACTTGAATGACGGCAGGATGCTCCTGCTGTCCAATGTAAGAGGTCAGCATGAGGTTCGTTAAAACCCTCCCCCTACTATTCGGCTTGAGCGCCGCGCTCGGAAGCGTCAGCGCCTGGGCCCTGCCGACTGATCGCGAACAACCGATCCGTATCCAGGCCGACAGCGCAGAACTCGATGACAAACAAGGCGTTGCCGTTTATCGCGGCGCCGTGATCATCACCCAGGGCACCCTGAAGATCACCGGCGACACCGTGACCATCACCCAGACCCCGGCGGGCGATATCGACGTGTTCACGGCGGTGGGCAAACCGGCCTATTACGAGCAGCTGCCGGCCACCGACAAGCAGATAGTCAAAGCCTACGGCCTGACCATCCAGTACTTCGCCGCCAACGAGCGCATCGTGCTGATCGACCAGGCCAAGGTGATCCAGGAAGGCAATACCTTCGAAGGCGAGAAGATCGTCTATGACACCCAGCGCCAGATCGTCAACGCCGGCCGCGCCACGGGCACCAGCCTGACCGCGCCACGTCCGCGCATCGACATGGTGATCCAGCCGAAGAACAAACCAGCCGAACAGCAGGCGCAGTAATAATGGCCACATTGAAAGCCCAACACCTGGCCAAGAGCTACAAGGGTCGCCAAGTTGTTCGCGACGTCAGCCTGAGCATCGACAGCGGGCAGATCGTCGGCCTGCTCGGCCCTAACGGTGCGGGCAAGACCACCTGCTTCTATATGATAGTCGGTCTGGTGCAGGCCGATCAGGGCCGCGTGCTGATCGATGACCACGACGTCAGTCACCAGCCCATGCACGGCCGCGCCCGTGCCGGCATCGGCTACCTGCCGCAGGAAGCCTCGATCTTTCGCAAGCTCAGCGTGGCCGACAACATCATGGCCATCCTGGAAACCCGCAAAGACCTCAATCGCACAGAGCGGCATAAGGAACTGGAAAACCTGCTGCAGGAATTCCATATCAGCCATATCCGCGACAACCTCGGCATGAGCCTATCCGGTGGTGAGCGTCGCCGCGTGGAAATCGCCCGCGCCCTGGCCACCAATCCGAAATTCATCCTGCTCGACGAGCCCTTCGCCGGGGTCGACCCGATCTCGGTCGGAGATATCAAACAGATCATTTATCACCTCAAGGCCAAGGGCATCGGGGTGCTGATCACCGATCACAACGTGCGCGAGACCCTGGATATCTGCGAAACCGCCTACATTGTCAGTGACGGCCAACTGATCGCCGAAGGCGATGCCGCAGCCATCCTGGCCAACCAGACGGTTAAAGAGGTGTACCTGGGGCACGAGTTCCGCCTGTAGCAGCGGCTTTTCCCAAGCCTGCGACAGGTAGCGCTAGGCAAACCCCTTAGAGTCAGGCATATAATTTGCCTCCTTGTGGCGCCTCGGCGCCCTGTAGTGGATTGCGCACAGACGCCGGTAAATAAGGTCTGCAATGAAACCATCGCTAGTCCTGAAGATGGGCCAGCAGCTGACGATGACACCGCAGCTGCAACAGGCCATCCGCCTACTCCAACTGTCCACCCTGGATCTGCAGCAAGAGATCCAGGAGGCACTGGAATCCAATCCGATGCTCGAACGCCAGGAAGACGGCGAGGATTTCGACAACTCGGACCCCATGGCCGATGGCGCAGAAAGTGCCACCTCCAGCGAACAGCAAGAAGCGCCTTACCAGGAGCCCAGTTACCAGGAAAACACGCAGACCGTGGATAACCTGGAAGACGGCGAATGGAACGAGCGCATTCCCAACGAGCTGCCGGTCGACACCGCCTGGGAAGACATCTACCAGACCAGCGCCAGCAGCCTGCCCAGCAGCACCAGCGACGATGACGAGTGGGACTTCACCACCCGCACCTCCAGCGGCGAGAGCCTGCAAAGCCATATGCTCTGGCAGCTCAACCTTTCGCCCATGTCCGACAAGGACCGCCTGATCGCCGTCACCCTGATCGACTGCATCAACGAGCAGGGTTACCTGGAAGAGAGCCTCGAGGAAGTAGTCGAAGCCTTCGACCCGGAACTGGATATCGAACTGGACGAAGTGGAAGCCGTGCTGCACCGCATCCAGCAGTTCGAACCCGCCGGCATAGCCGCACGCAACCTGGGTGAGTGCCTGCTCCTGCAACTGCGCCAACTGCCGGCGACAACCCCCTGGCTGAGCGAAGCACAGCGCCTGGCCCACGACTATCTAGACCTGCTCGGCAGCCGCGACTACAGCCAACTGATGCGCCGCATGAAGCTCAAGGAAGACGAGCTGCGCCAGGTCATCGAGTTGATCCAGAGCCTCAACCCGCGCCCCGGCTCGCAGATCGAGTCGAGCGAAGCGGAATACGTGGTGCCCGACGTCATAGTGCGCAAGCACAACGAGCGCTGGCTGGTCGAACTCAACCAGGAAGCCATGCCGCGCCTGCGGGTCAACCCGCAATACGCCGGCTTCGTCAAACGTGCCGACTCCAGCGCCGACAACACCTTTATGCGCAACCAATTGCAGGAAGCACGCTGGTTTATCAAGAGCCTGCAAAGCCGCAACGAAACCCTGATGAAGGTCGCCACCCAGATAGTCGAGCACCAGCGCGGCTTTCTCGATTACGGCGACGAGGCGATGAAGCCCCTGGTGCTGCACGATATCGCCGAAGCGGTGGGCATGCACGAATCGACCATTTCGCGGGTCACCACGCAAAAATTCATGCACACCCCGCGCGGCATTTACGAGCTGAAATACTTCTTCTCCAGCCACGTCAGCACCTCCGAAGGGGGCGAATGCTCGTCCACCGCGATCCGCGCCATCATCAAAAAACTGGTCGCCGCGGAAAATGCAAAAAAGCCGTTGAGTGACAGCAAGATCGCTGGTTTACTGGAGGCACAGGGCATTCAAGTAGCCCGCCGCACAGTCGCAAAATACCGTGAATCCCTCGGAATAGCGCCATCCAGTGAGCGCAAGCGATTGCTGTAAGGCGGCAGTAGAAGGAAGACGGTTCACACTGCACATAACACCCGGCCACGCATCTCCTCGAAAGCAGCCATACTGCCTACAAGGGATTTGCGCCAGTGCCAGACTCGTTCTGCCAGAGTCTTCCCCGCCACAGTGTTCCGGCGGCAGGCCTCTCGCCTGCCTCTTACACACGGCAACAAGGAGAAAGCGGTATGCAAGTCAACATCAGTGGACATCAGCTGGATGTGACCGACGCCCTGCGCGCCTACGTCGAGGAAAAACTCGGCCGATTGGAGCGCCACTTCGACAAAATCACCAATGTGCAAGTCACCATGGAGGTCGAGAAACTCAAACAGAAAATCGAAGCGACCTTGCACATTGCCGGCGGCGAAGTGGTCGCCAATGCCGAACACGACGACATGTATGCAGCCATCGATTTACTGACCGACAAACTCGACCGACAACTTATCAAGCACAAGGAAAAACAGCTCGAACGTCAGCAGGGCGCACTGGCCCGCTGACATCGTCTATCTCCTATGATCCGACTTGAAACTATCCTGACCCCCGGCCGTTCCTTGGTGAACGTGCCGGGCGGCAGCAAAAAACGTGTTCTCGAACAGATTGCCAACCTGGTGGCGCGCGAGCTGCCTGACCTGGATGGCCAAGACATTTTCGAAAGCCTGATCGCCCGCGAAAAACTCGGCTCGACCGGTTTCGGCAATGGCATCGCCATTCCGCACTGTCGCCTGCCGGGCTGCACCGCCCCCATCAGCGCCTTGTTGAAACTGGACGCGGCGGTGGACTTCGACGCCATCGACGGCGCGCCGGTCGATCTGCTGTTCGTGCTACTGGTTCCCGAAGCGGCGACCGATGCCCACCTCGAGCTACTGCGGCAAATCGCCAGCATGCTCGACCGCAACGACGTCCGTGAACGCCTGCGCCAGGCGCAGAGCAACGAGGCCCTGTACCAGGTGGTCGTGGACGTACAAAGCCAGCTCAACCGGGCCTGAGCATGCGCCTGATCATCGTCAGCGGTCGCTCCGGCTCCGGCAAAAGCACCGCCCTCGATGTGCTGGAGGACAACGGTTTCTATTGCATCGACAACCTGCCGGCCGGCCTGCTCCCCGAACTGGCCGAACGCGCGTTGCTGCATACCGAACTGCTGCACCCGCAAGTCGCCGTATCGATCGATGCGCGCAATCTACCCAGCCACCTCAAGCGCTTCCCCGAGCTGCTCGACGAAGTGCGCGCGCGGCATATCAAGTGCGACGTGATCTACCTGGATGCCGACGAAGAGACGCTGCTCAAGCGCTTCTCCGAGACCCGCAGACGTCACCCGCTGACCAACGAGAATCGCTCATTGGCCGAAGCCATTGCCGATGAGAGCCAGCTGCTCGGGCCGATCATCGACCTGGCCGACCTCAAGATTGACACCACCCACCTGAATCTCTACCAGCTGCGCGACAGCCTTAAGCTGCGCCTGCTCAATCAACCCGAGCCGGGTACGGCCTTCCTGCTGGAGTCCTTTGGCTTCAAGCGCGGCATGCCGGTGGATGCCGACCTGGTATTCGATGTGCGCTGCCTGCCCAACCCCTACTGGAAGCCGGATTTGCGCGACTACTCGGGCCTCGACCAACCGGTGGTCGAGTACCTGTCCGCCCAAGCCGATGTCGAGGAGATGTACCAGGATGTCCTCGCCTACCTGACCAAGTGGCTGCCGCGTTTTGCTGCCAGCAACCGCGCCTATGTCACAGTGGCCATCGGCTGTACCGGCGGACACCACCGCTCGGTGTACCTGGCCAATCGCCTCGGCGAAACCCTCAAACCCATCCTGAAGAACGTCCAGATTCGCCACCGCGACCTCAGTTAAGGAATTGCCGCAATGCCCGCCTGCGAAATCACCATTATCAACAAGCTTGGTCTGCACGCCCGTGCCGCCGCCAAATTTGTTGGCGTCGCCGGGCGCTTTCCTTGTCAGGTCAGAATCGGTCGCACGCCAGACAGCCTGGTGGACGGTAAAAGCATTATGGCGGTGATGATGCTGGCCGCCGGCAAAGGTACGGCCGTGCTCCTGCATACCGAAGGCGAGCAGGACAGCGACGCGCTCAACGCCCTAAGCGAACTAATCAACAACTACTTCGACGAAGGTGAATAAATAGTTGTCGGCTGGATAACGCACAGCGGAGATAGTTATGGTGGGTTACGGCGCGCGCAACGTTTAGCGCGAGTCGATACTGACCGCATGCGCGCCTAACCCACCCTACGCCCTAGCTGCCCGCCACCGTCATCCGCTCGATCAACACCGAGCCGGTGCGGATATTGCTGCGCAGCTCCAGATCATTACCCACCGCGACTATCTGCTTGAACATATCGCGCAGATTGCCGGCTATGGTGACTTCCTGCACCGGGAACTGGATCTCGCCGTTCTCCACCCAGTAGCCGCCGGCGCCGCGGGAATAGTCGCCGGTGACCATATTCAGGCCCTGGCCCATCAGCTCGGTGACCAGCAGACCGCGCCCCATGCGCTTGAGCAGCGCCTGCTGGTCCTCATCGCCATGACTGACGAACAGGTTATGCACGCCGCCGGAGTTGGCGGTGCTGGGCATGCCCAGCTTGCGCCCGGAGTAGGTGCCGAGCACATAGGACAGCAGCTCGCCACGCTCGACGAAGGACTTCGCGTAGGTGGCCAGGCCGTCGCCGTCGAAGGCGGCGCTGCCCAGGGCGCGGGGAATATGCGG
>NZ_JAUYNP010000075.1 GCF_030696055.1 Pseudomonas sp. | reverse complement strand
TAAAATCTCCAACGGTGTTGGCGTAGAGCGTACTTACCAGACCTACAGCCCGCAAATCGACAGCATGGCCGTTAAACGTCGCGGTGACGTACGTAAAGCCAAGCTGTACTACCTGCGTGACCTGTCCGGTAAAGCAGCACGCATCAAGGAAAAACTGGGCTAAGCCTCAGTTTCCTAATAAAAAAGCAGCCTTCGGGCTGCTTTTTTCGTTTCTGCGTCCGCGGTTTATCTGTGCAGGCTGATTTTTAGCGAGGCCTGCGACAGGTCGAGGTCGTGCAGGCTCAGGCTGCCGAAGCTCTGTCCCGTAGGCGCGCCGGCGACACGGATATTGTCGAAACGCAGTTCGCCGATCGAGCTGGGCAGGCGCACGTTTACCGAGCCGTCGGGGTTGATGATGGAGGTCAGCTTGCTGGTGTCGTACCGCACGTCCGTCATCGAGGTCTCCGCCTCGAGGCTATTGAGCACCGGCATGACCAGCTTGCTCAGCTGGCCGATAGTGCCCAGGCCGTCGCCACTGCCGGCTTGCATAAACAGGCCTTGCAGCACCTCGTCCAGGCCTTGGGCGCTGACCTGGCTCATTTCCAGGTCACTCAGGGGTTGCAGGCCGCGTGGGCTTTCATGCTGGCTGATGGCGCTGCTGGGTTGCAGGCGCTGAATGTCCGCGCTGGCTAGCTGGAAGGGGCTGAGCAGGGCGGCTACCAGGGTGGCGGCAAGCCGTAGGTTGCTTTGTTTGGTCAGGGCCTTGTTCAGCTGACGTTCGCTCAGCAGGCCTTGCTCGACCAGGATCTCCCCCAGTCTCTTCTGGCTGGTCAGTTGCAGCTGAATAGCCGCATCCAGCTGATCGCGGTTGATCAGTTCTTTGTTGATCAGTATCTGACCGAGGCGCGAGTGGTGTGTGCTGGACATTGGCTGGGCCCGTGCTGCTGTGATGGCGTCATGCAATCATGGTCTGCAAATGGCAGTCTGTCACCCCGCCCAAAGGTAGGGTGACGAGTCTCTGTTCTGTCGTTCTAGTTGGCCGCTGTCCGGGTTTTGCCTAGCGCAGCCCCGGGTAGGCGCGTTAATCCTGGCCCCGCCGCGGCGGGCATGGAAAACTAGCGGCGCTTATTGCCAATAGGTCTTGTAATGCCCGCAATCGACCATCCCTTGATTGACCGTTTTCTCGATTCCCTGTGGTTGGAAAAGGGTTTGTCCGTGCATACCCGTTCGGCCTATCGCAGTGACCTGACGCTGTTTAACGGCTGGCTGCAGGCGCGCGATCTGCAGTTGGGCAGCGTGGGGCGTGAGCTGATTCTCGATCACCTGGCCTGGCGCCTGAATGAGGGTTACAAGGCCCGTTCGACGGCGCGTCTGCTCTCAGGGTTGCGCGGTTTTTACCGTTTTCTGTTGCGCGAGGGGCTGATCGTCGGCGATCCGACCCTGCAGGTGGATTTGCCGCAGCTGGGCCGGCCACTGCCGAAATCCCTTTCCGAGGCGGATGTCGAGGCGCTGCTGGCGGCCCCTGAGCTGGATGACCCCATCGGCTTGCGCGATCGCGCCATGCTCGAGGTGCTGTATGCCTGCGGCCTGCGGGTCAGCGAATTGATCGGCCTGACGCTTGAACAGGTCAATCTGCGCCAGGGCGTGCTGCGGGTCTTCGGCAAGGGCAGCAAGGAGCGCCTGGTGCCCTTGGGTGAGGAGGCCATTGCTTGGATCGAGCGCTACAGCAAGGAGGCGCGGTCGTTGTTGTTGGGCGGTAAGCCCAGCGATGTGTTGTTTCCCAGTTTGCGCGGCGAGCAGATGACCCGGCAGACCTTCTGGCACCGGATCAAGCATCAGGCGCGAGTGGCCGGCATCGCCAAGAGTCTGTCGCCGCACACGTTGCGCCACGCCTTTGCCACTCATCTGCTCAACCATGGCGCGGATTTGCGCGTGGTGCAGATGCTCCTGGGGCATAGCGATCTGTCGACCACGCAGATTTATACCCATGTCGCCCGGGCGCGCCTGCAAGAGTTGCACGCGCAGCACCACCCGCGTGGCTAGGAGCGCCGTCCGGCCTGCCATGGTCGGTCTATAGGGGCTTCTATGGTAGGCTGTGTTTATCACTGGTTAGTACGTTATTCGACGGGAGTATCCATGCGGTTAACTCGCATTTTCGCGGCTGTGGCCTTGGGCTTGGTCAGCAGCTTCAGTCTGGCTGCCGATAGCGATGCCGATCAGGCCATTCGCAAGAGCCTGCATGCCGTTCAACCCGACTTGCCGATCGAGGCCATCGCCGAAAGCCCTATGCCAGGCATCTATCAGGTGCAGTTGCAGGGTGGTCGTCAGCTGTATGCCAGTGCCGATGGTCAGTTCCTGATGCAGGGCTACCTGTTCCAGGTCAAAGATGGCCGCGCGATCAACCTGACCGAGCGAGAAGAAAGCCGAGGGGTGGCTAAAGCCATCAACGCAATTCCAGCCAAGGACATGGTGGTGTTTGCCGGCAAACAGCCGAAAACCCATATCACCGTGTTTACCGATACCGATTGTGGCTACTGCCAGAAGCTGCACAGCGAGGTGGCCGAACTCAATCGTTTGGGCATTGAAGTGCGTTATCTGGCCTTCCCGCGTCAGGGGTTGAATAGCCCGGCCTACAAGGAGCTGGTCAGTGTCTGGTGCGCCAAGGATCGTCAGGCCGCGATGAGCTTGGCCAAGTCGCGCCAGCAGGTGCCTGCCGCCGAGTGCGACAACCCGGTGGCCAAGCAGTACGCCCTGGGGCAAATGATTGGCGTGAGCGGTACACCGGCCATCGTCTTGGCCAATGGCAAGATCATTCCGGGCTACCAACCGGCGGCGCAACTGGCGAAAATCGCCCTGGAATCCGCCCAGAAATCTAAGTAGTCCGAGCCTTGCTGCGGATTGACTAATAAACAGCCGCTTCGTATGGTGCGGCTCTTTTTCTACGGCCGGAGCTTGCTCCGGCCGTTTTACGCAGTGCAGATGGGGAGTTCAGTGTGAAACCGGTCAAAGTAGGCATCTGTGGGCTGGGTACCGTCGGTGGCGGTACTTTCAACGTGCTCAAGCGCAACGCCGAGGAAATCGCGCGTCGGGCTGGGCGTGGTATTGAGGTGGCGCAGATTGCTCTGCGCTCGCACAACCCGCAGTGTGACATTACCGGTACCGCTATTACCCATGACCCCTTCGAACTGGTCAGCAACCCGGAAATCGAGATAGTCATCGAGCTGATCGGCGGCTACGGTATCGCCCGCGACCTGGTGCTCAAGGCCATCGAGAACGGCAAGCACGTGGTCACCGCGAACAAGGCGCTGATCGCCGTGCACGGCAATGAGATCTTCGCTAAGGCCCGCGAGAAGGGCGTCATCGTCGCCTTCGAGGCCGCCGTGGCCGGCGGCATTCCGGTGATCAAGGCGATCCGCGAGGGCCTGGCTGGCAACCGTATCAATTGGGTCGCCGGGATCATCAATGGCACCGGCAACTTTATCCTCAGCGAAATGCGCGAGAAGGGCCGTGCCTTCGATGACGTGCTGGCCGAGGCCCAGGCGCTGGGTTATGCCGAGGCCGACCCGACCTTCGACGTCGAAGGCATAGATGCCGCGCACAAGCTGACCATCCTGGCCTCCATCGCCTTCGGTATTCCGCTGCAGTTCGACAAGGCCTACACCGAAGGCATCACCAAACTGACCACTGCCGATGTGAACTACGCCGAAGCCTTGGGCTACCGCATCAAGCACCTGGGCATCGCGCGCAGCACCGCCGCCGGCATCGAGCTGCGCGTGCACCCGACCCTGATCCCAGCCGATCGCCTGATCGCCAACGTCAACGGGGTGATGAACGCGGTGATGGTCAACGGTGATGCGGCGGGCAGCACGCTGTTCTACGGTGCGGGTGCCGGTATGGAGCCGACCGCCTCCTCGGTGGTGGCCGACTTGGTCGATGTGGTGCGTGCCCTGACCACCGACCCGACCAACCGCGTGCCACACCTGGCCTTCCAGCCGGATTCGCTGTCCGATCACCCGATTCTGCCGATCGAAGCCTGTGAGAGCGCCTATTACCTGCGTATCCAGGCCAAGGACCATCCGGGCGTGCTGGCCCAGGTGGCGAGCATCCTCTCGGCGCGCGGCATCAATATCGAGTCGGTCATGCAGAAGGAAGTCGAAGAGCACGACGGCCTGGTGCCGATGATCCTGGTGACCCATAGGGTGGTCGAGGCGCGGATTAACGAGGCGATCAGTGCCCTTGAGGCCCTCGCTGATGTCGTCGGCAACGTAGTCCGTATCCGCGTCGAACAGTTGAATTAACCGGAGCTGCAAGCTGCAAGCCGCAAGCTGCAAGTAGGGCTGTCCGACTTGTAGCTTGGCGCTTGGGGTTTTGGGCTCAAACCGAAGGTTTGCACAAATGCGCTATATCAGTACCCGCGGCCAGGCACCGGCCCTGAATTTCGAAGACGTGCTGCTGGCTGGCCTGGCCAGTGATGGCGGCCTCTATGTGCCGGAAAATCTGCCGCATTTCACCCAGGAAGAGATCGCCTCCTGGGCCGGCCTGCCATACCACGAGCTGGCGTTCCGGGTGATGCGTCCGTTCGTCACCGGCAGCATCAGCGATGCCGACTTCAAGAAGATTCTCGAAGAAACCTATTCTTCAGGCGGGGGCGTGTTCGCCCATAATGCCGTGGCTCCGCTGCGTCAGCTGAACGGCAATGAGTGGGTGCTGGAGCTGTTCCACGGCCCGACCCTGGCGTTCAAGGACTTCGCCCTGCAGCTGCTCGGCCGCCTGCTCGATCACGTGCTGGCCAAGCGCAACGAGCGCGTGGTGATTATGGGCGCCACTTCTGGGGATACGGGGTCGGCGGCCATCGAAGGCTGCAAGGCCTGCGACAACGTCGATATCTTTATCATGCACCCGCACAACCGCGTGTCCGAGGTGCAGCGTCGGCAGATGACCACCATCCTCGGTGAGAACATCCACAACATCGCCATCGAAGGCAACTTCGACGATTGCCAGGAAATGGTCAAGGCCAGCTTCGCCGATCAGGGTTTCCTCAAGGGCACCCGCCTGGTGGCGGTCAACTCGATCAACTGGGCGCGGATCATGGCCCAGATCGTCTACTACTTCCATGCGGCCCTGCAGCTCGGCGGTCCGGCCCGTTCTATCGCGTTCTCGGTGCCGACCGGCAACTTCGGCGATATCTTCGCCGGCTACCTGGCACGCAATATGGGCCTGCCGATCAGCCAGCTGATAGTCGCGACCAACCGCAACGACATCCTGCACCGCTTTATGAGCGGCAATCAGTACGTCAAGGACGCGCTGCACCCGACCCTGTCGCCGTCCATGGACATCATGGTCTCGTCCAACTTCGAGCGTCTGCTGTTCGACCTGCACGGTCGCAATGGCGCGGCCGTCGCCGGCCTGATGGAAACCTTCAAGCAGGGCGGCGGTTTCAGCGTCGAGGACGACCGCTGGACCGAGGCGCGCAAGCTGTTCGACTCCCTGGCCGTGGATGACCAGGCCACTTGCGAGACCATCGCCGAGGTATACGAGGAGTGCGGCGAGCTGCTCGATCCGCATACCGCCATCGGCGTGCGTGCGGCGCGTGAGTGCCGTCGTAGCCTGACCACCCCTATGGTGATTCTGGGCACCGCGCACCCGGTCAAATTCCCCGAGGCGGTGGAAAAAGCCGGTGTCGGTCAGGCTCCAGCACTGCCGCCGCACCTGGCCGATCTGTTCCTGCGAGAGGAGCGCTGCACTGTGCTGGCGAACGACCTCAAGCAGGTGCAGGCCTTTGTCAGTCAGCACGGCAATCGCGGCAAGCCGCTGTAAGACGGTTCTCGATCCAGCCAGAAGCCCGCCATTTGGCGGGCTTTTTGCTGTGGATTTTTATTGAAGGTCATAAAGTCGACATGGGTAGCTAGCCATAGTGGGATTCCAGGGTGAATTCGCGCAGTCGATAAGCCTTCCTTTAACCCTCAACACGGTGATAGACATGGATAACAGCACGGAACAACTGCTGGTCGAGGCGTTGGCACCTTACCGCGTGACGTTGGAAGCGGCTCGTCCGGATGGCGGGCGGGTATTGAGGCTGGAGGACGAGGCGGGGGGCGTGTTTATCCGGCGTTTGGTGCGGCAGATGGAACTGGATGACCGGCTGCTGCTGACGGATGTGGTGGATGGTATCCGTCGGGACTTGCTGGTGCGCGAAGGGCGGGTCGTGTCGATATTGGCGACGCGGTTGAATGCCGAGCTCAAGCATTTCGCGGCTGTGTAGTGGATTTTGGCGTTGCGCTGTCCTGGGGTCTGAACCGCGTCGTTGCCTGAGAAGCCTGGCTCAATGCACCAGTGTGGGGCCAGGCTGGGGTGTTTGCGCCCTTTTAAAGGGCGCCTTGGCTGCGCAGCGCCTCTATCTGTTCCTGGCTGTAGCCCAGCGCTTGTAGCACCACCTGGTTGTGTTCGCCAAGCTCGGGGCCGACCCAGTCGACGCCGCCCGGGGTGTCGCTCAGCTTGGGCACTATGCCGGGCATCTTGAAGGCCTTGCCGTCCGGTAGCTTGGCCGAGAGCAGCATTTCGCGGGCGAGAAACTGCGGGTCATGGAACATGTCTTCGGCGCTGAAGATGCGGCTGGCCGGCACTTCGGCCTGATTCAGCGTGCTCAGCACCTGCTCCAGCGGCAGCGAGCCGACCCAGCGGTCGATCACCCCGTAGATCTCATCGCGGCGCGCATCGCGGCCATCGTTGCTGGCCAGCGTCGCGTCGTCGGCCAGGTCCTGGCGCTCGATGGCCTGCATAAAGCGCTTGAAGATGGCATCGCCGTTGGCGCCGATCTGCACATGCTTGCCGTCCGTGCTGGTGTGGATGGAGGAGGGGGTGATGCCGGGCATGATATTGCCGCTGCGTTCGCGGATAAAACCGAACACATCGAACTCCGGCACCATGCTCTCCATCATGGCGAAGATCGCCTCGTACAGCGCCACGTCCACCACCTGGCCGCTGCCGCCATTCACTTCGCGATGCCGCAGCGCCATCAAGGCGCCTATCACGCCCCACAGCGCGGCAATCGAGTCGCCGATGGAGATGCCGGTGCGCACCGGCGGCCGGTCCTCGAAGCCGGTGATATAGCGCAGCCCGCCCATGGACTCGCCCACCGCGCCGAAGCCCGGTTGATCCTTCATCGGCCCGCTCTGGCCGAAGCCGGACAGGCGCACCATCACCAGCTTGGGGTTGAGTGCGTGCAGCACCTCCCAGCCCAGGCCGAGTTTCTCCAGCACGCCGGGGCGGAAGTTCTCGATCAGGATATCGGCCTCGCTCAGCAGCTTTTTCAGCACCTCGCGGCCGGCCTCATGCTTGAGGTTGAGGGTGATCGACTGCTTGTTGCGCGCCTGCACGAACCACCACAGGGAGGTGCCTTCATACAGCTTGCGCCACTTGCGCAGCGGGTCGCCGCCATCCGGCGACTCGACCTTGATCACCTCGGCACCGAACTCGGCGCAGATGCGCGCGGCAAAAGGCCCGGCGATCAGGGTGCCGAGTTCTATCACTTTCAGGCCGGCGAGGGGTTTGTTGGGCGAAGGCATGGGTTCTCCTGGGGCGGGTTAGCGCGGCTAAGCCTATTGCATTGCGCGGTGGGCTGCTATTGGTTGCGGTGATTGCAGCAACTGCGATGGGGTTGGCGCTTTTGCGGGTGCGGGGTTGGTTGTGGCTGAGGTTAAATTTCAGCCTGCGCAAGGATGCGTTTGCTCTACAAGCCTGGATGTTTGGCCTGTTTTGTCCTTTTCTTAGAATCCGTTCTGCGTGCTTCCCCTGGCGGAGGCGGTTTACGCCTCTTTGTTCGACTGACTGACGGTCAAAAAATATTACATGTAATGGATTGTTTGATTACATGTGTAGGTCTAGTCTGCACTTATGGAAAACAAATCATCAGCCCACTACCAGCGTCTTTATCGCCAGCGTCTGCGTGAGCAGGGGTTGGTGAAGAAAGAGGTTTGGGTGCTGCCGGAGCACGCCCCGTTGCTGATGGCATTCGAGCGCAAGCTGCGCCAGCCTCAGCCGATGCTGGCTTCTATGGAGAAGGAGGAAGGTATGAGCATGTCGCAGATTTGGACTGCGCCGGCGCTGCATGACGCGCTGTCGGCGGCTGAGCTATTCAAGGGAGGGCTGGCCAGCATCGAGCTGATCCAAGGGGCTGAGGCCAGTTTGCATGTGACCATGCACGAGTATGGTGATTTGCCGTTGTTCATCGCCGTATTCGGCGAACAGATAGTAGTCGAGGCACTGCTTTGGCCGGCGGCGGATGTCAAGAATGCGGCGGCTTTCAATAATGAAGTGCTGCGCACCCACAAGTTGTTCCCGCTGTCGTCGATCGGCCTGGAAACCATGCCCGACGGCCAGTCCTGTTACACCATGTTTGGTGCCCTGAGTTCGGCCTCGACCCTGTCCGATGTGGTGTTCGAGATCGAGTTGCTGGCGGACAACGTGATCAAGGCCACCGAAGCCTACGAAGGCTTCCTCAAGGCCAGTGCCTGAAAGGAGAAATGCGATGAACGTCTGGAGCAAATTGCTGACGGCGCTGCGTGGCGGCGCCAACGAAGTGGGTGAGGCGGTGGTCGACGGTCAGGCCCTGCGCATCCTCGACCAGGAAATTCGCGATGCCGACCTGGAGCTGCGCAAGTCCAAGGAAGCTCTGGCCGAGATCATGGCCAAGCAGAAACTGGCCGCCGAGCGCGCCGAAAAAAGCACGGCCAAGGTCGCCGAATACGAACAGTACGCGCTGAAGGCCCTGGAGGCGGGCAACGAGGGCCTGGCCAGGGAAGTGGCTGGCAAGATCGCCAACCTCGAAGCCGAGCTGACCAGCGATCGCGAGCAGGCCGATGGCTATGCCGCCAGCGTGGCGCAACTGCGCAAGGCGGTCGGCCAGGCCGAGGCCAATATCAAGCGCATGAAGCAGCAGGTGGATACGGTCAAGGCCACCGAGAGCGTGCAGAAAGCGCAAATGGCCGTGGCCCAGCGCTACGGGGGTTCCCAGGCCAAGCTGCAGACCGCGGTCGAGTCGTTGGAACGGATCAAGCAGAAGCAGGCCGAGCGCGCGGCGAAGATGCAAGCCACGGCCGAACTGGCTGAGGCCGCCAGCCTGGACGATTCGCTGGAGGCCAAGCTGCGCGCCGCCGGCATAGTTCCCGACAACGGCAGCGCGGACAGCGTCTTGGCGCGGCTGAAAGATAAAGCCAAGTCCTGACTCATAGGTAACCCCGCGCCGGAGCCGCAAGACTCCGGCGTGTCGACTACAGGGATAGGAAAGTCATGGAAATCTTCCTGCAGACCGCATTGTCGTTCCCCACGGCACTGTTCAGCTTCCTGCTGTGTGTGGCCATCCTCTACTGGTGCGTCGCCGCGCTGGGCATCTTCGAGGTCGACCTGCTGGATATCGAGGCCGATTCCGCGCTGGACAACCAGGCGCTGCAACCTGAAGGTTTCGCCGGGCTGTTGCTCAAACTGGGCTTGAACGGCGTACCGCTGACCCTGGTGTTGACCCTGCTGTTTTTCTTCGCCTGGGTCCTCAGCTACTTCGTCGAACTGCTGCTCCTGCGCTACCTGCCGCTGGGTTTTCTGCGCTACCCGCTGGGGCTGGTCGTGGCATTAGCTGCGCTGCTGCTGGCGGTGCCGGTCAGTTCGGCGCTGTGCAAGCCGCTGCGCCCGCTGTTTCGCAAGCTGGAGGCCACCAGCAGCACCTCGGTGCTCGGCCAGACCGCGGTGGTGCGCAGCGGGCGGGTCACCCTGAGCCACGGCGAGGCGCTGCTGGAAAATGGTGGCGCCGGTCTGATCCTGCGCGTGCGTGCCGATGAGGCGCGCGGTTTCAAACGTGGCGACCGTGTCGTGTTGCTGGAGTACCTGGAGGCCGAACATGCCTACCGGGTCATTACCGAGGACGAGTTCAAGGGCATTTAAACCCTGACTCACCCAATAGAATCAAAGGAGATTGATTGCCATGAACCTCGAGCTGCTGATGCCCTTCCTGACCGGAGTCGGCCTGTTCTTCCTGCTGATATTCGGCTTTTTCGTGCTGTTCAAGGCCTTCTATATCAAGGTCCCCCAGGGTACGGCGCTGATAGTCAACGACATGTCCGCCACGCCCAAGGTGCACTTCACCGGCGCCCTGGTCTATCCGGTGATCTACCTCAAGGAGTTTATGCGCATCTCCCTGATCACCCTGGAGGTGGATCGCCGCGCCAAGGACGGCCTGATCTGCAAGGACAATATGCGCGCCGACATCACCGTGGCCTTCTACCTGCGCGTCAACGAGACCCAGCAGGACGTGCTCAAGGTGGCCAAGGCCATAGGCGTGGATCGCGCCTCCGACCGCGGCGCGGTGAACGAGCTGTTCAACGCCAAGTTCTCCGAGGCGCTGAAGACCGTCGGCAAGCAGTTCGACTTCGTCCAGCTGTTCGAGAACCGTCAGGAGTTTCGCGACCGCATAGTCGAGGTGATAGGCAACGACCTCAACGGCTATGTGCTGGAAGACGTGGCCATCGACTACCTGGAGCAGACCGCCAAGAGTTCCCTCGATCCGAGCAATATTCTCGACGCCGAGGGTATTCGCAAGATCACCCAGCTGACCGCCGCGCAGAACGTCATCACCAATGACCTGGAGCGCAACGAAGAGCTGGCGATCAAGAAGAAGAACGTCGAAACCCGCGAGGCGACCCTGGCGCTGGAACGCCAGGAAGCCGATGCGGTGGCGCGGCAGAAACGCGAGATCGAAACCATCCGCGCCCGCGAGGAGGCCGAGACCCTCAAGGTCAAGGAAGAGGAACGCCTGAAGGCCGAGCAGGCGCGTATCCAGACCCAACAGGAGCTGGATATCCGCGCCGAGAACCACCAGCGCGAAGTCGAAGTGGCGCAGCAGAACCGTCAGCGTGCGGTGGTCATCGAGGTGGAGAAGGTCACCCGCGCCAAGGACCTGGAAATCGTTTCCCGCGAGCGCGAAGTCGAACTGCAGCGCATCGAGAAGGAAAAGGCCCTGGAAGTAGAGCGCAAGAATATCGCCGGGGTGATCCGCGAGCGCGTGGCTGTGGAGAAGACCGTGGCCCAGGAAGAGGAACGCATCAAGGAAGTGCGTCAAGTCTCCGAAGCCGATCGGGCCAAGCAGGTCATGGTGCTCAACGCCCAGGCCGAAGCCGAGCAGGAACTGGTGCGCCAGGTCAAGCAGGCAGAAGCCGACGAGACCCGTTCCCAGCACAAGGCGGTGGAAATCAACAACCTCGCCCAGGCCGAACTGGAAGCCGCGGCCAAGCAGGCCGAAGCCAAGAAGAAAATGGCCGAAGGCATCGAGGCCGAGCGCGCCGCACCGGGGCTGGCCGATGCGCGGGTGCGCGAAGTCACAGCCGCGGCCAAGGAGAAGGAGGGTCTGGCCGATGCCCGTGTGCAGGCCGAACAACTGATCGCCGAAGCCAAGGGCGAGCAGGAGAAGGGCCTGGCCCAGGCGCGGGTCACCGAGGCCCAGGCGGCGGCCAAGGAGAAAGACGGCCTGGCCGACGCCCGTGTGCTGGAGGAGAAACTCGGCGCCCAGGCGCGCGGCGAAGAGCTGCTCGGCGCGGCCAAGGCCAAGGCGACCAAGGACCTGGGTTCGGCCGAGGCGGAGATTCTGCTGGAACGCTTGAACGCCGAGGCCGAGGGCCTGGGCAAGAAGTTCGGCGCCCTCGACTCGCTCAGCGACAGCGCGCGTCAGCACGAAGAGTTCCGCATGCAGCTGGAGAAGAGCTTCGAGGAGGCCATGGCGGGCATCGCGGCCAACCAGGAAATCGCCAAGGACCAGGCCGCAGTGCTGTCGGCGGCGTTGTCCAAGGCGAAGATCGAGATAGTCGGCGGCGAGGGCGACTTCTTCAATTCCTTCGCCAAGTCGCTGTCGGTGGGCAAGGCCATCGAAGGCGTGGTCGGCAAGAGCCCGGTGGTGCAGGACGTGCTGGCTCGCCTGCTCAATGGCAAGGCGCCGGCGGCGGTGAGCATGCCGGTCCCTGAGCGCAAGGGCGACGGTCAGGACCCCGTCGCCGGGCTCTGAACCACGCCGCAGGAGCGCGCGCTGCGCGCGGATAGCGCCCCAGGGCGAATCGCGCGCAGGCTCCTCCTCCGGGCGCCGTCCCCCCGTTATTGCCGCGCACCTTATTTCTGAAGACGCCGCAGATCCAGGAAGACCACGATGTCGGACGCTCAAGCCGCACCCCAAACACAGGACGTATTGGACCAGGCCGTCGCCGCAGGCGGTGCCTACGAGGTGCTGCACAAGCGCCTGCAGGAGCAGGGCCAGCGCCTGCGCCAGATTGCCGAGGCGCTCAACGCTCAGCGCCTGCAGGAGTTCGGCAGCAGCCAGATGGAAGTGGTCGGGCGGGTGCGCATCCGCACCGAGAACAACTGCACCGCCCGCGATATAGTCCGGGTCGGCGACTGCCTGCTGTTCGGCTACAACGTCTTCCTCGGCCTGAAGAAGGAAACCCGCGTCGAGGACGTGTTTTCCCTCTATCGCCTGAGTCAGCAGGGCGAGGGTTACGAAGCCGATAGCGTGGCGCTGGAGGGCAGCTTTCTGGCCCAGGCCAGCTTCGCGGGCGACTTCAACGAGCTGTACAGCTACTACAAGAACACCCGCCTGCTGCAGCTGCTGGTTCGGGACGGCAAGCTGCTGGCCAGCTTCCAGATCGGCGAGCGGGTCACTGATATCCGCGTGTTCCGCTGGTCGGTGTCGGTCGACGGCCAGGACATCCGCTATATCGACAACCGCGGCGAGCGCGACATTGCGCTGCCGGCGCCCTTCGATTTCGAATGGCAGAAGACTTCCCGCGAGATGGTGGTTAACGGCCGCCATCCGCACCTGAACATCCTCGACACCATCTTCGTCGAGACCATCGGCGGCGACCTCACGGTCAAGGTCGAGAACAACACCGAGGACGGCCTGGGCATCTACCGCGAGGCGGTGCTGGACCAGACCCAGTCCCTGGACGACGCGCAGATCGAGTTCGCCCGTCTGGGCAGCCTGATCCTGCTGAAAGTATTGCCCTATCGCGAAGAGCAGTGGCGCTATCTGGTATTCAACAGCCTGACGCGCAAGGTCGAGCGCATCGACGCCATCGGCCTGGCCTGCGTGCAGCTGCCGGAAGACCACGGCATCATCTTTCCCGGTGGCTATTACCTGCAGAGCGGCGAGTCCAAGGCCTTCGAGCAGTCGATGGACGGCATGCGCTTCAAGCGCGCGGTGCGCTCGCCCAATGGTGAGGATGTGCAGTACATCTTCTACCACCCGGAGCAGGGCCGGGCGGTGCTGCTCACCTACAACCTGATCAAGCGTCAGCTGCAGAACCCGCTGTTCGGCCACGGCTACGCGCGCCTGGAAGACGGGCGCATGGTGATCTTCGCCGCCGAAGGCGAGGACCCGACGCGCATCCACCCGATGCAGATCTGGCAGACGCCATTCGTCAGCGAGGAGTTCGCCGCCCGCCAGCCGGCGCGCAGCGGCTTCTTCGGCCGTATCGGCAATGCCGAGCTGGTGCGCGGCGTGTCCGACCTGCTCAACCTCAGCCGCGAGATCGAGACTCCGGAAGTCTCGGAGCCGCGCTACACCCAGCTGTGTCAGAACACCCGCCGGCTGTTCGACCTCTACCACTGGCTGGACGATGCCCAGTGCCAGGGCCTGGCGCCGTTGCTGCGCGAGGTGGCCGCCACCTCCGAGTTGGTGCTCGACGAGTTCGAGAAGGTCGAAAGCATTCGCCAGCAGTCGGCGCGCGCCATGAGCGAGGCCGAGACCCGACAGAAAAGCCTGCTCGGCGGCCTGTTGCTGGACAGCTGGGATGAGGTGCAGCAGTTCGTCGATGCGCTCAACGGCATCACCGCCCAGCGCGGCCAGCTGCTGACCATCCGCGACTACCGCTATATCGACGTGGCGCGTATCGACGCCATGGAAACCGAGCTGCTCGCCGCCCAGCAGCGCACGGCGCTGGCCACCTCGGCCTTCCTCGCCAGCGAGAAGGCGCTGCAGCCCTATGTGACGCAGCTCAAGCTGCTCGATGAGCAGGCGCAGCAGGCCGCGACCGTCAGCCAGCTGAACGAGCCGCTGCAGGCCCTGCAGGCCATGGCCGGCAACCTGGACATGCTGTCCAGCCTGATGGCCTCGCTGCAGATCGACGACGCCACCCAGCGCACGCGCATAGTCGAATCGATCTCGGAAATCTATGCCCGCCTCAACCAGGCCAAGGCCCGCGCCGAACAACGGCGCAAGGGCCTGGGTTCGGCGGAGACGGTGGCGCAGTTCGGCGCCCAGTTCAAACTCTTCAGCCAGGGCATCACCAACGCCCTGGCGCAGGCCCAGGACCCGGAGCGCTGCGACGAACAGCTTGGTCGTTTGTTGGTGCAGCTGGAAGAGCTGGAAAGCCAGTTCGGCGAGCAGGAACAGTTCCTCGGCGACATCATGGGCAAGCGCGAGGAGCTGCTGGAAACCTTCGAGGGCCACAAGCAGGCGCTGCTCGATGAGCGTCAGCGCAAGGCCCAGGGCCTGCAGGACGCCGCCCGGCGCATTCTCGACAGCCTGACGCGGCGCACCGCCAAGTTCACCCAGGCCGATGAGCTGAATGCCTTCTTCGCCGCCGACCCGCTGATTCTCAAGCTGCGCGAACTGGCCGAGCGCCTGCGTGAGCTGAAGGACAGCGTCAAGGCCGAGGATCTCGAGGCGCGCCTCAAGGGCGCCCGGGACCAGGCGGTGCGTGCCCTGCGCGACAAGAGCGAGCTGTTCGAAGAGGGCGGCAACCTCATCAAGCTCGGCCCGCGCCACCGCTTCAGCGTCAACACCCAGGAGCTGGACCTGACCCTGATGCCGCGCGGCGACGCGCTGCACCTGCACCTGACCGGCACCGACTTCCTGGAGCCGCTGCGCGACGCCGAACTGGAGGGCCTGCGCGACTACTGGCAGGTGGCGCTGGAGTCCGAGTCGGAGCGGCTGTACCGCGCCGAATACCTGGCCGGGCAGGTGCTGGCCGCCGCCGATGAGGGCCGCGAAGGTCTGAGTATCGAGCGCCTCAAGCAGTTGTTGGCGCAGCCGGAAGAACTGACCAAGCTGATCCGCGATTTCGCCGCACCGCGCTACAAGGAAGGCTACGCCAAGGGCATCCATGATCACGACGCGGCGGCCATCCTGTTGCACCTGCTGCCGCTGCGCGCCAGCGCCGGTCTGCTCTGCCACGGCGCCTTGCCGCGCGGCTTCGCCTGCCTGTTCTGGGATCGCCAGCGCAGCCAGGCGCAGGCCGTGCAGTGGCCCGAGCGGGCGCGCACCAGCCGGCATATCCAGCAACTGTTCGGCCGCCGCGAAGGCCTGCAGCAGCTGCAGGATGAAATCGCCACGGCCATGCAGGCGTTCCTCGCCGAGCAGCCGCTGGGCCTGACGCCGGCGGTGCTGGCGGAAGCCGCCGAGTACCTGCTGCAGGAACTGGCGGCCGAGCGTATCGAGTTCTGCTTCAGCAAGTACGCCAGGCAATTGCTCGACGGCCTCAAGCAACGCCTGCAGGCGGCGCGCATGTGGGACGACTACCAGCAGGCGCTGGCGCGCCTGCGCGAACGCCCGGCGGCGCAATGGGCGCTGGCCGAGAACTGGTTGCGCGGCCTGTGTGCCGAGGGCGAGTTCGCCGCCCTGACCGACTACGTGGCCGAGGCCGTGGCGCTGACGATGCTGAGCGAGGATTTGCCCAGGCGCATCAGCGAAGTCGACCTGCGTTTCACGGTCGGCGAGCTGCTGGGCGAGCACCCGCGCATCCAGGAACGCCAGTTGGTACTGGCGCTGGACGATTTCTTCGCCCGCCTGCGCCAGCACCGCGAGCAGTTCCTGCCGGGCCTTACGCGCTACCAGGCGCTGCGCCAGGAGGTGGTCAACCGCGAACGCGAGGCCCTGCGCCTGGCCGAGTTCAAGCCGCGGCCGCTGAGCTCGTTTGTGCGTAACAAGCTGATCAACGATGTGTACCTCGGGGTGATAGGCGACAACCTGGCCAAGCAGATGGGCACCGCCGGGGAGAACAAGCGCACCGACCTGATGGGCCTGCTGATGCTCATCTCGCCGCCCGGCTACGGCAAGACCACTCTGATGGAGTACGTGGCCCATCGCCTGGGCCTGATCTTTATGAAGATCAACGGCCCGGCCCTTGGCCACCAGGTGCGCTCCGTCGACCCGGCCCAGGCGCCGGACGCCACCTCGCGCCAGGAGCTGGAGAAACTCAACCTGGCCCTGGAGATGGGCAATAACCTGATGCTGTACGTCGACGACATTCAGCACACTCACCCGGAATTTCTGCAGAAGTTCATCTCGCTGTGCGACGGCACTCGGCGCATCGAGGGCGTGTGGAAGGGCAAGACCAAGACCTACGACCTGCGCGGCAAGAAGTTCTGCGTGGTGATGGCCGGCAACCCCTATACCGAGTCCGGCGAGCTGTTCAAGATCCCCGACATGCTGGCCAACCGCGCCGACATCTATAACCTCGGCGACACCCTGGGCGGCATGCAAGAGGCCTTCGCGCTGTCCTATATCGAGAACGGTCTGACCTCCAACCCGGTGCTGGCGCCGTTGGCCACCCGCGACATGGCCGATGTCTACCGCTTCGTCGCCAAGGCCGAGGGCAAGCCGTTCTCCAGCAACGAGCTGAGCCATAGCTACAGCGGCGCCGAGATCAACGAAATAGTCACCACATTGCAGCGCCTGATGCAGGTGCGCGACCTGGTGGGCCGGGTCAACCAGCAGTACATCGCCAGCGCGGCGCAGGCCGACCAGTACCGCACGGAACCGCCGTTCAAGCTGCAGGGCAGCTACCGCAACATGAACAAGATGGCGGAGAAGATCTCCGCTGTGATGAACGAGGCCGAGCTGCTGCAGCTGATCGCCGACCACTACCAGGGCGAGTCGCAGCTGCTGACCACCGGCGCCGAGGAAAACCTGCTCAAGCTCGCCGAACTGCGCGGCAATATGACCCCCGCGCAGGAGCAGCGCTGGGCGCAGATCAAGCGCGACTTCCTGCGCAACAAGGCCATGGGCGGCAGCGACACGGATGTCGGCGGCCGGGTGGTGGTGCAGCTCAATGACCTGGTCGAGGGTATCCGTGGCGTGTCGGCCAGCCTGCAGCGCGAACCGACCAAGCAGCAGGAGATTCCCTGGAACGAACTGCTCGCCGGTCTGGAGCAGCTGGGCAAGCTGCGCCCGCAGGTGGAGGTTGCCGTGCAGGCGGTGCCGCAGCCCGGTGTGCAGACCTTGCTGGAAAGTCTGGCCAGCACCCTGCAGAACAGCTTCCTGCCGCTGCTGAACGCGATGGACAAGAAGATCGATATCGACCTGCGCACCCACAACCGCATGGGCGAGATGAGCAATCGCCTGCGCGAGCTGGGTCAGTTGCTCGGCCAACCGCCCCAGCCCGGTGATAAACAGCCCGGCGATACGCAGCCGGGCGAGGCGTGAAAGCCTGGCTAGTGCCGCGCCTGCAGCTGCTGCTCGGCATTGCCGGGCTGATGCTGGCGTTGCAGCTGGTCAATAGCCTGAGTGGCGATGCGCTGAATGCCTGGGGCGTGCTGCCGCGCTATCCCGCCAGCCTGCCCGGTATCCTCGTCGCGCCCTGGCTGCATGCCGGTTGGCTGCACCTGCTGAGCAACCTGCCGGGGCTGCTGGTGCTGGGTTGGCTGGTGAGCCTGGGCTCGTTGCGGCGCTTTATCGGCGCCAGCGCCTTTATCATCATCGGCAGCGGCCTGCTGGTTTGGCTGCTCGCCCGTCCGGGCATGCACCTGGGCGCCAGCGGCTGGTTGTTCGGCCTGTGGGGCCTGCTGCTGGCCCAGGCCTGGTTCCGCCGCAGCCTGGGCAACCTGCTGGTCGCCATGCTGGTGCTGCTCTACTACGGCGGCTGGTGGTTCGGCCTGCTGCCACACCAGGGCATCTCATTCGAATACCATCTGTTCGGCGCGCTGTGCGGGGTGCTCTACGCGGCCCTCAGCCAGCGCCAACCAGCGCAGGAGCATTAGACATGGCTTGCGCCGGACTGGATCGGCAGTCATGTGACAGCCAGTGGATACGTTACGCCCGCTGAGCGTTCGGGTTCGTGGCACGGCGACCTTTCGGGTAGACTTGCCGGCTAATTCGACCAGTCAAGAAGCCCGTCCATGGCCCTGCCTTCCACCACCTATAAAATCGAGCTGAACCTCACCGACATGGACCGCAGCGTCTATGAAAACCTGCGATTCACCGTGGCCAAGCACCCCTCGGAAACCGAGGAACGCCTGGCCGCGCGGCTGATCGCCTATGCCTTGTTCTATCACGAGCACTTGGCCTTCGGTCGCGGCCTGTCGGATGTGGACGAGCCGGCGCTGTGGGAGAAGAGCTTGGACGACCGCGTGCTGCACTGGATCGAAGTCGGCCAGCCGGACAGCGACCGCATCACCTGGTGCTCGCGGCGTACCGAGAAGTTCAGCCTGGTGGCCTACGGCAACCTGCGCGTGTGGCAGACCAAGGTGCTCGACCCGGTGCGCAGCCTGAAAAATATCAATGTGGTCGCCCTCGGCCAGGAAGCCCTGGCCAGCCTGGCGCTGGATATGCCGCGCTCGCTCAGCTGGAGCGTGATGATCAGCGACGGCGAGCTGTTCGTCACCGACGAGCGCGGCCAGCATGAAGTGCCTATCGAGTGGCTGGCCGGCCAGCGCTGATTTTCAGTGCCTGTATAGCGAGTAGCCCGGATGAAATCCGGGGAAATTCCGCATCAGCGTTCCCGGATTTCATCCGGGCTACGTCTCTTTGCATTCGACGGGTTGCACCCGCCCTAACAAGACCAGAATAACCATGCGTATCGAAGCCCGCCCGCTACCCGCCATCCTGCCCGATCTGGGCAATCTGCCGCCGCTGTTGACCCGTCTGTATGCCGCCCGCGGCGTGAAGTCGGCTGCCGAGCTGGATAAGGGCCTGGCGCGGCTGCTTCCCTATCAACAGCTGAAGGGCATGGAGGCGGCGGTCGAGTTGCTGGTGCAGGGCCTGCAGCAAGGCCAGCGCATGCTGATAGTCGGCGACTTCGATGCCGATGGCGCCACCGCCAGCACGGTCGGCGTGCTGGGCCTGCGCATGCTCGGCGCGGCCCATGTCGATTACCTGGTGCCGAATCGTTTCGAATACGGCTATGGCCTGACCCCGGAAATAGTCGCGGTGGCGCTTGAGCGGCAGCCGCAGCTGCTGATCACGGTGGATAACGGCATCTCCAGCGTCGAAGGGGTGGCCGCGGCCAAGGCGGCCGGCTTGACCGTGCTGGTGACCGATCACCATTTGCCAGGAGCCGAATTGCCGGCGGCGGATGCCATAGTCAATCCCAACCAGCCGGGCTGCGAGTTCCCCAGCAAGGCCTTGGCCGGGGTCGGGGTGATGTTCTATGTGCTGCTGGCCCTGCGCGCCCGGCTGCGCGAGCTGGGCTGGTTTACGGCGCAGCGTGCGGAGCCGAACCTTGGCGAGCTGCTCGACTTGGTGGCCCTGGGCAGCGTGGCCGACGTGGTGCCGCTGGACGCCAATAACCGCATCCTGGTCCATCAGGGCCTGGCGCGCATCCGTGCCGGGCGGGCGCGGCCGGGGTTGCGCGCGATTCTCGAAGTGGCTGGGCGCGACCACCGGCGCATCAGCTCCACCGACCTGGGCTTTATCCTCGGCCCGCGCCTGAATGCGGCCGGGCGCCTGGATGACATGGCCTTAGGTATCGAATGCTTGCTCTGCGACGACGAAGCCCTGGCCCGCGATATGGCGGTGCAGCTGGATCAGCTCAACCAGGACCGCAAGGCCATAGAGCAGGGCATGCAGCGCGAGGCCCTGGCTCAGCTCAAGGATCTGCCCCTGGCGGATATGCCGTTCGGCCTGTGCCTGTTCGAGGCGGACTGGCACCAGGGGGTGATCGGCATCCTCGCCTCGCGTCTGAAGGAGCGTTACCACCGTCCGGCCATCGCCTTTGCCGATGCCGGCGATGGCGTACTGAAAGGCTCGGCGCGTTCGGTGCCGGGCCTGCATATCCGCGATGCCCTGGATGCGGTGGCGGCCAGGCATCCGCAGCTGATCAGCAAGTTCGGCGGGCATGCCATGGCGGCGGGGCTGTCCTTGCCCGCCGCCCATTTCGGCGCCTTTGCCGCGGCCTTCGATGCCGAGGTGCGGCGTCAGCTCTGCGAGGATGACCTGACCGGACGCCTGCTCTCCGATGGTTGCCTGGCGCCGGAGGAGTTTCATCTGCCGCTGGCCAAGGAACTGCGCAATGCCGGGCCCTGGGGCCAGCATTTTCCCGAGCCGTTGTTCCATGGCGTGTTTCAGCTGGTGCAGCAGCGCATAGTCGGCGAGCGCCATCTCAAGGTGGTGCTGAAAAGCGAGTGCGGCAGCGTACAACTCGATGGCATCGCCTTCGGTGTGGACCGTGAGGTGTGGCCGAACCCGACGGTGCGCTGGGTGGAGTTGGCCTACAAGCTGGACGTCAACGAGTACCGGGGGCAAGAAACCGTACAGCTACTGATCGCCCACATCATGCCGCGCTAAGCCTGCTCAGCCGCGAGATGGCATTACGGCCGAGCCATCGGCCAGGGCCCGCTCGCTCAGTTCGCTCCAGCGGGCGAGGAACTGCGGCGGTTGGCTCACGCGCTGCGGGGCCTTGGCCAGGAACACCCCGAGGTCGTTGAAGGAATACACCGGCACCAGGTCGCGGCGCTCGCTGGCCGAGCGGATGCGCGGGTCGAGGTTGTCGAGGATCAGCGGCTGTGCGCTGGCGCTCGAATAGTAGGCCAGCACCATATGCGCCTGGTTGCTGGTCATGGCCTTGACGTAGGTCAGGCGCAGTTTCTCACTGGCTACGCCCATGCGTACCAGGCTGAAGTATTTGGCGATGGCGAAGTCTTCGCAGTCGCCTATGCCGCGGCTGATGGCCTGCGCCGGCGTGGCCCAGAAATCCTCTTCGCCCCAGATATCACGGTCGACACCGAACGCCACGCTGCGATTGATAAAGCTGTTCACTTCTTCCAGTTTGGCCGGCTCGCCCAGGCTGCTGCCGTGCTCAAGCAGGCTGTTCCAGCTGGTCAGCTTGGCGTCGGCGCTGACGGCGCCCAGGGCGGTGGGCGCCTGTGAGGTTTGGGCGCTGCTCAGGCCGGCAAACAGATAGAGAAAGGCCGCCAACGCCAGGCGTAAGGCGCGCGCAGAGGGGAGGATTCGGCGGGAGGGTGACACGTACGGCATGGTCAGAAGACATTCCATTGGGCTACTACGGCATCCATAGACAGCCACTGATTCTTATAGTTCTGGTGCCATCCTAGCGACGTCAAATACTGAGCGCATAGGGGTGAGTTGTGATGCTAGCCACTATTTGAACAATCCGTTGGTTGGTGGCCGACGAACTGCAGGGTCTGCGACGCGGCGCACACTTTGCTGGCGTCATTTGGTTGGCATAAAAAACCGGCCGAAGCCGGTTTTGTGGGGAGGCGGTACTTACCAACCGAGTTGCTTGTTGAAGCCCAGCTTTTGTAGGGTGGGTGGCGCCGAGCAGGGTTTGAGCAGTCACTGCGGTATTGGTGCGCCACGTAACCCACCAAGCTGTAATAGGCCTGCCCCATCTGGTGGGTTACGGCGCCAATGCCTGCGCGGCAGCAGATAGCCCTGGTCATGCGCCTAACCCACCCTACGAACTCCCGCTCCCTAGGCATCGTCTGGCTGGCTCAAACGTTTCAACACATAACTGGGACATAGCCATAAAAAAACCGGCCGAAGCCGGTTTTGTGGGGCAGAGGTAGTTACCAGCCGAGTTGCTTGTTGAAGCCCAGGGCATCGTAGTAGTCGCCCTGGTAGCTGATCTTGCCGTCCTTGATGCGAATAAAACTGACCCCTTCGAACTTCACCGGCTTGCCGGTGGCCGGGGTTTCCGCGCTCCAGGCGCCGCTGTTGGTACCGCTGAACACCCACTGGAAGGCGATGCCGTCGGCGCTGACGATGGGCGCACCGGTCATTTCCCATTTCAGGTCGGGAATAGCGCCGACGAACACCTTGATTACATTGTCGCGAGCGGCGGCGCGGCCTTTTTGCGGGGTGCCGACGGTCACGTCTAGGTACTCGGCGTCTTCGGCGAGAAACTCCCCGGCCTTGTCGGCGTCATGGGCGTTCCAGGCGGCCATATAGCCCTCGACTATGGCCTTGGCGTCGTCCGCCGCCTGGGCCAGGCCGGCGAGGGCGCCGAGGGTGATAAAGACGATGCTGCGCAGTGCATTTTTCATTGTTATTGCTCCAGCTCTGTTGTTAGAAATCCTTAGGGCGATCTGAGCGTCGCGAGCGAAGAGCGGGCTAGGCGAAAACCAGCGAGAACGCGGAGCGTACTGCAGTACGTGAGCAGTTCGAGCTGGTTTTCAACAACGCCCGGGCAAGTGCGCGGCGTTCAGATCAGTGCTTGAACATCACGTGGCGAATGGCGGTGTAGTCCTCCAGCCCATAGATCGACATGTCCTTGCCGTAGCCGGAGAGCTTCTGCCCGCCGTGGGGCATTTCGCTGACCAACATAAAGTGCGTGTTGACCCAGGTGCAGCCGTACTGCAGGCGCGCGGCGAAGCGGTGGGCGCGGCCGACATCGCGGGTCCAGACCGAGGAGGCCAGGCCGTAGTCGGAGTCGTTGGCCCAGGCCAGGGCCTGGGCTTCATCCTCGAAGGGGGTGACCGAGACCACCGGGCCGAACACTTCGCGTTGGACTATCTCGTCGTCCTGGCGTGCGCCGGCCAGCACGGTCGGTTGGAAGAAGAAGCCGGGACCGGCGACGGCCTTGCCGCCGGTCACCACCTCGATATGCTTCTGCGCGCTGGCGCGGTCGACGAAACCGCTGGCACGGTCGCGGTGCTGGGCGGTGATCAGCGGGCCGAGCTCGGTGCTCGGGTCGTTCTGCAGGCCGTACTTGATGCTGCCGACGGCTGCGCCCAGCTCGGCGACGAACTTCTCGTAGATGCCTTTCTGCGCATAGATGCGGCAGGCCGCGGTGCAGTCCTGGCCGGCGTTGTAGAAGCCGAAGGTGCGAATGCCCTCCACGGCGGCGGCGATGTCGGCGTCGTTGAAGATGACCACCGGCGCCTTGCCGCCCAGTTCCATATGCATGCGCTTTACCGTGGCGGCGGTGCTGGTGATGATATTGGAGCCGGTGGCCACCGAACCGGTCAGCGACACCATGCGCACTTTCGGGTGGGTCACCAGCGGGCTGCCGACGCTCGGGCCACGGCCGAAGACGATATTGACCACCCCGGCGGGGAAGATCTCGGCAATAAATTCGGCCAGCTTCAACGCGGTCAAGGGCGTCTGCTCGGACGGTTTGAGCACCACTGTATTGCCCGCGGCCAGGGCCGGCGCGAGTTTCCAGGCGGCCATCATCAGCGGGTAGTTCCACGGCGCGATGGAGGCCACCACACCAATAGCATCGCGGCGGATCATCGAGGTGTGCCCCGGCAGGTATTCGCCGGCGGCGCTGCCGTTCATGCAGCGGCTGGCGCCGGCGAAGAAGCGGAATACGTCGGCGATGGCCGGGATCTCGTCGTTCAGCGCACAGGCGTAGGGCTTGCCGCAGTTGTCCGATTCCAGCTTGGCCAGCTCTTCGGCGTGCGCCTCGATCTTGTCGGCCAGGCGCAGCAGCAGCAGGGCGCGGTCTTTCGGCGCGGTCTGCGACCAGCCGGCGAAGGCCGCGTCGGCGGCGCGCACGGCGGCATCCACCTGCTCGCTGCTGGCCTCGTTGATATGCAGTAGCGGCGCGCCGAGGGCGGGGTTGAGTACCGCCTGGCTGGGGCCGGCGCCGTCGACCAGTTGGCCATTGATCAGCAGTTTGCTTTGCATAGCGAAATCCTCTGGGGCTTTCTATGAATAGGGCTTTCTACGAATAGGGGGCGACGCCGGCTCTATTTGCCGCCGCTGCCGGCGACGCTCTCGCTGCCCTTGGTCAGGTAATAGGCGCCGAGAATCGGCAGCATGGTCACCAGCATCACCAGCATGGCCACCACGTTGGTCACCGGCACATCGCGCGGGCGGCTCAACTGGTTGAGCAGCCACAGCGGCAATGTGCGCTCGTGGCCGGCGGTAAAGGTGGTGACGATGATCTCGTCGAACGACAGGGCGAACGCCAGCATGCCGCCCGCCAGCAAGGCCGAGCTGAGGTTCGGCAGGATGATGTAGCGGAAGGTCTGCCAGCCGTCGGCGCCCAAATCCATCGAGGCCTCGATCAGGCTGTAGGAGGTACGGCGGAAGCGCGCGATCACGTTGTTGTAGACGATCACCACGCAGAAGGTGGCGTGGCCGATGATGATGGTCAGCATCCCCGGCTCTATGCCCAGGGTCTTGAACGCCGAGAGCAGGGCGATGCCGGTGACTATGCCGGGCAGGGCGATCGGCAGGATCAGCATCAGCGAGATGCTTTCCTTGCCGAAGAAGTCGCGGCGGTACAACGCAGCGGCGGCCAGGGTGCCGAGGACCATGGCGATCAGGGTGGCGACGCAGGCGATCTGCAGCGACAGCTTGATCGACTCCAGCACATCTTCGCGGGCGAAGGCCACGCTGAACCAGTGCAGGGTGAAGCCCTGGGGCGGAAAGCTGAAGCCGGCGCTCTCGGTGTTGAAGGCGTAAACGAAGATGATCAGGATCGGGAAGTGCAGGAACAGCAACCCGGCCCAGGCGGCCAGTTTCAGGCCCATTGAGGCTTTGTCAGAGTGCATCGAAGGCCCCCAGGCGTTTGACTATGGCGAGGTAGATGGCGATCAGCACGATCGGCACCAGGGTGAAGGCGGCGGCCATCGGCATATTGCCGATCGCGCCCTGCTGCACGTAGACCATGCTGCCGATAAAGAAGCCGGGCGGGCCCACCAGTTGCGGCACGATAAAGTCGCCCAGGGTCAGGCTGAAGGTGAAGATCGAACCGGCGGCTATGCCCGGAATCGACAGCGGCAGAATCACCTGCACGAAGGTCTGCCAGGGCTTTGCTCCGAGGTCGGCGGAGGCTTGCAGCAGGGACGGCGGCAGGCGTTCCAGGGCGGCCTGGATCGGCAGGATCATAAAGGGCAGCCAGATATAGACGAACACCAGGAAACGCCCCAGGTGCGAGGTCGACAGGGTGCTGCCGCCGACCCCGGGAATGCCCAGGATAAACTGCAACACGGGCGCCAGGCCCAGCTGGTCGACGAACCACTGCGCCACGCCGCCCTTGGCCAGCAACAGGGTCCAGGCGTAGGCCTTGACTATATAGCTGGCCCACATGGGCATCATCACCGCGATATAGAAGAACGCCTTGGTCTTGCCCGTGGTGAAGCGCGCCATGTAGTAGGCGATGGGGAAGGCCAGCATGGCGCTGGCCAGCGACACGGCGACCGCCATGCTCAGGGTGCGCAGGATGATGTCGTAGTTGGCCGGGTTGAACAGGGCCTTGAGATTGGCCAGGGTCAACTCCGGCGTCACCGTCATGCTGAAATCGTCGAAGGTGTACAGGCCTTGCCAGAGCAGGGTCAGCAGCGAGCCGAAGTAGATAGCGCCGAACCACAGCAGCGGCGGTAGCAGCAGCATGGCCAGGTACAGGTTGGGCTTGCGGTACAGCAGGTTGGCCAGGCGGTGCAGCGGGCCGGCGGTGGGCCGCGGCAGCTGGGCGTTTAGCGACAGTTGCATGTCAGAGGCCCTCGCGCAGCGCGTTGTCGTGCAGGGCGATCATGGCTTCGCGAGCCCAGCGGGCGGTGACGCGCTGGCCCGGCTGGTGCGCCAGCGCGCTGTCCTGCCACTGGATGTTGGCCTGGCTGACGCTGAGGTTCTGGCCGTTTTCCAGCTGGATCTCGTAGCGGGTGCTGGCGCCCTGGTACTGGATATCGTGCAACAGGCCGCTGATTTCCACCTCGCCGCTGGCCGCCTGGCTCGAGCCGTC
>NZ_JAUYNP010000050.1 GCF_030696055.1 Pseudomonas sp. | reverse complement strand
GCAGGTAGGCGAATACGAAGAAGAAGGCAAGATACAGCAGAACGTAGGTACCGATACGCTGGCTTTCCAGCTTGACCGGGTTGGCCGAGTACGCCAGGAATGTCACCAGGTTCTTGACCTTCTCGTCGAACTGTTCTTCGTTCAACGCGCCGGTTTTCGGCTCGATGGTCAGCTGGTCACAGGCTTCATGAGTGATAGGCGTGCCGGTCAATGGATCGAACTGCTTCTTGCCATCCTCAACCACCTGCACCTGCTTGCAACCTATGTACTGGCGACCCTGCAGCCCAGCCAACACGTTCGGCATGCCGACATTGGGGAATACCTTGTTGTTGGCACCCAGCGGACGGGCGGTATCTTCGTAGAAGGTACGCAGGTAGGTGTACAGCCAATCATTACCGCGCACACGAGCAACCAGGGTCAGATCGGGCGGCGCCGCACCGAACCAGGTCTTGGCATCGGAAGGTTGCATGCCGATCTTCATGTGATCGCCAATCTTGGCGTCATTGAAAATCAGGTTTTCCAGCATGACCTCATGCGGAATGCCCAGGTCATCGGCAACCCGCTCATAGCGCTGGAACTTGGCACTGTGGCAACCCATGCAGTAGTTGGCGAAGGTACGCGCGCCATCCTGCAGGGCAGCCTTGTCGGTCAGATCAATCTCGACTTCGTCCAGATGCACGCCGGCTTCACTAGCGAAAGCGAAGACCGGCAGCGCAGCAATAACAAACGCAGCAAATAGCTTTTTCATCAGCCCGTCACCCTTTCCGGAACCGGTTTGGTTTTTTCCATCCTGGTGTAGAACGGCATCAGGATGAAGTACGCGAAGTACAGGAAGGTACACACCTGCGACAGCAACGTACGACCCGGGGTAGGCGCCAGGACGCCCAGCACACCGAGGATGACGAAGGACACGCAGAACACCAGCAACCAGATCTTGCTCAGCCAGCCCTTGTAGCGCATCGACTTGGCCGGGCTACGGTCCAGCCACGGCAGCACGAACAGGATGGCGATGGCCGCGCCCATGGCGATGACACCCATCAGCTTGTCCGGAATCGCCCGCAAGATGGCGTAGAACGGGGTGAAGTACCACACCGGCGCGATGTGCGCTGGCGTCTTGAAGGCGTTGGCCACTTCGAAGTTGGGCTTCTCGAGGAAATAACCGCCCATTTCCGGGAAGAAGAAGATCACGAAGCAGAAGATAAACAGGAACACCACCACGCCGACTATGTCTTTCACGGTGTAGTAAGGGTGGAAGGCGATGCCGTCAAGCGGAATGCCGTTCTCGTCCTTTTTCTTCTTGATGTCGACACCGTCCGGGTTGTTCGACCCCACTTCATGCAGCGCCAGGATGTGCAGGACCACCAGGCCCAGAATCACTATTGGCAAGGCCACGACGTGCAAGGCGAAGAAGCGGTTCAGGGTGATCCCGGAAATCAGGTAGTCACCACGAATCCACTGGGTCAGGTCTGCCCCGATCACCGGGATGGCACCGAACAGCGAGATGATCACCTGGGCGCCCCAGTAGGACATCTGGCCCCAGGGCAGCAGATAGCCCATAAAGGCCTCGGCCATCAGCATCAGGTAGATCAGCATGCCGAAGATCCACACCAGCTCACGCGGCTTCTGATAAGAGCCGTAGAGCAGGCCGCGGAACATATGCAGGTAGACCACGATAAAGAACGCCGAAGCACCGGTGGAGTGCATCAGGCGCAGAATCCAGCCGTACTCCACATCACGCATGATGTATTCGACCGAGGCAAAGGCCTCTTCAGCCGAAGGGGTGTAGCTCATGGTCAGCCAGATGCCGGTGACGATCTGATTGACCAGCACCAGCAGGGCCAGGGAGCCGAAGAAGTAGAAGAAGTTGAAGTTCTTTGGCGCGTAGTACTTGGACAGATGGTCTTCCCACATCTTGGTCGCGGGGAAGCGCGCATCGACCCATTCCATGAATTTACTCATCATGCTTGCTCCTGATCCACACCGATGATGACCACATCATCCGACTCGTATGTGTGCGGTGGCACCGGCAGGTTCATGGGTGCAGGTTGAGCCTTGTAGACCCGGCCGGCGAGGTCGTAGCGCGAACCGTGGCAGGGGCAGAAGTAACCACCTACCCACTCCGCACCCAGATCCGCTGGTGCCACTTCTGGACGGAAGGACGGCGAGCAACCCAGGTGAGTACACAGACCTACCAGCAGCAGAACTTCCGGCTTGATCGAGCGGGTTTTCGCATCGACATAGCTCGGCTGCTCAGACGCCTTGGAGTCGAAGTCAGCCAGTTGCGGCTCAAGTTTCACCAGGTTGCCGAGGATCTCCTCGGTACGGCGCACGATAAATACCGGCTGCCCCCGCCACTCGGCAACCATCTGCTGGCCCGGCTCAATTTTGCTGACGTTCACCTTAACGGGTGCTCCGGCAGCTTTAGCCTTGGCGCTTGGGAACCAGGACCCTACGAACGGGACCGCGGCACCCACCGCTCCTGCAGCGCCCACCACAGAGGTGGCCGCTACCAGAAAGCGACGCCGGCCTGCATTCACGCCGTCATTGCTCATTCAGTCGTCTCCCATCAGCTTTGTGGCCTGTTGGTCAGGCCTCTACTAAGTAAAAATCGAGTCACGCAAAAAATTTGCCAGATGGTAAAGAAAAGCCCCATTTCTGACAAGGCAATTACTGGATACAAAATGGCTGAAAGCCTTGTCGGACGCGGCATTTACCGGTGCGGCAAGTTGTCGCAACCCTGACCCGCGCCCATAAAAAACGCCCAGCTCCGAAAGGAAACTGGGCGTTTTTGAACGCAGGTAGCGAATTAACGCTTGGAGTACTGCGGACGCTTACGCGCCTTACGCAGACCAACCTTCTTACGTTCAACTTCACGGGCATCGCGAGTCACGAAGCCAGCTTTACGCAGAGCCGGACGCAGAGCTTCGTCGTAGTCCATCAGGGCGCGAGTGATGCCGTGGCGGATGGCGCCAGCTTGACCACTTACACCACCACCGATAACGGTGATGTAGATATCGAACTTCTCGGTCATCTCAACCAGTTCCAGCGGCTGGCGAACTACCATGCGGGCAGTTTCACGACCGAAGAAGGTGTCGAGAGTACGGTTGTTGATGGAGATCTTGCCAGTACCCGCACGCAGGAAAACGCGAGCGGTTGCAGTCTTGCGACGGCCAGTGCCGTAATTTTGAGTCGCCGACATAATGAACTATTCCGTTAAAACTTCAGTTCTTGGGGCTGCTGAGCAGTATGGGGGTGAGCAGCGCCCGCATAAACTTTCAGCTTACGATACATGTCGCGACCCAGCGGGTTCTTCGGCAGCATGCCTTTGACCGCGGTCTCGATCACGCGCTCAGGGGCCTTAGCGATCAGCTTTTCGAAGTTGATCGACTTGATGCCGCCCGGGAAACCGGAGTGGGAGTAGTACATCTTGTCGGTGGTCTTGGCACCAGTCACACGGATCTGCTCGGCATTGATCACGACGATGTAGTCGCCGGTATCAACGTGCGGAGTGTACTCTGGCTTGTGCTTGCCACGCAGACGGCTCGCGATTTCGGTAGCCAGACGACCCAGGGTCTGACCTGCAGCGTCGACGACAAACCAGTCGCGCTTAACTGTTTCCGGTTTAGCAGTAAAAGTTTTCATTCTTTATAGCCTCAGGGGCCGCCCTGATAAATAAGACGGCGGATCTTACTGAATAGTGCGTACTTTGACAAGTCAAAGGCAGCCGAAAACAGGCGCTATCGGGGGCTCGGGTCAGCGCGTCCGTAATACGGCAAGATTCTTCGGCAGGCGGCGCATCACTTCCACTGCAGAAAGAGGTGCGCAATTATGCAGATCGCCAAGCGAATTTCAACCAAATTATGTCAATGAATTTTCGAGGAGCATGCAATGGACTACCGCCAACTCGGCCGCACGGACCTGAAAGTCAGCAGCATCTGCCTGGGCAGCATGACCTGGGGCGAACAGAACAGCGCCAGCGAAGCCCACGCCCAGCTCGAACGGGCCAAGGCCTTTGGGGTGAACTTTCTCGATACCGCGGAAATGTACCCGGTACCACCGCGCGCCGAGACCTACGGCGCAACCGAGCAGATCATCGGCGATTACTTCAGGCAGCGCGGTGACCGCGCCGACTGGATACTGGCCAGCAAGATCGCCGGACCCGGCAATGGCATCGGCTATATCCGCGGCGGCCAGCTCAAGCACAACCGCGAACACATAGTCGCGGCGCTGGATGCCAGCCTCAAGCGCCTGCACACCGACTGGATCGACCTGTACCAACTGCACTGGCCGGAGCGCCCGACCAACTTCTTCGGCCAGCTCGGCTATCGCCATCAGGACAGCGACTTCACCGCACTGGAAGACACCCTGGAAGCCCTCGACGAACAGGTCAAGGCCGGCAAGATCCGGCATATCGGCCTGTCCAACGAAACGCCCTGGGGCACCATGAGGTTTCTGCAACTGGCCGAACAGCGCGGCTGGCCGCGCAGCGTTTCCATTCAGAACCCCTACAACCTGCTCAACCGCAGCTTCGAAGTCGGCTTGGCGGAGATCACCATACGCGAGCAGTGCGGCCTGCTGGCCTACTCCCCGTTGGCGTTCGGCATGCTCTCCGGCAAGTACGAGAACGGCGCGCACCCGGCCAATGCGCGGATCAGCCTGTTCAGCCGCTTTACCCGCTATACCAACCCCGAGTCGGCAGCAGCCTGCTCGGCCTATGTGGCGCTGGCACGCGAACATGGCCTGGACCCGGCACAGATGGCCCTGGCCTTTGTCAGCGCCCAGCCCTTCGTCACCAGCAATATTATCGGCGCCACCAGCCTGGAGCAGCTGGAGATCGATCTGACCAGCAGCGAACTCAAACTGTCCGAAGAAGTGCTGGCCGGCATCGAAGCCATCCACAAGGCCCAGCCCAACCCCGCGCCCTAAAAGCAAAAACCCGGCATCCTCGGATGCCGGGCCCTCAGCCTTATCGCCGCCGATGCATCACAGCGAGCGCGCGATAATCTCCTTCATGATCTCATTGGTGCCGGCGTAGATCCGCTGCACCCGCGCGTCCGCCCAGGCCCGCGCCACCGGATATTCCCACATATAGCCGTAACCGCCGTGCAGCTGCACGCACTCATCGAGCACCTTGCATTGCAGGTCGGTGCCCCAGTACTTGAGCATGGCGGCGGTCGGTACATCCAGCTTGCCCTCAAGGTGCAGCTCCAGACAGCGATCGACGAAGACCCGGCCCACCTGAATCTCGGTGGCCATCTCGGCCAGCTTGAAGCGGGTGTTCTGGAAGTCGCCAATCGCCTTGCCGAAGGCCTTGCGCTCGCGGGTGTATTCCAGCGTCCAGTTGAGCGCCGCCTCGGCCGACGCCAGGGCACCCACGCCGACGGTCAAACGCTCCTGAGGCAGCTCCTGCATCAGGTAGGCGAAGCCCATACCGGCCTGGCCCAGCAGGTTCTCCTTGGGCACTCGCACGTCCTGGAAGAACAGCTCGGAGGTGTCCTGGGCCTTCATTCCGACCTTTTCCAGGCGCTTGCCCTTGGCGAAGCCCGGCGTATTGGCCTCGACCAGAAACAGGCTGGTGCCCTTGGCACCGGCTTTCGGGTCGGTCTTGGCCACCACTATCACCAGATCCGCCAGGTAGCCGTTGGTGATAAAGGTCTTGGAGCCGTTGATCACATAGTCATCGCCATCCAGCACCGCGGTAGTCTTCACCCCCTGCAGGTCGGAACCGGCGCCCGGCTCGGTCATGGCGATGGCCGTGACCATCTCGCCGGACACCAGCTTGGGCAGGTACTTGTGCTTCAGCACCTCGGAGCCGTAATGCAGGATATAGGGCGCGACTATGTCCGAGTGCAGGGAGAAACCGATGCCGGTCAGGCCCAGACGCCCCACTTCCTCGATCACCACGGCGCTGTAGAGAAAATCGGCCGCCATGCCGCCGTATTCCTCCGGGATATGCGAGCAGAGCATCCCCGCCTCCCCCGCCTTGTTCCACAGCTGGCGATCGATATGGCCGTCCTTCTCCCACTGCGCATGGAAGGGCACGGCCTCCTGCTCGAGAAACTTGCGCACACTGCTGCGGAACAGTTCGTGTTCGGCGCTGAAAATGGTTCTGGGGATCATGCTGGCACCTGCTGCTATGGGCGGTTTTAAACTGGCCTCGACTTTAGCCAAGCAAACGCTTGGTCACACTGGACACAAGCGCCAATAAATAAGACGATCCAGCCAGCGTATGACCACTTAGCCTTAAATAAGAATAATACCTATGCCTATTCAGTCGCCCGCCTCCCTGCACCGCGTCAGCATTCTGGCCACCGACGGCGTATTCGCCTCCACCCTGATGCAGGCCAAGGACTTCTTCCATATGGCCAGCCTGCGCTACGGCAAGCAGCAGGGTCTGGGCCTGACCCCGACCTTCGAGATCAACCTGGTCAGCCCCGACGGCCAGCCCGTGCGCAGTTTCAGTAATGTGCTGATGCCGGTGGACGGCCCCCTGGACAGCGCCGACATCATCATCCTGCCGGCGTTCTGGGACGACTTCGACGCCCTCTGCCAACGCCATCCCCAGGTGCTCGGCTGGCTGCGGCAGAGCCATGCCGCCGGCAGCGCAATTTGCGGCGAAGCCACCGGGGTGTTCTGGATGGCCCAGGCCGGCCTGCTCGACGGCAAGGAGGCGACCACCTACTGGCGCTTCTTCAACGAGTTTAGCGAGCGCTTCCCCAGGGTGCTGCTGAACCAGGAGAAGCACCTGTCGGACGCCGACAATCTGTATTGCGCCGGCGGCGTCACCTCGGCCTGCGACCTGTATATCTACCTGATCGAGCGCTTCTGCGGCGCCAGCGTGGCCCAGGGCGTGGCCCGCGACATCCTCTACGAGGTGCAGCGCAACTATGCGCCGGGGCGCATCGGCTTCGGCGGGCAGAAGCTGCACCACGACATGACCATCCTGCAGATCCAGCAGTGGCTGGAGGATCACTTCGCCGACAAGTTCCGCTTCGAGGACGTGGCCCGCGAACACGGCATGAGCATCCGCAACTTTATGCGTCGCTTCCAGACCGCCACCGGCGACAAACCCTTGCACTACCTGCAGCGCCTGCGCATCGAGACCGCCAAGGGCCTGCTCAGCGCCACCCGCAAGAGCATCAAGACCATCAGCTATGAGGTGGGTTACGACGACGCCAGTTTCTTCGCCCGCCTGTTCCGCCAGCACACCGAACTGTCACCCAACCAGTACCGCCGCCAGTTCCAGCACAAGGACGGCCATGCTTAAGGTCGCCCCCCAAGCGATCCGCAAGCACAGCGCACGGCTCAACTGATCCTTGGATGGGTGGGCCGCGGCCGCCGGCGCTCTATGATCGGTGTATACCTACAACAACAATTAGGTCATCGCCATGCGCCGCACTCTTATCGCCTTACTCGCCGCCTGCAGCTTCAGTGCTGTGGCCGCCGACAACTGGAAAGCCTTCCCCTACGACCAAAGCGCCTACGACTATTCCGGCGACAAGCTGCGCCAGGCCTGGCCGCAGCTGACCCGCGGCTTTGGCAACGACTACCCCTTCCCGGACGTCGACTGGGTGGCGACCATGGCCACCAGCCATCCCCAGGCCCTGGAGCAGACGGTCGCCGCCAATACCGGCTTTACCGGCAAGCCGGAAGAGGCGCAACTCTATGCCGCCAAACTGCAGGATGTCTGGCGCCTGGTGTTTCGCGGTGATTTCGCCCAGGCCAAGCAGCAAGGCCTGGCCCTGGGCGTCGGCGGCCAGGTGCCGGCGATGTTTGCCCAGGTGATCTACGCCATGTTCCTGGTGCCCGAGCAGGCAGAGAAACACAGGCTGCTGGAAGAGGTGATCCGCTACACCGAGCAGGCCGGCGAACTGGTGCAGGCCGACACCGTCGCCCAGTTCGGCAGCATCTACGCCAAGGCGCGCCTGGGCGAAGAGCTGCCGGTGCCGGTGGTGCTAAAGCGCGGCTACACCTCCCAGATCCCCGCCGAACTGAAAGTGCTGCTGGCCAAGCAACCGCACCAGCCCTTCGCCCTGGCCCTGTACGGCGGCTACGAAGCCGGCGTGATCCGCAAGGTCGGCAAGCTGGTCGGACGCATGACCTACGGGGTCAGCGCCGACAATATGGAGCAGTATTTCAGCCAGAGCTTCCAGGCCAAGGACGACCTGCCCATCGGCCACTACGAGTACGCCAATGCCCTCGGCTACGTATACGGCGACGACGAGCAGGCCAAGGCCCTGCAACACCTCAAGCGCGCCGTGGCGATCAAGCCGATCAGCGCCATGGAAGCCCTGGAAGTGGCCTATGCACGGAAGATACTCACCCAGTACGAGCAGAAGCTGGCGCAGAACTGAGTACGGCTAAAGCGCCAAGCCCGCCCACGGGCGAATGCCGCCCACTTAAGGCAGGTGAGCGGCGCTTTGTTGTAGCCCGGATGAAATCCGGGGAAATCTACCGCCTGCCAATCCGCTCCCGGATTGCATCCGGGCTACGCTCTGAAACGCAAAAGGCTGCCCGCGGGCAGCCTTTTCATTTTCAGAGTCGCAATTATGGCTTATGCGGGCGCGAGAGGAACTCGTGGGACTGCATCTCCAGCAGGCGGCTGAGGGTGCGCTGGAACTCGAAGTTCAGCCGGCCGCCGCTATAGAGGTCTTTCAGCTCCACTTCGGCGGAGATGATCAGCTTGACGTTGCGGTCGTAGAACTCGTCCACCAGGTTGATAAAGCGTCGCGCCATATCTTCCTTGGCGCTGCCCATCTGCTCGACGTTGGCCAGCAGCACGGCGTGGTAGATCTTGCCCAGCTCGATGTAGTCATTCTGGCTGCGCGGGCCGTCGCACAGCTCGCGGAACTCGAACCAGGCCACGTCGTCGCCTTCCTTGCGCGCCACTATCGCGCGGTTCTCGATCATCAGCGCCTTGTTTTCCTCGACCTGGCAATGCTCCGGCAGCAGGCTGCTGAAGCTTTTCTCCAGGCTCTGCTCGGCCTCGGCGTCCAGCGGCCAATGGAACAGCTCGGCCTGCTCCAGGGCACGCAGGCGGTAATCGATGCCGCTGTCGACGTTGACTATCTCGGTGTGCTGCTTGAGCAGGGCGATCGCCGGCAGGAAGCGCGCGCGCTGCAAGCCGTCCCTGTACAGGCCGTCCGGCACTATGTTGGAGGTGGCCACCAGGCTGACGCCGTTCTTGAACAGCTCCTCCATCAGGGTGGCGAGGATCATGGCGTCGGTAATGTCGGAGACGAAGAACTCGTCGAAACAGATCACCCGCGCCTCGTCGGCGAAGCGCCGGCCTATGATGGTCAGCGGGTTCTTCTCGCCCTTGAGGGTGCGCATTTCCTCATGCACACGCTTCATAAAGCGGTGGAAGTGGGTGCGCACCTTGCGCTCGAAGGGCAGCGCATCGAAGAAGGTATCCACCAGATAGGTCTTGCCGCGACCTACGCCACCCCAGAAATACAGGCCCTTGACCGGCCCCTGAGGCTTTCTGGCGAACAGCTTGCCGAACACACCGGCCGTGCCCTTGTCAGCGGCTACCAGATCGTCGTACAGACGCTGCAGATGACGCACCGCAGTTTCCTGGGCGGCATCATGGAAGAACTCGGGGCGCTTGAGGTCAGCCTGGTAGCGTTCTAGCGGGGTCATAATTCGTTAGCCGAGCAAGTAAAACGGGGCGTCACTTTAGCGACGGCCCCGCGGCTTGGCAATCGGCCCGCACGGCGGGCGGGCGGAAATCCGATTAATGCGCCGCTGCTCAGCCTACATCCCGCTTATTCCGCCGGCGCCAGGGCCTCACGCAGGCGCCGGATAGCTGCCTGACAGGCCGCGCCGTCGGCAAAGGCCGGGCTTTGCGCCACGCATTCACCCTCCAGCCAGACGCCAAAACCGCCGTCCTGCTCACGCACATCCAGGGCTTCGCCGGACTGCAGACGCTTGTTGACCAAGCCGGCCGCCTTGCCATCGGCAAAGGACTTGGACAGCAGCAGCTGCTCCCCGGCCGCATCCAGCAGACGGAAGCGGAAACTGCCGTCGTCGTCGCGGAAGCTGACGAAGCGTGCGCTCTTGCCGGCTTTTTTCTTCTCGCCCGCGCCGCTGACAGCCTGGCTGCGGAACGAGCGCAGGCCCACCGCTTCGCGCAACTCGCCGAGGAAGGGGGTAGCGGTCTTGCGCGCCTTGGCGGCGCCGGCCAGGAGGATATCTTCCAGGTCCGCCGGCTTTTCGATCAGCGCCTGATAACGCTCGCGGGCCTCACCCAGTTCGTTGTTGAGCAGCTGGAACAGGCGTTGCTTGGCTTCTCCCCAGGCCAGGCCGCCGATCAGTTCGGCGCGGAACTCGGCCTGCTGGGCCGCTGTGGCGAACGCCTGGTACAGGGTGAACAGGTGCGAGTTGTCCGGGTCTTTCGGCTCGCCGGGCAGCCTGGAGTCGGTGACGATGCGGGCAATGGCGTCCTTGAGCTGCTTGACGCTGCCGAACAACGGGATGGTGTTGTCGTAGCTCTTGCTCATCTTGCGCCCGTCGAGGCCGGGCAGGGTCGCCACGCCTTCCTCGATCACCGCCTCCGGCAGGGTGAACAACTCTTTACCGTTACCGAACAGGTGGTTAAAGCGCTGGCCTATATCCCGGGCCATTTCCACATGCTGGATCTGGTCGCGCCCCACCGGCACCTTGTGCGCGTTGAACATCAGGATGTCCGCCGCCATCAGCACCGGGTAGCTGAACAGGCCCATGCTGATGCCGGCATCCGGGTCCTCGCCCTGCTCGACGTTCTTGTCCACCGAGGCCTTGTAGGCATGGGCGCGATTGAGCAGGCCCTTGCCGGCGACGCAGGTGAGCAACCAGCACAGCTCGGTAATCTCGGGGATATCCGACTGGCGGTAGAAGGTCGCCCGGTTCACGTCCAGACCACAGGCCAGCCAGGTGGCGGCAATTTCCAGGCGCGAACGCTGGATGCGCGCCGGCTCGTCGCACTTGATCAGGGCGTGGTAGTCGGCCAGGAAGTAGAAGGAATCCGCGTCGGCGGCGCGACTGGCAACTATGGCCGGGCGGATGGCGCCGGCGTAGTTGCCCAGGTGCGGGGTGCCGGTGGTGGTGATGCCGGTAAGGATACGAGTGGTCATGGCTATCGCTTATTCAGTCGAGCGCTTATCGGCGCTGCAATCAGTTCGAAAGGCGCGGCAACAGCAGATCCTTTAGATCGGTCAGCTTGCCGTGAAAAAAGTGGCCGCATTCTGCCACTTTCAGCAGCTCATGGGCACGTCCCAGGCCGGCGGACCAGGCATAAACCGCCTGCGGCTCTATCACCTCATCGGCCTCGGGCTGAATCAGGGTCAGGGGGCAATGCTGGGCGGGCGGATTCTCCGCACTCAACCGCTGTACGGCCGGGGCCAGCATAAACAGATGGGCCGGCTCCAGACCCTGGTTTTCCAGGCGCCCGGCCAGGCTGGCGGCGACAAAGCCGCCGAAGGAAAAGCCCAGCAGGGTCAGCGGCAACTGCGGGTACTGGGTGCACAGCCAGGCGGCCACGGCTTGTGCGTCATCCACCTCGCCGCTGGCCATATCGTGGCTGCCGGTACTGGCACCGACGCCGCGGTAGTTAAAGCGCAAGGTGGCCAAGCCGGCATCGCGGGCGGTGCGCTGTACAGTGGAGACCACCTTGTTCAGCATGGTGCCGCCCTGCACCGGGTTGGGGTGGCAAATCAGCGCCACGCCACGGGCCTCGGGGGTATCCAGCCACAGGGCTTCCAGCTGGCCGCAGGGGCCATCGATCATCAGGGGGGTTTCGCGGGTGAGCAACACTGAACTCCGTGACCTCGCAGTGGGTCGACTCGTCTAGCTGACAGCCTGCGCCGCACACATCCGGCATTGTTGCGGTATACAGCGCAGGTTCGAGCCGTTAACGTAAAGCAAAGCCGTTTAGAGAGGAAGGACTCGTGGAACAGACGCTCACCGCCTGGTTGCTACCCGCCGTTACCCTGGTAGCCGGCATTGCCATTGGCTTCCTGATCGCCCGCCTGGCGCCCAATGCAGCCCCCAGCCGCACCCAGCGCCAGCTGGACGAAATGCAGGAACGTTTCGAGGCTTACCAGAGCGAAGTGGTTAGCCACTTCAACACCACCGCCAGCATGGTGAAAAAGCTCACGCAAAGTTATCAGGACGTGCAGGAACACCTGTCCGAGGGCGCCAACCGCCTGGCACTCGACGAACTGACGCGCCAGCGCCTGCTCGCCACACTGCAGGCCGATGACATCAGCGAAAAACGCGAACGCCTGACGCCACCGAAGAACAACGAAATGCCCAAGGACTATGCGCCGAAAAGCGCCGATGTTCCGGGTATGCTCGATGAAAGCTACGGCTTAAAAAACAAGTAACAGCTGTCGAAAAAACGCTAAACCGGTTGCTCAGCCAATAAAAAGCCCCGCTCTAGAGCGGGGCTTTTTATTGTGCAGCGGATTTAAATCGCGCCACGCTCGCGCAGTAAGGCCAATACCTGCTTGACGCCCTCCTCCACCGACAGGCTCTGGGTGTCGATCAGCAGATCGGCATCCAGCGGCACGTCGTAGGGGAAGGACTCGCCCGGGATATTGTCGCCGGCGGCGGCGTACAGGCCTTGCGGATCTCGCTCGGCGCAAACCTGCGGGGAGGTCTGCACATAGACGGTGATCAGGCGCTCGGCGCCGATCAGCGCCTTGGCCTGTTCGCGACCTTCGGCATCCGGGGCGACGAAAGCGGCCAGGGTCAGCAGACCGGCCTCGTTGAACTGCCGCGCCACATGGGCGGCACGCCGCCAGTTCTCGGTGCGCCCGGCACGATCCTGCGGCAGACCCTTGTTCAGGTCGTGACGCAGATTCTGGCCATCCAACACGTACACGGCACGCCCCATATCGAACAGCTTGCGCTCCACGGCGTAGGCCAAGGTGCTCTTGCCCGCGCCGGACAGGCCGCTGAACAGCACGGTGGCCGGCTGCTGGCCGAAGCGCACGGAACGCTCTTCGGTGGACACATGGGCCAGCTTGCCGTGGTGACCGTCGCCACCCTGGGCGCCGACCGGCTCGGCGATGATCATGCCGGCGCCAACCGTGCCATTGGTCAGGCGATCTATCACGATAAAGGAGCCAGTGGTGCGGTTGTGCGCATAGCCGTCGAGGGCGATAGGCGCATCCAGGGCCACACGCACCTGGCCGATCTCATTGAGCTGCAAGCTGCTCGCCGGACCGTGCTCCAGGGTGTTCACATCGACACGATGGGTGATGCTGGCGATCGAGCCCGGCACATAGCTGGTGGCGCGCTTGATGTCGTATTTCTTGCCCGGCAGCATCGGCTCCTCACTCATCCACACCAGCATGGCGTCGAAGCTGTCGCTGATCTGCGGACGGTTATCACCGTGCACCAGCATGTCGCCGCGGGACACGTCGATCTCGTCTTCCAGGGTCAGGGTCACCGCCTGGCCGGGGCCGGCGTGCTCCAGTTCACCTTCATAGGTGACTATGGATTTGACCTTGCTGCCCTTGCCCGACGGCAAGGCAATGACTTCGTCGCCCTTGCGCACTATGCCGCTGGCCAGGGTGCCGGCGAAGCCGCGGAAGTTCAGGTTGGGACGGTTGACGTACTGCACCGGGAAACGCAGGTCGGTGAAGTTGCGATCGCCCGCCACTTCCACGGTCTCGAGGATTTCCATCAGCGACTGACCGTCGTACCAAGGCGAACGCTCGCTCTTGTTGACCACGTTGTCGCCCTTGAGCGCCGACATGGGCACGAAGTGCAGGGAGCTGGGCTTGAGCGCGATTCCTTCGGCGAACTTCAGGTAATCGGCCTTGATCTGCTCGAACACGCCTTGATCGAAGTCCTTCAGGTCCATCTTGTTGATGGCCACGACTATGTGCTTGATGCCCAGCAGGCTGGCGATAAAACTGTGGCGCTTGGTCTGGGTCTGCACGCCGTAACGGGCGTCGATCAGGATGATCGCCAAATCGCAAGTCGAAGCGCCGGTGGCCATATTGCGGGTGTACTGCTCATGGCCGGGGGTGTCGGCGATGATGAACTTGCGTCTGGCGGTGCTGAAATAGCGGTAGGCCACATCGATGGTGATGCCCTGCTCGCGCTCGGCCTGCAGGCCGTCGACCAGCAGCGCCAGGTCGATGTCGTCACCGGTGGTGCCGACTTTCTTCGAGTCGCGGGTGATGGCTTCCAGATGGTCTTCGTAGATCATCTTGGAGTCGTGCAGCAGGCGCCCGATCAGGGTGCTCTTGCCGTCGTCGACGTTGCCGCAGGTGAGGAAACGCAGCAGTTCCTTGCGTTCGTGCTGGGCCAGGTAGGCGAGGATGTCCTCGCTGATCAAATCGGACTGATGCGACATATCAAAAATACCCCTGACGTTTTTTCTCTTCCATGGAACCTGCACCATCATGGTCGATGACGCGGCCCTGGCGTTCGGAAGTACGGGTCAGGAGCATTTCCTGGATGATTTCCGGCAACGATGCGGCGGTGGACTCCACGGCGCCGGTCAGCGGGTAGCAGCCGAGGGTGCGGAAACGCACCATCTTCTTCTGGATACGGGCTTTCTCTTCGTCCGACAGGTGCTCGAGGATGCGCTCGTCATCGATCATCACCAGGGTGCCGTTGCGCTCTATCACTTCGCGCTCGGCGGCGAAGTACAGCGGCACGATCGGGATGCCTTCCAGGTAGATGTATTGCCAGATGTCCAGCTCGGTCCAGTTGGACAGCGGGAACACGCGGATCGACTCGCCCTTCTTGACCTTGCCGTTATAGACGTTCCACAGCTCGGGACGCTGATTCTTCGGGTCCCAGCGGTGCTTGCTGTCGCGGAAGGAGTACACGCGCTCCTTGGCGCGGGACTTCTCTTCATCGCGGCGCGCGCCGCCGAAGGCCGCATCGAAACCGTACTTGTCCAGGGCCTGCTTCAAGCCCTCGGTCTTCATGATGTCGGTGTGCTTGGCACTGCCGTGGGTGAAGGGGTTGATGTCCTGGGCGATACCGTCCGGATTGACGTGGGTGATCAGGTCCAGGCCCATTTCGGCGACCATCTTGTCGCGAAACGCATACATCTCCTGAAATTTCCAGCGAGTGTCGACGTGCATCACCGGGAATGGCAGCTTGCCGGGAAAGAACGCCTTGCGCGCCAGGTGCAGCATCACGGCGGAGTCTTTACCGATGGAATAGAGCATTACCGGGTTGTCGAATTCGGCGGCCACTTCACGAATGATGTGGATACTTTCCGCCTCCAGCTGTTTCAGGTGGGTCAATTTATCGAGCATGGTTACTCACGGTTTGCTGTGTAATTGGGCCGGCGGGCCGTGGACGATGGCGCACTCTAGCACAGCGCCCTCTTCTATTCAGGTCGCCAGTTAGATCGAAACAATCTAGCTTTATGCCCGTGAAACAGGCTGCAGCCGTGCCTCGGGTGGGTCTCAGATAGGATTCGGGCAATCGATAAACAGATGTTCCAGGGCAAAGTGGCGGGCCAGGTAGTCGCCCAGGGCCTGGATGCCATAACGCTCGGTGGCATGGTGGCCGGCGGCGATAAAGCTGATGCCGTTTTCCCGCGCGCTGTGGAAGGTCTGCTCGCTGGCCTCGCCGGTCAGGTACAGATCGACGCCGGCGGCTATGGCCTGGTCGATATAACCCTGGCCGCCCCCGGTGCACCAACCGATGCGGCGAATCATCTCGCGGCCCTCGACCAGCAGCGGCTCGCGGCCCAACACCTGCTGCACGCGCCGGGCAAAATCCCCCGGGCTGATGGCTTCGGCGAGGGACCCCAGCAGACCAACGGTACGCGGGTTGTCCGGCTCCAGCGGGCCTTCGACCGTGATCCCCAGCTGCGCCGCCAACTGCACGTTATTGCCCACCTCGGGGTGCAGGTCCAGCGGCAGATGGTAGGCCAGCAGACTGATCTCATTGGCCAGCAGGGTCTGCAGACGACGGCGCTTCATCCCGGTGATGCAGGGGTTTTCGCCTTTCCAGAAGTAACCGTGGTGCACCAACAGCACGTCGGCCTCGGCCGCCACCGCGGCATCGACCAGGGCCTGGCTGGCGGTCACGCCACTGACGATACGCCGCACCTGCGGTCGGCCCTCGACCTGCAGGCCGTTGGGACAGTAATCGCTGATACGCGCCGCATTCAGGTAACGGTCGGCTTCTGCCACCAGGGTCGCCAGAGCAATGGCCATAGGGATTCCTTCTTACGCAGGTAGGGGGTCGCTGCTTTATTGCCGGCCGCCCCTCTATAATGGCGCACCTTAAGGGGCCGGCCTGGCCCTCGCAACCCTCAGGATTTAATTGATGTTCAAGGCCTTGCGTTTTCTTGGCTGGCCCCTGCTAGTCGGCGTGCTCCTGGCGCTGCTGATCATTCAGTACTCCCCGCAATGGGTCGGCTTGCCGAGCCAGGATGTAAACGTCAACCAGGCGCCGTTCTACAGCCGCATGCAGGAAGGCCCGGTGTCCTACGCCGAGGCGGTGAACCTGGCCTCGCCCGCGGTGGTCAACCTCTACACCACCAAATACACCAATAAGCCGGCCCTGCCGCTGTTCGAAGACCCGCAGTTCCGCAAGTTCTTCGGCGATAACCTGCCCAAGCAGCGGCGCATGGAGTCCAGCCTCGGCTCGGCGGTGATCATGAGCCCGGAAGGCTATCTGCTGACCAACAACCACGTGGTGGCCGGTGCCGACCAGATAGTGGTGGCGCTCAGGGACGGCCGCGAAACCCTGGCCCGGGTGATTGGCAGCGACCCGGAAACCGACCTGGCCGTGCTGAAGATCGACCTGCCGCAACTGCCCGCCATGACCCTGGGGCGCTCGGACAATATCCGCATCGGCGATGTAACCCTGGCCATCGGCAACCCCTTCGGCGTTGGTCAGACCGTGACCATGGGCATTATCAGCGCCACCGGGCGCAACCAGCTGGGCTTGAATACCTACGAAGACTTTATCCAGACCGACGCGGCGATCAACCCCGGCAACTCCGGCGGCGCCCTGGTGGATGCCTATGGCAACCTGATCGGCATCAACACCGCGATCTTTTCCAAGTCCGGCGGCTCGCAAGGCATAGGCTTCGCCATTCCGGTGAAGCTGGCGATGGACGTGATGCAGGCTATTATCGAACACGGCCAGGTAATCCGCGGCTGGCTGGGCATCGAGGTGCAGCCGCTGACGCCGGAGCTGGCGGAATCTTTCGGCATGGAAGGCCGCCCCGGCATAGTAGTGGCCGGCATCTACCGCGACGGGCCGGCACAGAAGGCCGGCCTGCAGCCGGGCGACCTGATCCTCAATATCGACGGCCAACCGGCCGGTGATGGCCGCCGCTCGATGAACCAGGTCGCCCAAACCAAGCCCGGCGAACAGATCCGCATAGAGATCATGCGCGGCGGCAAGCCCCTGGAACTGAGCGCCGAGATAGGCGTACGCCCGCCCGCCAACGGCAGCTAAGCCGAGGCGCCGCCCACCGCCCGAGCAATAAAAAGCCGGAACTGTTAAGCCAGTTCCGGCTTTTTTTCTGAGGCTGGCTACAGACCCTGCAGGGCATCCAGCAACGCCTGATTCTGCTCGGGCGTGCCTATGCTGATGCGCAGAAACTGGGCAATCCGCGCCTGCTTGAAGTGACGCACTATCACCCCCTGCTCACGCAACAGCGCCGCCAGCTCGGCGGCATCGCGCTGCGGGTGACGGGCGAAGATAAAGTTGGCGGCCGACGGCAGCACCTCGAAGCCCAGCTGCTGCAGCCCAGCCACCACCAGTTCGCGACTGTCGATAACCGCCTGACAGGTCTTGGCGAAATACTCGCGATCGGCGAACGCCGCCGCCGCACCGGCTATGGCCATGCGGTCCAGCGGGTAGGAGTTGAAGCTGTTCTTGATCCGCTCCAGCGCCTCGATCAAGTCGGGGTGGCCGACCGCCAGGCCGACACGCAGGCCGGCCAGGGAACGCGACTTGGACAGGGTCTGGGCCACCAGCAGGTTGGGGTATTTATCCACCAAGGTGATCGCAGTCTCGCCACCGAAGTCGATATAGGCCTCGTCCACCAGCACCACGCTGTCCGGATTGGCCTTGAGCAGCTGCTCGATGGCGTCCAGGGCCAACAGGCAGCCGGTAGGCGCGTTGGGATTGGGGAAGACGATGCCGCCGTTGGGCTTGGCATAGTCCTCGACGCGGATCTGGAACTGCTCGTCCAGCGCGATCACCTCCGAGGCAATCCCATAGAGGCCGCAGTACACCGGGTAGAAGCTGTAGCTGATATCCGGGAACAGCAAGGGTTTGTCGTGTTGGAACAGGCCATGGAAGGCGTGCGCCAGCACCTCGTCGGAACCATTGCCGACAAACACCTGGTTGAGCTGCACACCGTAATAATCGGCCACCGCCTGCTTCAGGCGCTCGCCGTTGGGGTCCGGGTACAGGCGCAGGTTGTCGTTCAGCTCGGCCTGCATGGCGGCGATCGCCTTGGGCGATGGACCGTAGGGGTTTTCGTTGGTATTGAGCTTGACCAGCTTGGCCAGCTTGGGCTGCTCACCCGGCACGTAGGGCACCAGGTCTTTGACGAAGGGGCTCCAGAATTTGCTCATCTGCCCTTCTCTCCTCGAATTCGTTGTGTTTGCGATGGGTATCGCTGCGCTCAACCCATCCTACATTTGGCCGATTAGCTCTTAATGCGGTACTCGGCGCTACGGGCGTGGGCGGTCAGCGACTCGCCGCGAGCCAGCACCGAGGCACTCTTGCCCAGTTCGGAAGCACCGGCGGCCGAACAATGGATGATCGACGAGCGCTTCTGGAAGTCATACACCCCCAGCGGCGAGGAGAAGCGCGCGGTACCCGAGGTCGGCAGCACATGGTTGGGCCCGGCGCAGTAGTCGCCCAGCGCCTCGGCGGTGTAGCGGCCCATAAAGATCGCACCGGCGTGGCGAATCAGCGGCAGATACTGCTCCGGCTCGGCCACCGACAGTTCCAGGTGCTCCGGCGCGATACGGTTGGCCACCTCGATTGCCTGGGCCATATCGGCCACCTGGATCAGCGCGCCACGAGTTTCCAGGGAAGTGCGGATAATCTCGGCACGCTCCATGCTCGGCAGCAGCCTGGCGATGCTCGCCGCGACGCGATCGAGGAAGGCGGCATCCGGGCTGAGCAGAATCGACTGGGCGTCCTCGTCGTGCTCGGCCTGGGAGAACAGGTCCATGGCGATCCAGTCGGGATCGGTCTGACCGTCGCACACCACGAGGATTTCCGAGGGCCCGGCGATCATGTCGATGCCGACCTTGCCAAACACATGGCGCTTGGCGGTGGCCACGTAGATATTGCCGGGGCCGACTATCTTGTCCACCGGAGGCACGCTTTCGGTGCCATAGGCCAACGCCGCTACGGCCTGGGCACCGCCGATGCAGAACACCCGGTCGACGCCGGCGATGCAGGCGGCGGCCAGCACCAGCTCATTGATCTCGCCCCGCGGGGTCGGCACCACCATCACCACTTCCGGCACGCCGGCGACCTTGGCCGGGATGGCGTTCATCAGCACCGAAGAGGGATAGGAAGCCTTGCCGCCCGGCACATAGAGGCCGGCGCGGTCCAGCGGGGTGACCTTCTGCCCCAGCACGGTGCCGTCGGCCTCGGTGTAGGTCCAGGAGTCCTGCTTCTGCTTTTCGTGGTACAGGCGCACTCGCTCGGCGGCAACGATCAGGGCCTGACGCTGCTCCGGGGTGATGCGGCTCAGAGCGAGCTCCAGACGCGCACGCGGCAGGATCAGGTCGGCCATGCTGGCGACTTCCAAACCATCGAACTTCTGGGTGAATTCGACCAGGGCGGCATCGCCACGCTCGCGCACGGCCTTGATGATATCCAGCACGCGCTGGTTGACCGCATCGTCCGAGACACTTTCCCAGCTCAGCAGATGATCCAGATGCTGGGCAAAGCCCTGGTCAGCGGCGTTGAGTCGGCGGATAGCGATAGGAGCGGTCATAGCGGGCCTCTTAATTGGCAAATGCTCAGGCGCCCGTAGAGTAGCAACCGCTCCGCGCGGGCACCTGAGGATTCTGGCTATAACGCGGATAGGCTAGGCCGCACAAAGGCGGCCATCAGGCTCAGGCCGGATGTCGCGACTCGACCGCTTCGCGCAGGGTATCGATCAGCGCCTGGATGCGACCGTGCTGCATCTTCATCGAGGCCTTGTTGACGATCAGCCGCGAGCTGATGGTGGCGATCAGCTCCTGGGCTTCCAGGCCGTTGGCACGCAGGGTGTTGCCGGTATCGACCACGTCGATGATCTTGTCGGCCAGGCCCACCAGCGGTGCCAACTCCATCGAGCCGTACAGCTTGATGATATCGACCTGACGGCCCTGCTCGGCGTAATAACGCTTGGCCACGTTGACGAACTTGGTGGCCACCCGCAGACGCCCCTTGGGCTCGGGCGCCCCCACGGCACCGGCGGTCATCAGCTTGCACTTGGCGATACGCAGGTCCAGGGGCTCGTACAGCCCCTGGCCGCCGTACTCCATCAACACGTCCTTGCCAGCCACGCCCAGATCCGCCGCGCCGTGCTCGACATAGGTCGGCACGTCGGTGGCACGTACGATCAGCAGGCGCACGTCATCCAGGGTGGTGGGAATGATTAGCTTGCGGCTCTTGTCCGGATTTTCCGTCGGCACAATACCTGCCGCGGCGAGCAGCGGCAGGGTGTCGTCGAGAATGCGGCCTTTGGACAGGGCGATGGTGAGCATTGAAAAATCCTTCAGAACTTGCGTAGGTTGGCGCTGAGCGAAGCGAAGCCCAACAAGAGCCACACCGCGGCTCTTGCTGTCCTGGCTGCCAACCTAGCCCGGCACACGGCGAATTTTAGCGCCCAGCATCTGCAGTTTCTCTTCGATGCACTCGTAACCACGGTCGATGTGGTAGATGCGATCGATCAGGGTGTCGCCCTCGGCCACCAGCGCGGAGATCACCAGGCTGGCGGAGGCGCGCAGGTCGGTGGCCATAACTGGCGCACCCTTGAGCTTCTCGACCCCGCTGACGATGGCGGTATTGCCTTCGACCTGAATTTGCGCGCCCATACGAATCATTTCATGCACGTGCATAAAGCGGTTTTCGAACACGGTTTCGATCACCGTGCCGGTGCCCTCGGCGATCGCATTGAGGGCGATAAACTGCGCCTGCATATCGGTCGGGAACGCCGGGTACGGCGCGGTACGCAGGTTAACGGCTTTCGGCCGCTTGCCATGCATATCCAGCTCGATCCAGTCGTTGCCGCAGGTGATTTCCGCGCCGGCTTCCTGCAGTTTGGACAGCACCGCTTCCAGGGTGGTCGGATCGGTGTCTTTCAACTTGACCCGGCCACCGGTGGCCGCCGCGGCAACCAGGTAGGTGCCGGTTTCGATACGGTCGGGCATCACGCTGAAACGCGCGCCGCCGAGACGCTCAACGCCGTCGATGATGATGGTGTCGGTGCCGGCACCGGAGATTTTCGCGCCCATGGCGATCAGGCAGTTGGCCAGGTCCACCACTTCCGGCTCGCGGGCGGCGTTTTCCAGCACGCTGCGGCCCTTGGCCAGGGTGGCGGCCATCATGATGTTCTCGGTACCGGTCACGCTCACGGTGTCGAAGAAGAAGTGCGCGCCGCGCAGGCCGCCCTCAGGCGCCTTGGCCTTGATATAGCCGCCTTCCACATCGATGATCGCGCCCATGGCTTCCAGACCACGGATATGCAGGTCGACCGGACGCGAGCCGATGGCGCAACCGCCAGGCAGAGCCACTTCGGCTTCACCGAAACGGGCGACCATGGGGCCGAGCACCAGAATCGAGGCGCGCATGGTTTTCACCAGCTCATAGGGTGCGATCAGGGTCTTGATCGCCCGCGCATCGACTTCCACGCTGAGTTTTTCATCGATGATCGGCTCGATGCCCATGCGCCCGAACAGCTCGATCATGGTGGTGATGTCGTGCAGGT
>NZ_JAUYNP010000005.1 GCF_030696055.1 Pseudomonas sp. | reverse complement strand
CGCGGCCTGTCGCTCGTCGTCGATCCTGCGTTGCTGCTGGGCGGCCTGGCGCTCACTCTCGGCTTGGCGCTGCAGCTGCTCCTGGCGTTGCTGCGCCTGTTGCTCGTCGTCGGCCTTGCGTTGCTGCTGGGCGGCCTGGCGCTCGCTCTCGGCTTGGCGTTGCAGTTGCTCCTGCCGTTGTTGCGCGGCCTGCTGTTCGTCGTCGGCCTTGCGTTGCTGCTGGGCGGCCTGTCGTTCGCTCTCGGCTTGGCGTTGCTGCTGTTCCTGTTGTTGCGCGGCCTGCTGCTCGTCGTCGGCCTCGCGTTGTTGCTGGGCGGCTTGCCGGTCGCTCTCGGCTTGGCGTTGCAGTTGCTCCTGCCGTTGTTGCGCGGCCTGCTGTTCGCTGTCGGCCTTGCGTTGCTGTTGGGTGGCCTGGCGCTCACTCTCGGCTTGGCGCTGCAGCAGCTGCTGCTGTTGCTGTTGCTGTTGCGCCGCCTGCGGGTCGCTGTCGAGGTTGCGTGGCTGTTGTTCCTGTCTGGGTTGGCCCGGCTGCTTATCCTCTCGGTCGTTGCCGCGCTCGGGTCTTCTTTGCGGTTCGAGCGAGCGATCCAGGGGTGGCGGTTGAGCGGAGTCGTCGGCGCGGCGCGGTTCCGCGGCGCGCTCTGGCTCGCCGAGCACCCGGACGTTTTTCCGCCGTTGGCCGCTGCTGTCTGGCACGCTTTCCACCGCGGCAGGCTCCAGCGCCCGTCCAGGCTGTTGCTGCAAGCGTTTTTCGCGCAGGGAAAACGGCGCCTCGGCAGGTGGTGGCGCATTACGCGCGACCACTCGACGGTCAAACACTTGTGAGGCCGGATGCGCCTTGGCAACCTCGCCGCTACCGATCACGCTGCGCTTGCTGGGGGCAATCGGGGCGATCCGCATGGTTTCGCCGGCGGCGAGGGCCTGACGGTCAACCCGCAGCGCTGCCGCGTGCACCGGTTGTGCGTTGACGAATACAGCGCTGGGCACCACGGTCACGGCCTGTTCAATCTGACGGTTGACGTAGTTGACTTGACCGATATTGAGCGTGCCGCTGGAGTAGTTGTTGTAGACGTTGGTGATGGTCGTGTTGTGGATCACCGTGTTGTTCAGGTTGATCCGGGAAAAATAATCTCGGCTGACGTGATAGGAGGGCACATAGACTTCTCGCGGTCCAAGCGGGAACCAGCCGATCGGTGAAGAGCCACCGCCCAGCGCAAGCGTCAGGCTCCAGCCGCTGCCGCCGATAAAGGCGACCAGCGCGGGTGCGTACACTGGCTGTACCCGGCGTATGCAGGGAACCCAGCCCCAGTGATTGCTGACGTAGATCCAGCGGCCGTAATGCGAGGGCGCGAAGCCCCAGGGCGCATTGTCCACCCAGGTCCAGCCCCAGGGTTCCTGCCAGATCCAATAACCATAGCGGTAAGGTGCCCAGTTGACGGATATTCCGCTTGGAAACCACACATGGCCGTGACCGCTCACCGGGCGCCAACTGCCGTACTCATCCAGATCGCTGTAGCCGACCAGGTCGTCGTCGACATAACGCAGGGACTCGGCGCGCTGGAAACGCTGGTCACGGCTTAGGCAGTAGAGATCGAAATCATCCTCGCGCGGCAAACCGTACATCTGGTAGTCGTGCAAATCCGTGTCGTAGAAACGCACCGAATCGCCCGCACGCAGGCTGAAATGGGCGTTGTCACCGTAGACTTCGCCAATGCCCGCCCACACCGTGATGGTGGTTGCCCCGGATCGCGGATCGACGTCAATGCGGTAGCGACCGCTGCCGCTGATGGTGAATGCCAGCAAGGGGGTGTCTATCTCGACGAGCTGATCCCTGTACTGGCGCCGCACGCTCAGGCTCAGCACACCCTGAGTCAGTTGCAGCTGGGTAATGCGGTCGTTCAGATCGAGAATCTCTACGCTGCTGTTGGCGTCGATCCGCACGGCAGAGCTGCCGACCTGAAATTCGGCGCGGGCGTCGCGGTCAGTCCAGAGCCGATCACCGCGGATCAGCGGGCGATTGCGCATAACCTCGGTCCACTGCTCTTCGCCAGACGGCGAATAGCTCACCAGGCCATGGCTGTCGCTCAGGTAGCCCACGCGCCCGGAAGGGTCGGCATTGGCGCTGTTGGCGAACAGGGTGGCGCACAGGGCACATAGCAGCAGGCCGCTCAGGGTAAGTAACCGCGATGGGTTCGACATGCTGTGGTCCTTCTGGATAGTGCCCGTATCAGCAACAACTGAGGTATAGGCGCGGATAGTTCAGGCGGTACTACTCAGCGTCTGCCCAGGGAGCATGATGTTTCGACTCCCGCAATGACTTAAAGTTACGGCGCAGTGCCAGCCCTATCCGTACGCTGGCGCGCTAAGAGCGGGGGTTTTGTGCTATTTGCCAGGCAATAGCCACGGCAAGCGCAGGTCCTGGAGGAATCCGCGACTGATGCCGGTTTTTGGGGTGGTTTTGTCCGCGATCTGCTGCGGCTGCGTCGCCGCCGTTTTACCAGCCTAAAGGCTGTTACTTCGTTTCAACGCAGTTTTTCCGACGCGCAGCAGATCCGAGACTGGTTCTTAGACGTACTGCGCCGCCGCATAGCCCGAAGCCCAGGCCCACTGGAAGTTGAAGCCGCCCAGATGGCCGGTGACGTCCAGCACCTCGCCGACAAAATACAGCCCCGGCGACTTCAGCGACTCCAGGGTCTTCGACGACACCTCGCGGGTGTCCACGCCGCCCAGGGTCACCTCGGCGGTGCGGTAGCCCTCGGTGCCGGCGGGCACCAGTTGCCAGTCGGACAAGCACTCGGCAATCGCCTTGAGCTCGCCCGGCGTGTACTGCTTCATTGGCTTGCTGGCGAACCAGCTATCGGCCAGCAGCCCGGCCATCTTCTTGGTGAACAGCTCGGCCAGCAGGGTTTTCAGCTCGCTGTTGGGTCGCTCGCGCTGTTGCTCGGCCAGCCACTCGGGCAGGTCGATATGCGGCAGCAGGTCGATATGCACGGTGTCGCCCGGCTGCCAGAACGAGGAAATCTGCAGGATCGCCGGACCTGACAGGCCGCGGTGGGTGAACAGGATATTCTCGCGGAAGCTCTGGCCGTTGCAGCTGACCAGGCAATCCTCCACCGAGGTGCCGGACAGCTCGGCGCAGAGGGTTTTCAGCTGCGGGTCGGTGATGCTGAACGGCACCAGGCCGGCGCGGGTCGGCAGCAGTTGGTGGCCGAACTGCTTGGCCACCTGATAACCGAAGCCGGTAGCGCCTAGGGTCGGAATCGACAGGCCGCCGGTGGCGATTACCAGAGACTGGCAGGCGATCGGCCCGGCGCTGGTGTGCAACTGGTAACCGCTATCCGTCTTGGCGATCTCGCCCACCGAAGTGTTCAGGCGCAGCTCGACGCCGGCCTCGGCGCACTCGGCCAGCAGCAGATCGAGGATGGCGTTGGCCTTGTTATCGCAGAACAGCTGGCCGAGCTTCTTCTCGTGGTAGGGCACGCCATGCTTGGCCACCAGGGCGATAAAGTCCCACTGGTTGTAGCGGGCCAGGGCGGACTTGCAGAAGTGCGGGTTGTGCGAGAGGAAGTTGCTCGGTTCGCAGTACATATTGGTGAAATTGCAGCGCCCGCCGCCGGACATCAGGATCTTCTTGCCGGCCTTGTTGGCGTGATCCAGCAGCAGCACCCGGCGCCCGCGCCCGGCGGCCGTCAGGGCGCACATCAGGCCTGCCGCGCCGGCGCCAATGATCACAACGTCTGTAGCGGACACCGCATGCTCCTCTGGATTCTGCACTGACACCCGGACTGCGCCCGGATTGGCGCGCATAGTACCCGAAAGGGCGGGGCTGCCAGCATCCGGCCGAGGGGCAGCATTGGGTAGCCTAGGGTCTAAGCTGAATGGCAGTTGTCCAGTGAGTCGAGGTCGAGGCATGTGGCGCGCGTGTGCAGTGCTGCTCTTATGGGCAATAGGCAGCGTGGTGGCGTCCGAACCTCTACGTTTGGCGGCCAATGCCTGGCCCCCCTTCACCGACGCCCGCCTGCTCAATAACGGCCTGGCCAGTGATCTGGTGAATACCGCGTTGGCCCGCGCGGGTTATGCCACGGTGCAGAGCGAGGTGCCCTGGGCGCGCGCCCTGCTGGGGCTGCAGCACGGGCGTTTTGATGCCGTGGTGGGTGCCTGGTACAGCGCCGAACGCACGGCCTTTGGCTACTATTCCAAACCCTACCTGATCAACCGCATCCGCTTCGTTCAGCGTCGCGGCAGTGGCGTGCGGTTCACCCAATTGGCGGATCTCTATGGCTACCGCATCGCCGTGAGTCGCGGCTATGCCTACTCCCCCGCGTTCGATAGCGATGCGCAACTGCAAAAGGCCGAGGTCACCGACTTCTCCGCCGCCGCGCGTATGGTGCACGCCCAGCGCTTGGATCTGACGCTGGAGGACGAATATGTGGCCCGCTACTTGTTCAGCCGTGAGCTGGCCGATATCCGGGATGATCTGGAGTTCCTGCCGCAGCCCTTGAGTGAGAGCAACCTGTATCTGCTGGTCAGCCGCCAGCATCCGCAGCATCGCCAGATAGTCGAGGCCTTCGATCAGGCCATCGAGGCGATGCGCGCCGATGGCAGCTACGCGCAGATTTTTCAACGCCACGGACTCTAGACAATCGCTAGGTTTTAATGCTGTCCTGCTCCTGCCGGCCAGCGCCGCTGGGTTGTCGCTGCCGTTGCGTCCCGAAGGCTTAGCCTGGGCGCAGGGTCACGCGACGTGCAGCCGAATAAACCGGGCGCTCAACTTATTGTGTTTGGGGCACACGGCTTTGCTGGTTGCGGCTAGGCTCAGTAATCCGCTGATTGGGGCAGGCTTGGATGAATGCACTGCGTATCTGTTTGTTGTCGCTGCTGTTATTGCCGCTGTACAGCTGGGCGGCGCAGGCCTTGCGCCTGGTGGCCGATCCCTGGCCGCCGTTCAATGACCAGACCTTGCTGAACAACGGCCTGGCGACTGATCTGGTCAGCACGGCCCTGACCCGTGCCGGTTATGCCACGACCTACAGGCAAGTGCCCTGGGCGCGGGCTGTGCAAGGTTTGCAGCGGGGCACTTACGATGTGCTGATCAGTGCCTGGTACGCCGATGAGCGCGCCAGTTACGGCTATTTTTCCCAGCCCTATCTGATCAACCGCATCCGCTTCTTGCAGCGCAAGGGCAGCGCTATCCAGTTCAAGCAATTGTCCGACCTGTACCCCTATAGCATTGCGGCGGTGCGCGGTTATGCCTATGGCAACCCGTTCGATAAGGACAGCCAGTTGCGTAAGGTCGAGGTCAGCGGCTTTGTCATGGGCGCGCGCATGCTGCACGCGGGCAGGATGCAGCTGGCCCTGGAGGATGAGCTGGTGGCGCGCTTCTATCTGGGCCGCGATTTGGCCGGGCTGAGCGAGGAGTTGGAGTTTCTGCCGCAGCCGCTCAGCGAGAACGGCCTGCATATTCTGGTCAGCCGCAAGCACCCGCAGCACCGGCAGATCACCGAGGCCTTCGATCAGGCCATCGCAGCCATGCGCGCCGATGGCAGCTATGCGCAGATTTTCCAGCGCCACGGCCTGTAGCGGGTCGCGCGGAAGAACGCTCCTTGATAATTACTGGCGCGTATTTTCAAAGCGCTTGCGGTAGGCGCTGGGGGCCAGGCCCACCCGCTGTTTGAACAGGCGCCTGAAGGAATTGCCATCCGCATAACCCACCTGCAGGGTGATCTGCTCGAAGCCTTGCTGGCTGCTTTCCAAGAGAAACTTGGCTTTTTCGATGCGCAGGTTCTGCAGGTATTCGATGGGGGTTTGCGCGGTGGCTTCTTTGAAGCGGCGGATAAGGTTGCGCATGCTCAAGCCGAATTCGGCGGCCAGCTGTTCCATGACAATGCTGTGGGCCAGGCGCTGTTCCAGCCAGATCTGAATCTTGAGGATCTCGGCGTCGGTATGGTTTTTCTTGAAGGTGGTGCTCGCGTAAGGGGTCTGGCTGCGCACGGCCACATCGACCAGGAGTTTCTTGGCGCACTCGGCCGCCAGCTGGGGCGAGGAGAACTTGCGGATCAGGTGCAGCAATAAGTCGCTGCCGCTGGTGGAGCCGCCCGAGCACAGGAGCTGGCCGTCATCGGTGACTGTGCGTTCGGGCTGCAGCTTCACCTTGGGGAAGCGTTGCGCAAATTGTTCGCTGAACACCCAGTGGGTGGTGGCGCAGCGCCCATCCAGCAGGCCAGCCTGGGCGGTGACGAAGGCGCCGGTGCACATGCTGGCGATATAGCAGCCTTGTCGGTGCTGCAATTGCAGCCATTCGATCATCTTGTCCAGGCCGGGCAGCACGGCCAGGATATTGAACATAAAGCCCGGCACTATGATCAGCTGCGGCGGGTTCAGCTCGGCCAGGGCCTTGTCCGGGGTCAATCTTAGGCCGCCGGTGCAGGCGACGCTGCGGCCATCCTGCGAGGCGGTTTCCAGCTTGAACAGGGGGGCGTGGCCAGGGTCGTGGCGTGCGCTTTTCTTCGCCGCATACTGGTGCAGGACATTGGCGGTTTCGAAGAACTCCAGGGTGGCGGCCACGCTGGTGGAGGAACAGTGATCGGCCATCAGGATGCTGACGTTCATGGCGTTTCTCCGGCGCTGTCCTGCGCCTGCGTAAAAAATCGCATGTTATATGTCATTTCTGCCCATAGAGGCAGCCCTGGCCAATCCCTAGTCTGTGCCTATCGAGCCCGCGGGGCTCGATCATCGATAACGCAGAGGGATTGCCAGCATGAAACACACGGCATACAGACTGTTCAAGAAGCCTTTTTTCGGGCGCTTCGTGCGGCCCTGGCGCTGGCCGGAAAACGTCGAACAGCGCCAGTGGCGGCGCCTGAGCGTGGCCAGTGCGTCCGGGGCGACCCTCTCTGCGCTGTTAGCCCCCGCCCACGCAGCGCAAGCCAAGGGCGCGGTGCTGATGGCGCATCCCATGGGTGTGGCGGCCAAGGGCTTCTGGATGAAATATGGGCACGCCGAACTGCTGCGCCAGGCGGGCTATCACGTGATGCTGTTCGATCTGAATGGCTTTGGCGAAAGCACCTCCAGCACCATGGATTTCCCCCTGGATGTAGTGGCCGCCGGTCTGGCCCTGCAGGCGCAGTATCCGGATTTGCCGGTGGCGGTGCTCGGCGCGTCCATGGGGGCGGCCATGAGCCTGTGCGCCATGGCGCAACCCGCCCATCCGTTCAAGGCGGCGGTGCTGGAATCCGCCTTTCCGACCCTATTGCACTTCTGGTCGCGTTATCCCATCCCCAAGTTGGGCATCCAGCTGTCCAAAATCCTTTATCCAGCCGGCGAGCGCCGTTTGCGTCCCACCTATGCCGCGCAGCGCCTGATGGGCAGGCCGAGTCTGTTGATGATCTATGGCGAGGCCGATGAGTTCACCCCGGTGAAAGACGGCAAGCTGTTATGGCTGGCCTTGCAGGGCAAGACACCAACGGAGTTCTGGCAGGTGCCGGGGGCCGAGCATACCCATGCCTATGCCGCGCAGCCCAAAGCATATGCCGAGAAAGTCATAGGGTTTTTAGATCGGCAGTTGCTGGCGGAGCGCCTGGCGTCCTAAGGCCAGTGGATAGCCGGGCCGACTACTGCCAGCAGTTGCGCCCACGGCCCTGGTGCTTGGCCTGGTACAGGCGCATATCGGCCTGGTGCAGGGCGTTTTCCAGGTCGTCCGGGGCGCCCTGGAAGATTCCGGCGCTGAACGACAGTGGCGGCGCGCCCAGGGCGTATTTCAGGCTGGCGCACTGCGCGCGCAGTTGGTCCAGGGTCTCGCTCAAGGCCGCGGCGTCCTGCTGGCTGAGCATGGCGAATTCCTCACCGCCCAGGCGGCCGAGCAGGGCGTCGGGGAAGGCGCCGGCAAAGGCCCGGGCGAAGGCGATCAGCGCCGCATCGCCGCTGGCGTGGCCATGCTCGTCGTTGATCCGCTTGAAGAAGTCCAGGTCGAGCATCGCCACGCTGAGGTCGCGCCCGCCGGCCTTGGCCTGCTGGAACAACAGCTGGCCGTGCTGGTAGAAGGCGCGGCGGTTGTTCAGCCCGGTGAGGGCGTCGAACTGCGCGGCCTGCTTGAGCGCGAGCATCAGGTCGCGGCGTTCCAGGGTCGACATGACCCGGCAGTTGAGCTCCTCCGGGCAGAACGGCTTGCGCAGGAAGTCGTCGGCGCCGTGCTTGATAAACATGGCGCTGAGCGAACCCTTGGTGTCGGCGGACAGGCCGAGAATGATCAGCTCGTGGCGCTTCATCTTCTGCCGCAGCAGTTTGACCAGGTCGAAGCCGCTGAGCCCGGGCATGCTGTGGTCGACCAGCAGCAGGTCGATATCCGGCTGCTCCTTGAGGATGCGCAGCGCCTCGTCGCCGTCGCAGGCGTCGATGATCTGGTAGCGGTGCGGGGTCAGCACGTTGCGGATGTAGTGGCGGGTGGCTTCGGAGTCCTCGGCGATCAGGATCTTCACCTGGCTGTTGCTTTCCAGGCGGTGCAGCAGGCGGAAGGCGTACTCGTAGGAGTGCTGGCTTTCCTTGAGCACGTAGTCGACCACGCCCTTGAGCAGCATCTGGTCGCGGCGTTGCTCGTTGTAGCTGCCGCTCAGCACTATGCAGGGCAGCTGGTAGGCCATCACCAGGTCGACTATTTCGCCATCCGGGGCATCCGGCAGGTTGAGGTCGACTATGGCGGCGAAGAACAGGCTGGCGGAGGACTCCAGCATCACCTGGGCCTCGCCCAGGCTGGCGCAGAAGATAGGTTGCAGGGCGCTTTCCTTGCGGAACAGGTGTTCGAGGATTTTCAGCACCAGGGGGCTGTCTTCGACCACCAGAATATTGCGCAAGGGGCGCTCCTCTGCTGCGGGCCGCGTCACTGCGGCCGTCTGTTTGCCTACTGCAACTATAGGGTACGTATGCGCAGCGAGCGGCCCTTGATCTTGCCTTCACTCAGGCACTTGAGCGCCTGCATGGCCACGCCGCGCTCAACGGCCACATAAGCCTGAAAGTCGAAGATAGCGATCTTGCCGACCTGCGCGCCAGGGATGCCAGCCTCGCCAGTCAGGGCACCGAGGATATCGCCGGGGCGCAGTTTTTCTTTGCGCCCAGCGCCGATGCCCAACGTAATCATTGGCGGCTGTAACGGCGCGCCGCCCTGGTGTTTCAGGCTGCTCAGCGGATGCCAGTTGAGCGGAGCCTTTTGCAGGGTTTCGATGGCCTGGGCACGATGGCCTTCGGCTGGGGCCACCAGGCTCATGGCCAGGCCTTTCTCGCCGGCACGACCGGTACGGCCGACGCGGTGGATATGGATTTCCGAATCCCGCGCCAGTTCCACGTTGATCACCATGTCCAGCGCATCGATGTCCAGGCCGCGTGCGGCCACATCGGTGGCCACCAGCACCGACAGGCTGCGATTGGCAAACATCGCCAACACCTGATCACGGTCGCGTTGTTCCAAGTCACCGTTCAGCGCGGCAGCCGAGATGCCTTTGGCGGTAAGGTGATCGACCACTTCCTGGCACTGCTGCTTGGTAAAGCAGAAGGCCACACAGGACTGCGGACGGTAGCAGTTGAGCAGCTTGACCACGGCGTCCAGGCGCTCTTCCGGGGCGATCTCGTAGAAGCGCTGCTCGATCTGGCTGTCGTCGTGCATGGCCTCGGCCTTGACCTGCTGCGGATCGCTCATAAAGCTCGCCGCCAGCTGCTTGATCCCGGTCGGGTAGGTGGCGTAGAACAGCAGGGTCTGCAGCCGCGTCGGGGTCTGGACGATGATCTCGGCGATGCTGTCGTAGAAGCCCATGTCGAGCATGCGGTCGGCTTCATCCAGCACCAGGCAGTTGAGGCCGTCGAGCTTCAGGGTGCCCTTGCTCAGGTGCTGCTGAATCCGCCCCGGGGTGCCGACTATGATCTGTGCGCCATGCTCCAGGGAGCCGATCTGCGGGCCGAACGGCACGCCGCCGCACAGGGTCAGCACCTTGATATTGTCGGCGCCGCGGGCCAGACGGCGGATTTCCTTGGCCACCTGGTCGGCCAGCTCGCGGGTCGGGCACAGCACCAGTGCCTGGCAGCCGAAGAAGCGCGGATTCAGCGGATTGAGCAGGCCGATGCCGAAGGCCGCGGTCTTGCCGCTGCCGGTCTTGGCCTGGGCGATCAGGTCCATGCCCTTGAGCATCACCGGCAGGCTCTGCGCCTGGATCGGCGTCATCGCCGTATAGCCGAGGGACTCGAGGTTGGCCAGCATGGCGGCGGAAAGCGGCAGAGAGGAAAACGCGGTGTGGGTCACGGTACAGGCCTGATAAGCAAAATGGCGCGCAGTGTAGCAGGCGCGCGGCTTAGGCAGGCGTTGGTGCGACCGGGGGCGATTAGCCTAGGGATAGTCCGTAGCCCGGATTGCATCCGGGCTACGAGAGTTGCGTCAGCGTTGGCGTTGCGCGGTGCCGCGTACCGGCGCGGCGCCGGCCACATGGTAGGGCGCGTTGCTGCGTGGCAGGGGTTTGCGCCCGCGGATTTTGTCGGCGATCTTCTCGGCCATCATGATGGTCGGCGCGTTCAGGTTGCCGGTGGTGATCAGCGGCATGATCGAGGCATCGACCACGCGCAGGCCCTGCATGCCATGCACGCGGCCCTGGCCATCGACTACCGCCATCTCGTCGCTGCCCATCTTGCACGAGCAGGACGGGTGGAAGGCGGTTTCCGCGTGTTCGCGGATAAAGGCGTCCAGCTCGGCGTCGCTCTGCACCGCGACGCCGGGGCTGAGTTCGCGGCCACGGAAGGGGTCGAGAGCCGACTGCGCCATGATCTCGCGGGTGATGCGGATGCCGTCGCGGAACTCCTGCCAGTCCTGCTCGCTGGCCATATAGTTGAACA
>NZ_JAUYNP010000042.1 GCF_030696055.1 Pseudomonas sp. | reverse complement strand
TCCTGCATTCGATCATCATGACCGGGGCCATACCGCTGTACCTGTGCCCGGAGCGTAACGAACTGGGCATTATCGGGCCTATTCCGCTGTCCGAATTCAGCCGTGAGTCGATCCAGGCCAAGATCGACGCCAGCCCCCTGGCGCGCGGCCGCGTGCCAAGCAGCAGTGGCGCCATGGTCAAGCTGGTGGTGGTCACCAACTCCACCTACGACGGCCTGTGCTACAACGCCGAACTGATCAAGCAGACCCTGGGCAATAGCGTCGAGGTACTGCATTTCGACGAGGCCTGGTACGCCTATGCGGCCTTCCATGAGTTCTACGCCGGACGTTATGGCATGGGCACCGCGCGCACGGCCGACGGCCCGCTGGTGTTTACCACCCACTCGACGCACAAGCTGCTGGCGGCCTTCAGCCAGGCTTCGATGATCCATGTGCAGGATGGCGGCGCGCGCCAACTGGACCGTGATCGCTTCAACGAAGCCTTTATGATGCATATCTCCACCTCGCCGCAGTACGGCATCATCGCTTCGCTGGATGTGGCCTCGGCCATGATGGAAGGCCCGGCCGGGCGCTCGCTGATCCAGGAAACCTTCGACGAGGCCCTGAGTTTCCGCCGCGCCCTGGCCAATCTGCGGCAGAACCTGAGAATCGACGACTGGTGGTTCAGCATCTGGCAGCCGCCCCAGGCCGGCGGTGGCGATGACGTGGCCACCGCGGACTGGGTGCTGCAGCCGCAAGCCGACTGGCACGGCTTTGGCGAGGTGGCCGCCGACTATGTGCTGCTCGACCCGATCAAGGTCACCCTGGTCACCCCGGGCCTGACTGCCGGCGGCACCCTGGACGAACAGGGGATTCCCGCGGCCGTGGTCAGCAAGTTCCTCTGGGAGCGCGGCCTGGTGGTGGAGAAGACCGGTTTGTATTCCTTCCTGGTGTTGTTCTCCATGGGTATCACCAAGGGCAAGTGGAGCACCCTGTTGACCGAGCTGCTGGAATTCAAGCGCAGCTATGACGCCAACTTGCCGCTGATCGATGTGCTGCCCTCGATTGCCCGGTCGGGCGGCGCCTTCTACCAGGGCATGGGCCTGCGCGACCTGTGCGACGCCCTGCATGGCTGCTATCGCGAAAACGCCACGGCCAAAGCGCTCAAACGTATGTACACGGTGCTACCGGAGGTGGCGATCAAGCCGGCCGATGCCTACAACCAGCTGGTGCGCGGTGAGGTCGAGGCAGTGCCGATCGAGCAGCTGGAAGGGCGCATCGCCGCGGTGATGCTGGTGCCTTATCCGCCCGGTATCCCGCTGATCATGCCGGGCGAGCGCTTTACCGCGCAGACCCGCTCGATCATCGATTATCTGCAGTTCGCCCGCACCTTCGATCGCAGCTTCCCCGGTTTCGATGCCGATGTGCATGGCCTGCAGCGTGAGGACGGTGTCTACACAGTCGACTGTATCAAGGCCTGACAACTGCCCGGCCCCAGCTTATGCATGGGGCCGGACTCAACCTGGCTGAACCTCAGCAGATCAAGCGGTTATCGTCGATAACTGAAAATTGAGCTTAACTTTAATGACGTGGCCTGTATCACAGTGGCCAGCATCGACATTTATGCCGTGATTGTTATAGTTGCTCGGTTTTTAGCATAAGAAGATTTCCATGCGCGCTTGCGCCCCTGCTGAGGAGACTGCCGTGTCCGACTACAAAGCCTTTAATGTCGTGTTGGCGGATAAGGTCGCCCATGTGCTGATCAATCGCCCGGAAAAAGTCAACGCGATGAACGCGGACTTCTGGAGCGAAATCATCGACATCTTCCGCTGGGTCGACGCCACCGATGAAGTGCGCGTGGTGGTACTGTCCGGGGCCGGCAAGCATTTCTCTTCGGGTATCGACCTGATGCTGCTGGCGTCGATCGGCAGCCAGCTGGGCACCGATGTCGGGCGCAATGCGGAGAAATTACGGCGCAAGATTCTCGAACTGCAAGCCTCCTTCAATGCCGTGGACAACTGCCGCAAGCCGGTCTTGGCGGCCATCCACGGCTATTGTCTGGGCGGCGCCATTGATTTGATCGCGGCCTGCGACATGCGTTATTCGACGGCCGATGCGCAGTTCTCGATCAAGGAAATCGACATCGG
>NZ_JAUYNP010000040.1 GCF_030696055.1 Pseudomonas sp. | reverse complement strand
GGCGAAGCGTGCAGGCAATAAAAAGGCTATGTCTCTGTTACGGGTTTGCGCAGCTTTTGTAGGGTGGGTTAGGGGCGCAGAACAGCGTTGGCAAATCGACTGCAGGGCTTGCGCGCCACGTAACCCACCAAGCGCTGATAGGCCTGCCCCGGTGCAGCCGATTTGCTACCAGCAGATAGCACCTAGTCATGCGCCGAACTCGACAGCATGGGTATCGCTGCGCTCGACCCATCCTACGAAATATCGCGGCCCAGGCTTCCCCTTGGTGATGGCTGGCCGGACTCCGCTCTGCCATGGGGCGCCGGGTTGGCGAGCGACTGCGCAGAATTGGCCATAAGACGGCCTGGGCGCGAGTCTGCGCTGCAGCGGACGCGGGCCCGGGGGATTGGCTCGGTGAACATCCCGCCGCGCTGGCAGGCCGGCCTAGGCCGCTGGCCAGAGGGCGTGTTGCTCGGTGCGGGAATGCTGGGGATGACGCCTGAGGTCCGCAGACCCCAGGCGTCGGATGCGCGGCGGAACGATCAAGGCTTGCCCTTGCCGCCCCCGCCGCTGGACTGCAGACTGATGGAGACGATGGCGCTGGCACTCGCCTTGCCGTCGCTGATGCTGTAACTGAACTGGTCGCTACCCTTGAAGCCTTTCACCGGGGTGTAGATCAGGGTGCCGTTGCTGCCCAGCTTGACCGCGCCCTTGCTGCCCTGGCCGAAGGCGCTGATGGTCAGGGCGTCGCCGTCGCTATCCAGGTCGTTGGCCCGGACGGCGATGGTCACCGCGGCGGTGCTGCTGAGCACTACCGTGTCGTTGTTGGCCACCGGTGGGCTGTTGCTGCTGAGCGGGTTGTCGACCACATAGGTGGCGCTCGCCGTGGCGCTGGTGCTGTTGCCCGTGGCGGTGGAGCTGATGGCATAGAAACCGTCAGTGGCGCTGCTCGGCGAGGTCACGGCGAGGCTGACACTGCTGCTGGCGCCAGGTGCCAGGCTCAGGCTGCCGGGCAGGCTGGTGGTCCAGCCGGAGGGCTTGCCGGCCGCCAGGCTGAAACTGCTGCTGGAGCAGCCGGCGCTGTCCTTGTTGCTCACGCTGACGCTATAGCTGTAGCTGCTGCCGGCCACCAGCCAGGCGCTTTGCGCCGGGCTGACGCCGATCTGCGGGGCGCTGCGGGTGCAGCTGACCTGGTCGCCGCCGCCGCCGGTGAGGTCGACGCTGACTAGGGCCTGGCTGCTGTCGGCCCATTCGGTGGTGAGGCTGACGCCGGCGGCGCTGTCGCTAAAGCTGCGCCCGGCGGTGATGGCCGGGTCCTTCATGTCGACGAAGGTGCTGCCGGCGGTGGTGTCCAGCAGGTAGCCGCTGTTGCCGTTGCTGGGGCTGGCCTGGCGCAGGGCGATGCCGCTGAACACGTTGTTCGGGTCGATCACGCCGCGATCGGTGAGCTGAGCGTCGAAGCCCAGCGGCTTGCGCAGCTCGGCGTAGTAGTAGCTGGGGCTGCCGCTGGCATCCAGGCCCTTGGCGATCTTCAGCACCTTGGCTGCGCTGGTTCTCACGCTGGCCGGCTGCAGGGTGAAGCTGCCGCTGCTGCTGACGGTGACCAGGTTGCCGCTGCCCAGCCAGCCCAGGCGTTCCTTGTGGAAGCCGTTGAAGTGCCCGACCGTGCCGGAGTAACCCATGATGTCCAGGGTGTCGCCGTATTCCTGGCTGGCGCAGCTGGCGCCCAATGTGGTGTCGCCGCAATCCAGGGCATGGGCGTGGTACAGGCCGAGGTTGTGCCCCAGCTCATGGGCCACGGTGCGCAGGGTCAGGCTGTTGTGGATCCAGGTGCTGGAGGGCAGGGCGCCGACCTGACCCATGCCGCTGTAGCCGCAGACGTTCTGCGGGAAAGCATAAATGAAACGGTCGTACAGGCTGAGGTTGTAACCACCGGCCTGGGCCGCCTCCTTGGCGTAGCGCTCGATGGCGAAGCCATCGCAGACGGTGCTGTCGACCGGGATGGTGTACCAGCCGGCGACGTTGCCGGTCAGCCAGGTCTGCTGGTCGGAGTTTTCCAGGTAGAAGGCGCTGACCGTGCCGAGTACCAGGCTGCTGGCCTGGCTCGGCGTCCAGGGCATGACGCTCGGCGCATCGCGGAAATTGACCAGGATGACCAGGGTGCGCTGGGCGCCGGTGGTGTTGGGCAGGTCATAGGCCAGGCCGCTGCCATCGCCGCTGGCCGTGCTGCCGTCGGCCAGCTGCAGGGCCTGCTGGTCGTCGGCCAGCAGCAGGTCGCCCTGCATCGCACCCGGCTGCGGGTCATCGGACAGCAGCAGCCAGCCCTGGGCGATTACGGCCAGGCCGCTGCGCCAGTTCTGCGTGAGCTGGCCGAAGTGCAGCTCGAAACGTTCGCCAAAGGGGGTCTTCAGTTGGTGGCGCAGTTTGGTCGTGCCGTCCTCGTAATCCTCGTAGAGCACTTCCAGCTCGCCTTGCAGGTCGAGGCGCTGTTCCAGGCGGGCCAGCACCTCGGGTGGCATGCCGGTTTGCTTGTCGTCCGGGATCAGCGACTGCAGCACGGCGCTGGGATGGTCCTGGACCAGCTGACCGAGCAGGGTGCGGCGCTGGCTGGCCTGCTCGACCAGTTGCCGGCGCAGGGCATCGCGGGCCGGGCCCTCGGCGCGCAGCCAGCGCTTGTGCAGGGCCAGCAGGGCCTGGCTGCTGTTGCCGGCGGCCTCGCGCGCGGCGGCCGGGCTGAGTTCGCCGGGAATGGCGGCCGGTGCCGGCAGCTGGCTGGGGTGCAGCAGCGATACCGCCCACTGCCCGCTCGCCGCCCAGCTCTGGCTGAATGCGCCGAAGTCGAGGCTCAGGCGGCGCTGGCGGCCGCTCTGCAACAGCAGGGTTTGCGCCACCCGGTCATAACCGACCAGCACGCCGTAGCCACCCGCGAAGCGCAGCAGCACCGGGGTGCCCGCCGCGACCCGGTGCAGCAGGTCGGTCAGGTTGGGTTGCAGGGGGGCCACCAGCAGGCCTTGCGCCTGTGCCTCGGCGACTATATTGGCGGGCAGGTTCGCCTCTTCCTGCGGCAGCTTCAGGGCCCGGCTCAGCTGCGCCGGGTCGCCCGGCAGGCCCTGCTGCGCCAGCAGCGCGGCCAGGGCGCCGGGAGCGCCCTGGTAGCTGTCGTCGGCGAAGAACGGCACCTCGCTCAACTCGACCCGCTCGGGCAGTTGCGCGATGACTGGGGAAACCTGGGGCCGGCTGACGCAGCCGGCCAGGATCAGGAGCAAGGCCGACAGCATGGCAGCGACCTGCAGCTGTCGACTGGGAGTGAGTCTTAGCCAGAACATCTTCGGACCCTCGTTCGGGGCATCAGGCGGCGCCTGCCGCGCGTGCGTAACCGGCCGTAGGTGAATTACGCCGCACTGCGCCTGCCAGCCGGAACCAGGCGGGTGGGTTTCGCCCTAGCCGGGCGGGTGCTGTGCCCCGTGGGCGGCGGGGCCTCTCCAGATTGGCCCTGCGCCGTTCTCGTCCCACAGCAGGATCAGCGGCAGGCCGCGGCGGTTGCGCAAATAGTCGATGCGCCGGTGGCGCTGGCACCAGCTGGTAAAGGGCGGTTCGCTGAACACAGGAAAACTCTCCACGCCCTCTTCCAGGCATGTGCCGGACATATCCCTGGCGCCAGTACTTCTGCGCTCTGGCGTCTGCAGGTCGGTAGCGCGACGACCTCGTTCGAGCATGGGTTTCTCTCCATAAGCAAGAGAATCCATGCAGGGAGTACGCCAAGCCGGGTCGATGGCGTATTTACTGGCCTTCCAGCGGTGCGGCGTCATGTCATCCGGGGCTGTTGTAGCGTGGACGTTACAGCCCAGGCTCAACGAATGCCGTATTTGTCCATCATGCGGTAGAGGGTGACGCGCGACACCCCGAGCAGTTTGGAGGCCTGCGAGACATTATTCAGCGAGTGGTTCAGGCAGTTGCGCACCGCCAACTCCTCGGCATGGGCGCGGGCCTGCTCCAGCGGCACCACTACGTTCAGGCTATGGCACTCTTCCAGGCCCAGATCCGCCGCGCTGATCATGCGGTTCTCGCTCATCACCAGGGCGCGGCGGATGCGGTTGATCAGCTCACGCACGTTGCCCGGCCAGCTGTAGCTGAGCATCGCCTCGAGGGCTTGGCGGGTCAGGCCGCGGGAGTGGGTGCCGTACTCCTTGCTGAACTTGTGCAGGAAGTAGCGGGCCAGCAGCTCGATGTCGCTGCCGCGCTCGGCCAGGCGCGGCACCTGGATGCTGAGCACATTGAGGCGGTAGTAGAGGTCCTCGCGGAAGGTGGCGTCGATCACCGCCTGCTCCAGGTTGACGTGGGTGGCGGCGATCACCCGGGCGTTGACCAGGATGCTCTGGTTGCCGCCCAGGCGTTCGATGGTCTTCTGTTCCAGGAAGCGCAGCAGATAGACCTGCATCTGCGGCGGCAGGTCACCGATTTCGTCGAGGAAGATGGTGCCGTTCTGCGCCGCCTCGATGCGCCCGATCTTGCGCTTGTAGGCGCCGGTGAAGGCGCCCTTCTCGTAGCCGAACAGCTCGGCATGGATCAGGGTTTCCGGCAGGGCGCCGCAGTTCACCGCGACGAACTGCCCCTCGGCCTGCAGTGAGCGCTGGTGGATGGCGCGGGCGATCATCTCCTTGCCGACCCCGGTATCGCCGCGGATCAGCACCGGCGCCTCGACCCCGGCGACCCGGCGGATCTGATCGAAGATGGCGAGGAAATGCTTGCTGCCGCCGACCATCTGGAACTCTTCCACCGAACTGAAGGTTTCCTGCTCCAGGGCGCGCAGGCGCGACATGCCATCCAGGTGGCCGAGGGCCTGCTTGAGGTGGCTCAGGCTGCCATCCAGCGGCAGCGAGAAATAGTCGTAGAAGTGCTCGTAGATCAGGCGGCGGAAGTCCTGCTTTTCCAGCGCCTCGTGCTGGATCAGGGCGAGCCAGGCCAGGTGCTCGTCGCCGTCGAGCAGGGTCTCGATCGGCTCGAACTGTGCCTCGGTCAGATCCGGCAGCAGGGCGATACCGACCCGGTAGCTATTCTGTTTGAGCAGCCCCTGGGCGCTGCCCAGGGTGGTGACCCGGTCGAACACCCAGTCCTGCAGGTGCAGCGGGGTGATTTCGCTGGACAGGTCGAGCAACAACGCACGACGGGGCCGCTCGGGTTCCAGGGAGGTGAGTGCGGACATGTGTTAAGTCCTTGAAACAGTAGCGCGACACTGCTACTACAAATGGATGATCCTCTTTACATAGTGTAGATCGGAGTGGCCATCCGGCTGTTACGCCGACGAAAGGAGGGGGAGTCGCGGGCGGACAACTGCGGTTCGGGCTTCTATAGTCTCTGTAGACTGCGAGGCTCGACTGCCATGTACAGCAACTACTTCGGCTTCTCCGAGATGCCCTTCACCATAGCGCCCAACCCGCGCTACCTGTACCTGAGCGAGCAGCACCGCGAGGCGCTCGCCAGCTTGCTCTATGGCATCAACTGCAACGGCGGCTTCGTGCTGCTGACCGGCGATGTCGGCACCGGCAAGACCACGGTGTGCCGCTGCCTGCTGGAGCAGCTGCCGGAGCACACCGAAGTCGCGGTCATCCTCAACCCCAAGTACAGCATCACCGAGCTGCTGGAAGCCATCTGCGACGAGCTGAAGATTCCCCGCCCGCACGGCGGCCACCGCATCAAGGGCTATATCGACGCGCTCAACCAGCACCTGCTGGAGGCCCATGGCCGCGGGGTCAACACCGTGCTGATCATCGACGAGGCGCAGAACCTCGGCCTCGATGTGCTGGAGCAGATCCGCCTGTTGACCAACCTGGAGACCAGCAGCCAGAAGCTCTTGCAGATCATCCTGATCGGCCAACCGGAGCTGCTCGCCACCCTGGGGCGTGCCGAGTTGCGCCAGCTCGATCAGCGCATCACCGCGCGCTACCACCTGCGGGCCTTGTCCCGCGCCGAGCTGCCCACCTATGTCGGCCACCGTCTGGCCGTGGGCGGGCGCGATGCGCCGCTGTTCAGCCGCGCCGCGCTGCGCCGCCTGTACCGGCTGACCGGCGGCGTGCCGCGGATGATCAATGTGATCTGCGACCGTGCGCTGCTGGGCGCCTATGTCGAACGCCGGCACCGGGTCAACTGGTGGCTGCTCAACCGCGCGGCGCGCGAAGTGCGCGGCGAGTTCGTCGCCTCAGGGCCGGCAAGGTCGCGCTGGCACTGGGCGCTGCCGGCCATGGCCGCACTGCTGGTGCTGCTGGGTGGCTTCCTGGTGCCTGGTGGTCGCGAGTTGCTGGCCTTGATGCGCCCCGCCCCCGACCCGTTGGTGCTGGAAGTGCCGCCAGTGGCCGCGCCTGAGGCGCCGCCCGCCCCGGCCGTGCTGGAACTGCCGCCCAGCGGGCAGCTGCAGCCGAGCCCGTCGCCCTCTGGCCCGGCTCAGTGGCAGTGGCCGCAGGGCACCGACCTGGCGGCCACCGAGGTGCTGGCCTATCGGCGCCTGTTTCGCCAATGGGGGCTCGACTTCGACCCGCAGCAGGCCCCGGTGCTCTGCCGTTTCGCCCGTCTGCACGGGCTGGACTGCCTGCAGCTACCGGCCAATCTCGACGAGCTGATCGGCTTCAACCTGCCGGCGGTGATCCGCCTGCACAACGCCAACGGCCAGCGCTTCCACGCCACCCTGGTGGGCATCGACCAGCAGGCGGGGCAGGCGACCCTGGAGGTCGCCGGCGAAACGCGCGCGGTCGCGCTGGACGAATTGCGCAGCTGGATGGACGACACTCAGCTGCTGCTCTGGCGCTTGCCGCCGGGCTACCAGGAACCCTTGCGGCCGGAGAGCAGCAGCCCGGTGGTGCAGTGGTTGGCGACCCGTCTGGCGCAGCTGCAGGGCCGCGCACTGCCGCGCGTGCTGCAGCAGCGCTACGACGAATCCTTGCAGTTGCAGGTGCTGGCGTTTCAGCACCAATACCAGTTGGCGACCGATGCGGTGCTGGGGCCACAGACCCTGATCCGCCTCAGCAGCCTGACCGAAACCGGTATTCCCCTGCTGACCGCTGCCGAGGCGGACTGGGAGTGAGGCACGATGTCCTACATACTCAACGCGCTGAAACAGTCGGAAAGCCAGCGCAATCTGGGTGACGTTCCCCATATCGACACCGCCCAGGAGCCGAGCAGCCCTTACCGTCCGGGGCGCCGCAGTTCCTGGCGCTGGGCGGTACTGGGCGTCAGCCTGATTCTGTTGCTCGGTCTCGGCGGGCTGTGGCTGGCCAACCGCCCCGCGCCACCCAGCGCGGCGGCGCCGCTAGCCACGCCGCTAGCGATGCCGGCCGAGGCTCCCCTGGCCCTGCCCGCCGAATCGCCGTCTGCCGAGCCGCAGGCCCCCGGCCTGGCGCAGCTGCAGAATATGGCCGGCACGCGTATTCAGCTGGACGACCAGCCGCCGCCGTCAGCCCAGCCAGCGACCGCGCCCATAACCCTGGAGCTGCCGGTGAACAGCGGGCGCGTGGCCGCGCCGTCGGTGGCCGCGGTGGAACGCGAGCGCCCGCAGGCGCCGCCTATACCATCGCGGCGCGACGCAGAGCCGGACCAGGACATCCCGAGCGGCGTCAGCCACTGGAAAATGCTGCCTGCCGCTGCGCAGACCGAGTTGCGCGAGCTGGGCATCAACGCTCATGTCTACTCCTCGGATAGCAGCGCCCGCTTTATCCGCGCCAAGGGTCGCAGCCTGCGCGAAGGCGATCGGCTCAGCGCCGCGCTGCAACTGCAGCAGATCACCCGCGCCGGGATCATCTTCAGCTACCAGGACGGCCGCTACTGGATGCGCCTGAACTAAGCGGCCAGGGGCGGCGTCTGCCGCGCCCTAGTGCAGGCCGTATTTTTTGACCTTATCGAACAGCGTGGTCTTGGCCATGCCCAGGGCTTGGCTGGCCTGGCTGAGGTTGCCGGCGTGGCGCGTCAGGGCGTCGCTCAGCAGGTTGCGTTCGAAGGCTTCCACCGCCTCGGCAAATCCCGGCTCGTTGTTGTCCGGTGCGGCGCCGCTGTGCTTGAACACCGGCAGGCCGAGGGCGAAGCGTTCGGCGACGTTGCGCAGTTCGCGCACATTGCCCGGCCAGTCGTGGGCCAGCAGGGTGGCGCGGGTCTGCCGGTCCAGCTCGGGCACGGCGCGGTCGAAACGCAGCGCCGCCAGCTGGAGGAAATGCTCGAACAGCAGGGCGATATCTTCGCGCCGTTCGCGCAGCGGCGGCAGCTCCAGGCACACCACGTTGAGGCGGTAGTAGAGGTCGCTGCGGAACTGCCCGGCCTTGCCCTGCTGCTCCAGGTCCGCCTTGGTCGCGGCTATCACCCGGCAGTCCACCGCCACGCTCTGGTTCGAGCCGAGGCGCTCCAGGCTGTGTTCCTGTAGCACCCGCAGCAGCTTGATCTGCAGGTTCAGCGGCATGCTCTCGACCTCGTCGAGAAACAGCGTGCCGCCATTGGCGTGCTCGATCTTGCCGATGCGCCGCTTGCTCGCGCCGGTAAAGGCATGGGCCTCGTGGCCGAAGATTTCGCTCTCGAACAGGTTCTCCGGCAGGCCGCCGCAGTTGAGGGCGACGAAGGGCTTGGCCTGGCGCCGGCTGAAGTCGTGCAGGCAGCGCGCGATTAGTTCCTTGCCGGTGCCGGTCTCGCCTTCGATCAGCACATTGGCCGCGGTATCGGCGACGTTCTCGATCAATTCCCGCAGCTTCTCCATGGCCGGCGAGTGGCCGATGATGCGTTGCTCCAGCGCCTGGCGGCCGGCCAGCTGACGGCGCAGCGTCGACACCTCGCGGGCCAGGCCGCGCTGCTCCAGGGCGCGGCGGCAGGCCTCGACCAGGCGCTCGGGGGAAAAGGGTTTCTCCATAAAGTCGTAGGCGCCGTCGCGCATGGCCTGCACCGCCATGCCGATATCGCCGTGGCCGGTGATCAGCAGCACCGGCAGGCTGGGGTCGCGTTGCTTGAGGCGTTGCAGCAGTTGCAGGCCGTCGATGCCGGGCAGGCGGATATCGCTGATGACGATGCCGGCGAAGTCCGAGTCTATGCGCTGCAGGGCTTCCTCGGCGCTACCGACGCCGACGCTGGGAATATCCTCCAGGGCCAGGGCCTGTTGGCAGCCGAGCAGTACATGGGGGTCGTCCTCGACTATCAGTACGCTCAGCGGCTCATTCATCGGGGCTGTTCTCCTGGCGGGCAATGACTATGGGCAGGCTTAGCTCGAAGGCCGTGCCGCCGCTTTGCGGGTGTTGCACGCTGAGGCTGCCGCCGGCGGCCGCGGCCAGGCTGGCGGACAGGGTCAGGCCCAGGCCCAGGCCTTTCTCCCCGGGTTTGGTGGTGAAGAAGGGCTCGAACAGGTGGGCGCGCACGTCCGCGGCTATGCCGGGGCCATTGTCGCGCACGCTCAGCAGATAGCGCTCGGCGTCGACGTGGCCGCTCAGCCAGAGCTGGCGATCGGCCTGTTCGCTGATGGCATCCAGGGCGTTGGCGAGCAGGTTGACCAGGATCTGCTCCAGGCGGGTCTGGTCGATGGCCAGGCGGGTATCGGCCTGCTCGTCTAGATAGTCGCGATGCAGCTGCGGGCGTTCCTCTTGCAGGCGGCTGTCGAGGAGGAACAGCGCGGCTTCCACCGCCTGCCCCAACTGGGCTTCGCCGCGGTCGCCGCCACGCCGAGCGAAGGCGCGCAGGCTGGCGGTGATCTTGCCCATGCGGTCGACCAGCTCGGCGATGGTCTGCAGGTTGCTGCTGGCGACATCCAGGGCGCCGCGGGCGAGGAAGCGCACGGTGTTGCCGGACAGGGTGCGCAGCGCCGCCAGGGGCTGGTTGAGTTCATGGGCGATGCTGGTGGACATCTGCCCGATCACCGCCAGCTTGCCGGCCTGCACCAGCTCGTCCTGGGCCTGGCGCAGGGTGGTTTCGGCCTGCTGGCGTTCGCGCACTTCGGCCTGCAGGCGTTGGTTGCTGGCTTGCAGGTCGGCGGTGCGTTCGGCGATCTTGCGCTCCAGTTCGTTGTTGGCTTGCTCCAGCGCCTCGCGGGCGGCCAGGCGGGTGGCTATCACCTTGCGCCGCTGGTTGAGCGCCAGGCCGAGAAAGATCAGCAGGGCGCAAGCCACGGCGGCGAGCATGGCGTGGCTGATGGCGGCGCGGCGTTGTTCCTGCAGCGGAGTGAGCAGGGTCAGGTGCCAGGCGGTGTCGTCCAGCGGGCGGCTCTGCGCCAGATAGGAGATAGGCCCGGCGGCTGGATCGCTGGCGGCGAAGCTGACCTGCTCGATGCCGGCGCCCAGGGTTTTGCGGCTCAGCGGCTGCAGTTCTTCCAGCGCCCACCAGTGGTATTGCAGGCTGCGCGCCAGGCGCTCGCGGGTGTTCGGCCCCAGCGGGCGCACGGCCTTGAGCCGGCGCGCCGGGTTGCTGGAGAGGATGATGATGCCGTTCTCGTCGCTGACGTAGGCCTCCAGGCGCGCGCGCTGCCAGCGTTGCTCCAGGGCGTCGAGGCGCACCTTGACCACCGCCACGCCGATGATCCGCTCGCCGCTCTTGAGGCCGTGGGCCAGGTAGTAGCCGGGTTCGCCTGTGGTGCTGCCGATACCGTAGAAGCGCCCCGGTTTGCCTTGCACGGCGTCCTGGAAATAGGCGCGGAACGCCAGGTCCTCGCCGAGAAAGCTGGTGGGTTCGCGCCAGTTGCTGGTGGCCAGCACCCGCCCGGAACGGTCCAGCACGTAGATGGCCAGGCTGCCGCTGCGCTGGTTGAGGCCTTCCAGGTAGTCGTTGACCTGCTGGCGGCGGTAGGCGGTGGGCGTCTGCAGCAGGCGGCCGACGCTGTATTCCAGTTCCAGCAGGCTGGGCAGGTAGGTGTACTTGGTGATCTCGCTTTCCACCGCGCGGGCGTTGAGCTCCAGCTGGCGTTCGCCGTTCTCGCCCAAGGCGCGGATGCCGAAGCGCTCGCTGATGCGATAGCCCGCGTAACCGCAGCCGAGCACCAGCAGGAGCATCAGC
>NZ_JAUYNP010000039.1 GCF_030696055.1 Pseudomonas sp. | reverse complement strand
AACGGTAAGCAGGTTGGGGATATTCATCGGCACAACTGGGCTGCAAGGTGAGCGCGCATTCTACTCGCTGTGCAGGGCGGCATAAATCAGCTCGGCAAGCTTTTTACTGATTCCCGGCGCTTTAGCGATTTCTTCGACACTGGCGCGGGACAGCTCCTGCAGGCCGCCGAAGTGGTTGAGCAGTTCGCGACGGCGTTTCGGCCCGACCCCGGCGACTTCCTCCAGAGTCGAAGTACGTCGGGTTTTGCCACGCCGCGCGCGGTGGCCGGTAATCGCGAAGCGGTGCGATTCGTCGCGGATCTGCTGGATCAGATGCAGCGCAGGGGAATTGCCCGGAAGGGTGAACTCATGGGCGGCGTCATTCAGGTAGAGGGTTTCCAGGCCCGGCTTGCGGGTCGCGCCCTTGGCCACGCCGAGCAGGATCAACTCGGGCACCGCCAATTCTTCAAGCACCTCGCGGGCCATGGCCAGCTGGCCCTTGCCGCCGTCGACCAGCAGAATATCCGGCAGCTTGCCTTCACCCTCCTTGATCTTACTGAAGCGCCGGGTCAGCGCCTGGTGCATCGCGGCGTAATCATCGCCGGGCGTCACACCCTCGATGTTGTAGCGCCGATAATCGGACTTCAGCGGGCCCTCGGGGCCAAACACCACGCAGGACGCCACTGTCGCTTCGCCGCTGGAGTGGCTGATATCGAAACACTCCAGGCGCTGCGGCACCTCATCCATATCCAGGGCCTCGGCCAGCGCCTCGAAGCGAGCGGCGACGTGCTGACGATCGGCCAGGCGCGCGCCCAGGGCCTGCTCGGCATTGGTCACCGCCAGTTGTTGCCAGCGCGCCCGGGTGCCGCGCACGCGATAGCTGATAGTCAACTCACGGCCGCGCAGCTCGTCGATGGCGGCGATCAGCGTGGGGAAGTCTTCGTGCTGGGCATTGACTATCAGCTCGCTGGGCTGATCGCGCTCCGGACTGCTCAGGTTGTACTGGGCGAGGAAGGCCAGCAGCACCTCGCTGCCCTCCTCCTCGATCGCCACCTGAGGAAAGAAATTCTTGCTGCCCAGTACCCGCCCGCCGCGCACGCTGATCAGGTGCACGCAGGCGCCACCCGGGTTGACCATGGCGGCAACCACATCGATGTCGCCGGTGCCGCCTTCCATGCTCTGCTGATCCTGCACGCGGCGCAGCAGGGCGATCTGATCGCGCAGCTCGGCGGCGCGCTCGAAATCCAGCTCGGTGGCGGCCTTCTGCATGCCGCTGGACAGTTCATCGCTCAGGGCATTGCTGCGACCTTCGAGAAACATCACCGAGTGGCGCACGTCCTCGGCATATTCCGCGGGATCGACCAGGCCGACACAGGGGCCTTTGCAGCGCTTGATCTGGTATTGCAGGCAGGGCCGCGTGCGGTTCTTGAAGAAGCTGTCCTCGCACTGGCGCACCAGAAAAGCCTTCTGCAAGAGGCTAAGGCTTTCGCGAATGGCCCCGGCACTAGGATAGGGGCCGAAATAGCGGCCCTTCAGCTTTTTCGCCCCACGGTGAATGCTCAGGCGCGGGTAATCGCCGTCCGAGAGAAACACATAGGGGTAGGATTTGTCGTCGCGCAGCAGGATGTTGTAGGGCGGCCGCCATTCCTTGATCAGCGTCTGCTCGAGCAACAACGCCTCGGTTTCGTTGGCGGTAATGGTGGTTTCGACCTGGGCGATCTTGCCCACCAGGGCGGCGGTCTTGGGGGCCAGGCCTGTCTTGCGAA
>NZ_JAUYNP010000037.1 GCF_030696055.1 Pseudomonas sp. | reverse complement strand
GCGCAGAGCAGTCAGGGTAAGCGTATCGAGCAGCTGGCGGCCGAGGTGAAAAGCCAGCAAGGTGCCACCGGCAAGTTCGAAGGCAGCCTGAAAGCCCTGGGCGCCGAACAGGCCGCGCTGAAAAGCCAGCAGGCGGCGTTGCAAAGCGCCCTGGCCGATTCCAGCAAGTTCGACGCTCAGCTGCAGAACCTGAGCGCCGAAGTCGCGGCACTGAAGCAGCTCGGCAACCCGAACCAGGCCATCGCCCGCCTCGAACAGGACATGCTGGTGCTGAAAAGCGACCTGGAAACCCGTCCGGCGGCCAGCAGCTCCACCGCCGAGTTCGACGCCTTCCGTGGCCAGATGACCCGCAATATCAGCACCCTGCAATCGCAGGTATTGAACCTGCAGCAGCAGATAGACGCCCGCTGATATCGGCGTGACGCGAAAAGGCCGCTCACTCGAGCGGCCTTTTCGTATGTTGGGTAGGTTGGGCTGAGCTTCGCGAAGCCCAACACCGCGCTCGTAAGCCATAAGCCGGGACGCCGAGCGGAGTGCTGCGCACTCCCTGTTGGGCTTCGCACGCTCAGCACCAACCTACGTGCCTCATTACAGCGCCGGATAGTCCAGATAACCGACCGCGCCCTGGCCATAGAAGGTTGCCGGGTTGGCCTGGTTCAATTCGGCATCCTGCGCCAGGCGGGCCGGCAGGTCCGGGTTGGCGATAAAGGGCACGCCAAAGGCCACGGCATCGGCCTTGCCGCTTTGTAGCCAGGCATTGGCCTGGGTCTTGGTAAAGCGCTCGTTGGCGATAAACACGCCGCCGAAGGCTTGCTTCAGGCTCGGCGCCAGGCTGTCGTCGGCTTGATGTTCGCGGGCGCAGATAAAGGCGATGCCGCGCTTGCCCAGTTCACTGGCGACATAGGTGAAGGTCTCCGTGCGGTTGCTGTCGCCCATATCGTGAAGATCGGCCCGTGGCGACAAATGCACGCCGACCCGGCCGGCGCCCCACACCGCGACCACCGCGTCTGTGACTTCCAGCAGCAGGCGGGCGCGGTTCTCCACCGAGCCGCCGTAGCGGTCGCTGCGCTTATTGGTGCTGTCCTGGAGGAACTGGTCGAGCAGGTAGCCGTTGGCGCCGTGGATTTCCACGCCATCGAAACCGGCGGCCTTGGCGTTTTCCGCGCCATGGCGATAGGCCTCGACTATATCGGCGACTTCCTCGGTTTCCAGGGCGCGCGGTAGCGGGTGGTCGCGTAGCGGGCGCAGCAGGCTGACATGGCCCTTGGCGGCGATGGCGCTAGGGGCGACCGGGGCCTGGCCGTTAAGGAAACTGGGGTCGGAAATCCGCCCGACGTGCCAGAGTTGCAGCACGATCTTGCCGCCGGCGCCATGCACCGCCTTGGTGATATTGCTCCAGCCGCGCACCTGCGCGTCCGACCAGATACCGGGGGTGTCCGGGTAGCCGACGCCCATGGGCGTGACCGAGGTGGCTTCGCTGATAATCAGCCCGGCCGAGGCTCGCTGTACGTAGTACTCGGCCATCAGCGCGTTGGGTACCCGGCCTTCGTCGGCGCGGCAGCGAGTCAGCGGGGCCATGATGATGCGGTTGTTCAGCTGCAGGTCACCGATCTGAATGGGGTCGAAAAGCGTGGTCATAGTGAGGCTTCCATCTAAAGGTTCTGGGAGTCGTGCATTGCCCGGCTGAGCAGGGCTGGCGCTGCTGCCATAGCGCGATGCAGCGAACCTTACCGTCACGCCTGGCGAGATACAGATCGTTTGCCCCGATAGTGATCATTGCCTCTGCTGATAGGTGCCCGAGCGCCTAAGCCCGCCGTGGTTTCGCAACGGCCTGTTAAGCTGTGGCCATGAACTATCTCGCCCATCTACACCTCGGCGGCGATGCGCCGGCGCAACTGCTCGGCAGCCTGTATGGCGATTTCGTCAAAGGGCTGCTGGTCGGGCAGTGGCCGGCGGATATCGAGGCGGCGATCCGCCTGCATCGACGTATCGATGTGTTTACCGACAATCACCCGCTGCAACTCCAGGCGCGGGCGCGTTTTCCCGTCGAGCGGCGCCGCTATGCCGGCATCCTGCTGGATATCTTCTTCGACCACTGCCTGGCGCTGCACTGGGCCGACTATGCCCGCGAGCCGTTGCCGCTGTTCACGGGGCGGGTCTATCGGCTGCTGGCGGCCGAGCCTCGCCTGCCCGAGCGCCTGGCGCTGATCGCGCCGCGCATGGCGGCCCAGGACTGGCTGGGCAGTTACCGCGACTTTGCCGTGCTGGAGCAGGTCGTTGCGGGCATGCAGCGGCGCCTGTCGCGCCCCGCGGGCTTGGATGGCGCGATGGCCGAGCTGGAACGGCTGTATCAGCCGCTGCTGGAGGACTTTCGGCAGTTCTATCCCGAGCTGCAGGCCTATGTCGCCCGTGAGCGCGGGCTCTGACTAAGCCGCCTGACTTTCCGCGTCTTCCGTTGCCGTCACTTCTGCCGCGCCAAATAGCGCCAGGCTGATCGCCTGCTGCGCTTGGCGGGCCAGGGCATTGCGGTTCAATGCGGCGCTGGCGATGGGCGGCAGCAGCTGGATCTGCACTTCGGCCAGGTCGCTGCCGAGCAGGCGCAGCAGGTGCGAGAGCATGTCGTCGTCACCGATAAAGGGCGCGACGCTGCACGGCCGACCATCACGCAGGTAACGGATGGCCACCGGTTGCAGCGCGACGCCGCTGTCGATGGCGCTGCTCAGCAGGCGACCATGGAAGGTGCGCAGGCCCAGGCCATCGGTGGTGGTGCCTTCGGGGAAGATCAGCAGCTGGCGACCGCGCTGCAAGTGGCGGCCCAGTTGCTGATTGAGCAGACCGCTGTCGCCCGAGCCGCGGCGGATAAACAGGGTGCCGGCCTTGTGCGCCAGCCAGCCGGCCACAGGCCAGGTACGCACCTCGGCCTTGGACAGAAAGGACAGCGGGGTGAGCATGCCGAGCAGCGGAATATCGGTCCAGGACACATGGTTGCTGACCCACAGCATCGGTTGCTGCGGCAGCTCGCCCTGCACCTGCAGGCGAAACGGCAGGGCCGCGGCCAGGCGGGCGAGAAACCAGCGGGTCAGGCGCTGGCGAGTGGGCATCAGATCATGCCGCACCCAGCGTTCCAACAGGCTAACGGCGCTGGCCAGCAGGGCGCCCAGGGCGATCACCGCCAACAGGCGCAGCAGGCGCAGGTACAAACGCAGTTTCTTCATCGACCACTCCAGCATGCACAGACAAAAACGCCGGCACTGTCTACAGGCTGCCGGCGTACCAGGCAAGTGCGACAGTCGCCTCGGCGAGTTTTTGTAGGTTGGGCTGAGCTCTGCGAAGCCCAACAGGATGATTGAGTTGGGCTTCGTGCCTCAGCGCCAACCTACGAGTTGAACCCAACCGCCATTTTCGCAGCCTGTCCTAGACCGCGGCTTTAAAATGCCGCGCATAACGCGGGCAGAGCTCGTCGCGCTTGAGCAGGATAAACACGTCGGCCACCTGGAAATCCCGATCCCAGCACGGCTCGCCGCAGATCTTCGCGCCCAGGCGCATATAGGCCTTGAGCAGCGGCGGCATCTCGGCGATCACATTGCTCGGCACTTCCAGGGCCGGCAGCGGGGTCTTGGGCTCGGCGCGCAGGTGTTCGGTGCACAGGTAGCGCTCGCGCAGGCGCTGCATGATCGCCTGGGCCTGGATGCCGCCGTCCTGCATGGAGATGCTGGCGCAACCCATCAGGTAGCGGTAGCCGCCTTCATTCAGCACCTCGGCCAGTTCGCCCCAGAGCACGGCGATGGTCGCGCCGTTGCGGTAGGCGGGGGCCACGCAGGTGCGGCCGATTTCCAGCACCGGGCCCTGCAGATGGGCGAGGCCGTCGAGGCTGAATTCTTCCTCGCTGTAGAAACGCCCCAGACCGGCGGCGGCCTGATGGTCGAGCAGGCGGGTGGTGGCCACCAGCTCGCCGCTGTTCAGGTCACGCACGCCTATGTGCTGGCAGTGAATATCGTAGTCATCCATGTCCAGACCCAGTTCGGCGCCCTTGAGCTTGGCGTCGAACTCGGCGCTGAATACGCGAAAGCGCAGCGCCTGGGCTTCGCGCAGGGCCTTGGCCCCCAGCAAACGCTCGGCTTGCAGGCGACGTGCGGGAGTAGCTTTAAGTGCTATCTGAGTCATGCCTGAATCTCCATTTCGGCGGTGTGAAAACTACTGCGCTCGGTTATGCGGCGTTGAAATCAGCCTCGGAATGCTCATGTACAACTCGTACACTCCGCTTCCTCGGCCGATTTAGCCTTGCCTCACCTTCGCTCGCGACGTTTTCACTTGGCCTGTTGAGCCGGCTTTTTGCCTTGCAGCCGGTCGATCTTGTTGGGCAAGCTCAGGCTAGGTAGCGGCAGTGTCACCCCTGTGAAACTTTGGTGATGCTTATGTGACAGCGCCTCTGATAAGAATGACAAGGAGCCTTGCATGCCCTGGCAACAGCTGTTGAACGCCCCCATACGCCTGCCCGCCGCGGATCTGGAAACCTGGTATGCCAGCCTGCTGGAGCGTGTCGGCAATCCGCCCCCCTTCGAGCTGGCGCTGCTCGGCGGGCGCCTGGCGGCGACCCCGGGCCTGGCCTTTCTGGCCGGCTATCAGGCGGCCTTGCGCGTGCTCTGGCCCTCGGCGCCCTGGTCCCTGGGGGCGCTCTGCGTGACCGAGAACAAAAGCACCCGCCCGGCCGATATGAGTACGCGCTTAGAGGCGCTGACGCTGAGTGGGCGCAAGGATTTCGTCACCGCCGCCGACGCCGCCGACTGGCTGCTGGTGGCGGCCCGCGAGGATGCGCCGGGCCAGCCGGTGCGCCTGGGCCTGGGGGTGGTGCGCACTGGCGCGCCCGGGGTGCGTATCGAAGCCTTGCCGGCGCTGCCCTTGATGCCGGATATCGGGCATGCCCGCCTGCATCTGGAGCATGCTCATTGCGAGCGCCTGGCCGGCGATGGCTGGGACG
>NZ_JAUYNP010000034.1 GCF_030696055.1 Pseudomonas sp. | reverse complement strand
CCTGTATACCGCGCTGACCGCCGCCATCCGCTCCTACGACCAGATCCACACCATCAACGCCAGTCGCCGCGGCCTGGGCATGGTGATCCGCGCCAGCAGCAATCTACTGGCACGCCAGGGGGTCAGCGAGTTCGCCGCTGGCATCATCACGCAGATCTGCGGCCTGCTCGGCCTGCCCCCGGAAGGCGTGGTGTGCGCCTACGACCACCAGTCCTCCCCCGCCCATGCCCTGATAGTGGCCGCCGCCGGCAGCCTCACCGACTGCATGCACAAGCAGCTCGACGAGCTGCCGAACCAGGCCGTCGCCCACGCCCTGAGCAAGACCCTGGATGAGCGGCGCAACCTGTTTGGCAATAATGCCACCACCCTGTTCTTCCCCGGCCAGGGCCATCACCATATGGCCGCCTACCTGCAGACCGAGCGTGCGCTGAACGAGCTGGACCAGCAGCTGCTGGAGGTGTTCTGCAGCAATATCATCATCACCCTGGACAACGTGCTGTTGCTCAGCCAGCTCAGGGACCATGCCTATAACGACCAGTTGCTGCACATTCCCAACCGCCTGGCGCTGATCCATGCCCTCGACCGGGCCCTGACCGGCGCGGCGCCGGGCGAGAGCACCCTGGTCCTGATCGATATCGATGGTTTCTCCGAACTCAATGACACCCTCGGCCATCAGCACGGCGACGCCCTGCTCGCCGCCGTGGTCGAACGCCTGCAGCAGGAGCTGCCCGCCGGCACCCTGCTGGCGCGGGTGGCCGGCGATGTGTTCGGCATTCTCGCCGGCAACCAGGTGGCCAACGCCGCGACCCTCGAGCGTCTGTTCCATCAGCCCCTGAGCTTTGTCGGACTGAGCCAGCGCGTCACCACCACCATCGGCCTGACCTGCCTGGACCAGATCGACGGCAACGGCAGCGAGGCCCTGAAGGCGGCCAATATCGCCCTCAAGCACGGCAAGCAGCACCAGCGCGGACGGATCAGCCATTTCACCCGCGCCATGGAGCAGGAAACCCGCGACCGCGTGCAATTGCTGCAAGAGCTGCGTAGCGCCTTCGAACGCGAGCGCCTGTTTGTCGTCTACCAGCCCCAGGTGTCCCTGGCGACTCGTCAGCTGATCGGGGTGGAGGCCCTGCTGCGCTGGCGCAAGGACGACGGCCAGCTGGTCGCCCCGGCGCAATTTATTCCCCTGGCGGAAAGTTCCGGACTGATCGTAGGCCTCGGCGAATGGGTGCTGCGCAGCGCCTGCCGCGACCTGCAGCAGATCATCCAGCACAGCGGCCAGCCGCTGCGCATGGCGGTCAACGTCTCGGTGGTGCAATTCCGCCAGGCCAACTTCCTCGACACACTGGAACGCGCCATTAAAGACAGCGGGATAGATCCCGGGCTGCTGGAGCTGGAAATCACCGAGTCGGTGGCCGCGCTGGATGCCGGCTATATGATCGACCTGCTCAACCGCATCAAGCGGCTGGGGGTGAGCATCGCCGTGGATGACTTCGGCACCGGCTTCTCCTCGCTCAGTTACCTCGAGCAGCTGAATGTCGACCGCCTGAAGATCGACCTCAGCTTCGTCCGCCAGATGGCGCAGAGCGACGGCAGCCGGCGCATAGTGGAAACCATTGTCCAGCTCGGCCGCAGCCTGCAGCTGGAACTGATAGCCGAAGGCATCGAACAGGAAGACCAGGCCGCGACGCTCAAGCAGATGGGTTGCCACGAGGGCCAGGGCTATCTATTCGCCAAGCCCCTCGAACTGTCGACGCTGCTGAGCTTTATCAGCCCCCCGGCGAGCTGAAGGTGCCCAGCATGTTGGCGGCCAGAACACGGGCGCTGCTGATCGCGCTGAGCCTGGGCTTGAGTCTGAGCGGCTGCGGCGAGCCGGAGCCGCTTCGCCTGGGCTTTATCGGCGGCCTGTCCGGGGCCAATGCCGAGCTCGGCACGGCGGGGCGCAATGGCGTGCAGCTGGCCGTGGAGCAGGCCAACGCCGCCGGCGGCATCCTGGGTCGCCCGCTGCAGCTGATCATCAAGGACGACCAGCTCGACCCCGAACAGGGCAAACAGGTGACCCGCGAACTGCTGCAGGCCCGGGTCGCCGCCATCCTCGGGCCCATGACCAGCGCCATAGCCATGGCCGTCGCGCCGCTGGCCAATGAGGCGCAGGTGCTGATGATGGCCGGCACGGTCAGTACCGATGCGCTGAGCGGCCAGGATGACTATTTCTTCCGCACCATCGGCACCCACGTCGAACATGCCCGGCAACTGGCCCAGTACCTGGCTCTGCAGCGCGGGGTGAAAAGCGCCAACCTGGTGCTGGACCTGCGCAACCAAGCCTATAGCGAATCCTGGAGCCGGCACTTCTCCGGGTTCTTTCAGGAGCACGGCGGAGTCACCCAGGAGGTGGTCGGCTTTACCTCCACCGCCCAGACCGACTATGCCGCCCTGGCAGCCCAGGCCCTGCACGGCCAGCCCCAGGTGGTGGTGCTGATCACCAGCCCCCAGGATGCGGCCCTGCTGAGCAACCAGCTGCGTCAGCTGCAGCCGGCTACCCTGCTGGCCACCGCGGAATGGGCCGGTACCGGCCGCCTGGTGGAACTGGGCGGCAAGGCGGTGGAAGAGGTGATAGTGCCGAACTTTATCGACATGCACAGCCGCCTGCCGGCCTTTCAGGCCTTTCGCCGGGCCTATCTGCAGCGCTTCGGCCTCGAACCCGGCTTCCCCGCCCTGACCACCTATAACGCCACCCAGGTGGTGCTGCAGGCCATCGCCGGGCAAGCGCGCAACGAGCCCCTGAAGCAAACGCTGCTGCGCCAGCGCGAGTACCCGGGCTTGCAAGGGCCGATCCGCTTCGATGACTTCGGCGACTCGCAAAACCCCACCTACCTGACGGTTATCCGCAACGGCCAGTATGACTATGTGCGTTAACGCCGCATGGCGCAGTCTGCTGGCGCTCACTGCCGGCCTGCTGCTGGGCGCCTGCGGGGACAAACCCGCGCCAGCGCCGCCCATCCGCCTGGGGGTGATAGTCGATGTCTCGGGCCCCAGCGCCAGCCTGGGGATTGCCGGGCGCAACGGCATGCAGCTGGCCGTGGAGGAAGCCAACGCCAGCGGCGGCATTCAGGGGCGGCCCATCGAACTGCTGTTCCGCGACGACGGCTTCAACGTGGCGCAAGCCGAGCAAGCCGCCCGCGAGCTGATCGCCGAGCAGGTGCTGGCCGTGCTCGGGCCCATGACCAGCACCATTGCCGAGCAACTGGCGCCGCAATTCACCGAGGCCGGCATCCTGCTGATGGGCGGCACGCCGCTCAGCCCGCTACTGGCCGGCCGCGATGACCAGTTTTTCCGCATTCTCAGCCACGCCAACCCGGATGCCCGCGATATCGCCAGCTACCTGCAACGCCACTATGGCCGGCAGCGGATCAATGTGCTTATCGAACTGAGCAACCACAGCTACACCCGGCCCTGGCTCGCCGACTTCAGCCAGCACCTGCGCGCCGCCGGCGGTGAAATAGGTCTGACGGTGGAATTTAACCGCGACCCGCAGACCGATTTCGCCGGCCTGGCGCAAGCGGCCCTGGCCGACCAGCCCAAAGCCGTGGTGCTGATCAGCAACGCGCTGGACACCGCCCTGCTGGCCACCCAGCTGCGCCTGCGCGACCCACAGCTGGTTCTCGCCACCCCGGCCTGGGCCGCGGCCGATGCCCTGCCGGAAATGGGCGGGCGGGCCGTCGAGGGCATCATCACCGCCCAGGCCTTCGACATGAACGATCAGTCCAGCGCCTTTCTCGACTTCGCCCAGCGCTATCGCGCGCGCTTCGGCCAGGCCATAGATACCGCGGCCGTCACCAGCTACAACGCCACCCAGGTGCTGCTCTCGGCGCTGCAGCAAAGCCTGCCCGGCGAGTCGCCCAAGCAAGCCCTGCTGCGTATTCGCCAGTTCCAGGGTTTGCAACACCCGATCATCTTCGATGACTTCGGCGACAGCGAAAGTCGGCTCTACCCCATGGTGATACGTGATGGCCGTTTTAGCAGCCTTGAATAAACTGCGTGGCACCCGCCCGCTGCTGCTGACCCTGGCCAGCCGCTTTATCCTGGTCGCCTGCATCCCGGTGCTGACCGTGGGCCTGCTGTTTCGCCTGTACTACGAGCCCTTGATGCGCGCCGACGTGGAAAAGCGCCAAGGCTTTGCCGCGGACTCCATCGCCCGCCAGCTGGAGCGCCACTTCAGCATCGCCAACCGCGAGCTCAACTCGCTGGCCGAGCTGTTCCACAGCAGCACGCAGCTCGACAAGGGGCAAATCCAGACCCTGCTGGACGCCTACGCCGACAGCTCGGACTTCTACGAGGCCATCTACCTCACCGACAGCGACGGCCGCATCAATGCCATCGGCCTACCCGCCAGCCAGCGCAAGCTACGGCAGAACCTGTACGGCCTGGATATCTCCGCGCGGGACTTCGTGCGCCAGGCGCAGCTGGACAAGAAAGCCGTGTGGTCCAACAGCTTTCTCTCCACCGTCAGCGCCCGCCTGGCCGTGGCCCTGGCCCAGCCGGTCGGCCTGCGCACCCTGGTCGGCGAGGTGGCGATCAGCCCGCTGCCGGAGCTGGCGCGCCAGCTCAGCCAGGATGGCAGCCTGCAGATCCGCATGCTCGACCGCCAGCACCAGCTGATCGCCGACTCGCAAAGCGCCCAGGCCGGGCAACAGCTCAACCTCGGCCACCTGCCCGTGCTGTATGGCTCCGCCGTGCGCGAGTTCAGCTTCGACGGCCAGCAGCTGCTCGGCCTGGCCCGCGAGGTCAATGGCCCGGGCTGGCAGGTGCTGGTGGCGCAACCCCAGGAGCAGACCCGCGAGCTGATCAACACCACCTGGCGGCGCATCCTGGTCGCCCTCGGCCTGGCCCTGAGCATCGCCCTGCTGATCGCCGGCAGCACCAGCTGGGGCCTGGCCAGGCGCATCTCGCAGTTCACCCGGCATGTCGGCGAAATCGCCAACGGCAACTATGCGCGGCCCATGGAGCAGAGCAGCATCAGCGAGCTGAACACCCTGCGCACCAGCCTGCAGCGCATGGTCGGCGCCATCCATGAGCGCGAGCAGGCCCTGCTGGATACCGCCCAGAGCCTGCGCGAGAGCGAGGACCGCCTGCTCGCCACCCTGGAGTACACGCCCAACGTGGCCGTGCAGTGGTTCGATGCCAGCGGCCATATCCTGCTGTGGAACCACGCCAGTGAAAGCATCTACGAGATCCCCCGGGAAGCCGCGCTGGGCAAGACCCTCGATCAGCTGTTCCACAGCCAGGGGCAGCAGGCGCTGTTTATCGCCAGCCTAGAACAGGCGGCCAAGGGCCATGCCGTGGGCCCCTACCTGAGCGAGCTGCAGCTCAGCCCACAGCGGAAAATCTGCGTGCTGACCACCACCTTCAGCATCCCGGCGGCCGACGGCAGCCTGCAGTTCGTCAGCATGGACATAGACGTCACCGAGCAGAAACGCGCCGAGCTGGCCTACCGGGAATTGAACGCCACCCTGGAGCAGCGCGTGACCGAGCGCACCAACGCCCTGAGCCATAGCAACGAAGACCTGAGCAAGGCCATGGCGACCCTGCAACGGGCGCAAACCGAGCTGGTGCAGAGCGAAAAACTCGCGGCCCTGGGCTCCCTGGTCGCCGGCATCGCCCACGAACTGAATACCCCGGTCGGCAACAGTCTGATGGCCGCCAGCACCCTGGAAGACTACAGCCGGGACATAGCCGCCGCGGTCGGCAAGGGCGCACTCAAGCGCTCGATGCTGGAGCAGTTCCTGCTCGACAATAAAACCGCCACCGACATCCTGGTGCGCAACCTGCGCCGGGCCAGCGAGCTGATCACCAGCTTCAAGCAGGTCGCGGTCGACCAGGCCAGCGCCCAGCGCCGGCGCTTCCAGCTCAGCGAGGTGGTCAAGGAGATCCTGATCACCCTGGGCCCCACGCTGAAGAAGACGCCCTTCGTCATCGACAGCAATATCGATGACAGCATCGAGCTGGACAGCTACCCAGGCGCCCTCGGCCAGGTCCTGGTGAATCTGATCAATAACGCCCTGATCCATGGCCTGAGCGGCCTGGAGCACGGCAAGATCGGCCTCTATGCCTTCCCCTACGAACCCGGCTGGATCGAGCTGGCGCTCTCCGACAATGGCCGCGGCATAGCCGAAGAACACCTGCCGCGGATTTTCGACCCCTTCTTCACCACCCGCCTGGGCCAGGGCGGCAGCGGCCTGGGCTTGAATATCGTGCACAACCTGGTCACCGGGGTGCTCGGCGGCAAGCTGGAGGTGGCCAGCCAGCTGGGCTGGGGCGTGCGCTTTGCGATCCGCCTGCCGCTCTGCGCCCCCAGCGGTGAGCCGCACCGGGCCGAAGCCGAAGCCGAAGCCGAAGCCGAAGCCGAAGCCAGCTCAGCCGACGCCGATGCCAGTGCCAGTGCCAGTGCCAGTGCCAGTGCCAGTGTCGAGCAGGACGAGCCGCCCAGTGCCGATCACCAATAGTTTTCCACCGCCACCTGCCCCGGCCGGCGGGTCAGGCTCAGCTGCAAACCGCGCAGTTTCAGCAGGGCGCGGGCGTCCTCGATCATCTGCGGGTTGCCGCACAGCATCAGGCGCGAATACGTGGGGCTCAGGCTCAGGCCGGCGGCGCGCTCCAGCTCGCCGCTGCTCAGCAGGCTGGTGATGCGCCCGTGCCAGCAACCGGGCGCCTGCTCGCGAGTGACCAGCGGCAGGTAAAGCAACTTGTCGGCGAACTCGGCCAGATGCTCCATCTGCCTGAGCCCCTGGATCAGCGGCTGATAGGCCAGCTCGCCGGCCGTGCGCACGCTGTAGACCAGCACGATGCGCTCGAAGCGCCGCCAGACCTCGAAGTCCTGGAGAATCGACAGGAAGGGCGCCAGGCCGGTGCCGCTGGCCAACAACCAGAGGTCACGACCGCCGGTGAAACGCTCGAGGGTGAGAAAACCGAAGGCCTGTTTGTCCACCAGCAGGCTGTCGCCCACCTTGAGCCGGCTCAGCTCGGAGGTGAACTCGCCGCCGGGCACCACTATGGAGAAGAATTCGAGAAACTCGTCATGGGGTGCCGACACCATCGAATAGGCACGCCACACCACGCTGCCGTCGGCCTTCGGCACGCCGAGGCGAGCGAACTGCCCGGGGCGGAAGCGAAAGCCCGGATCACGGCCGCAACGCAGGCTGAACAGGCTAGGCGACCAGACCTGGATAGCCGTCAGGCTTTGCCGGGTGAACTTGTCCTCGCTGACGGTCATACTTCACTCCTATTGCGTTGCTTGCAGTTTCCTGCAAAACGTCCCTGACAACCTGTTTACGACCTCGCGAGCTAGAGCCAGACAAGGCGCTACGTAGTAACAGCCGGTGGCTGGTCAAAGCGCCGCGGAAGCGGAGTTTACGAGCTGTAAATGAGCATAACTCGCTTCGCTCGCCCTTCGGGTCGCGCTAAAGCGCGTTAGCCGCAAGCGGCTTTCCGAGGCTGTTTTTAACGCCGGATGGCCGACGCGCAGCAGATCGTAAACAGGTTTTAACAAATACCAGCAGTCCATATGCCTATATTCGCTACAGCCTTTGCCCAACTCGACCTGATCCGCCAGCCCGACCAGCCGCACGAGCCGCTGCAAGCCTTCGACGCCGCCGATGAGTACCTGCTCAAGCAGTTGGCCGAACAGGGCCTGGCCGCGAATACGCGGGTGCTGCTGCTCAACGACAACTTCGGCGCCCTGGCCTGCAGCCTGGCGGGCAAAGTCCAGCTGACCAGCAGCGGCGACTCGCACCTGGGTTACCTGGGGCTGCAGGTCAATCTGGCGCGCAATCGGCTGCCGGCGGACGCGGTGCAGTTTGTCCCGGCCAGCGCCACGGCCCAGGGGCCCTTCGACCTGGTGCTGCTTCGCGTGCCCAAGACCCTGGCGCTGCTGGAGGAACAACTGATCCGCCTGCACGGCCAGCTCGCCCCCGGCGCCCAGGTGCTAGCCGGCGCCATGATCAAGCACCTGCCGCGCGCCGCCGGCGATCTGCTGGAACGCTATATAGGCCCGGTGCAGGCCGCGCTGGCGGTCAAGAAAGCCCGCCTGCTAATTGCCACGCCCGAGGTGAAAGCTGTCCCGGTCTCGCCCTACCCGACCCGCTATCGCCTGGATAAGCCGGCCATCGAGCTGCTCAACCACGCCAATCTGTTCTGCCGCGACGACCTGGATATCGGCACCCGCGCCTTCCTGCCCCACCTGCCCAAGCACCTCAGCCGCCTGCGCGTGGCGGACCTGGGTTGCGGCAATGGCGTGCTGGGTATCGCCTACGCCCTGGGCAGCCCCCAAGCCGAGCTGTGCCTGGTGGATGAATCCTATATGGCCGTGCAATCGGCCGCCGCCAACTGGCGCGCGGCCTGTGGCGAACGCCCGGTGGAGATCCGCGCCGGCGACGGCCTGGCCGAGCAGGCGGCGGATTCCCTGGATCTGGTGCTGTGCAACCCGCCCTTCCACCAGCAGCAGGTGGTCGGCGATTTCCTCGCCTGGCGCATGTTCCAACAAGCCCGCGCCGCCCTGGTCACGGGCGGCGAGCTATGGATAGTCGGCAACCGCCATCTGGGCTACCACGCCAAACTCAAACGCCTGTTCCGCGGCGTCGAACAGGTGGCGGCCACGCCTAAGTTTGTGGTGCTTAAAGCAATTAAATAGGCAAGAGCACGTCACCCCGTAGGGTGGGTTAGCGGCACGTGCCACTGCGAGCAAAACCACCCACGGCAGATGGATGCGCGTAACCCACCAAGCAGGTTAACGGCCAGCGATGTAGGTTGGGTTGAGGAGCATCGCGACGAAGCCCAACATAGCGCCCCTCAACAGGCACCGCGTTGGGCTTCGCGGAGCTCAGCCCAACCTACGGATTTTCTACGGCGTCCCCATCCCCGCCGCCCGCATCAACAGGCGCAGCAGTCCGGCCACCAGGCCCAGGGCCAGCACGCTGCCGGCCCAGATCGCGATCAACCAACCCAGGCGTTGCCACAGCGGCTTTGGCTTATCCGCATCGCTCATCGCACGACCCTTAGTGGTAGCCATCTTCTTCCCGCACCTTGCCGCGGAATACGTAGTAGCTCCAGGCGGTGTACATCAGGATAAAGGGGATGATAAACAGCGCGCCGACCAGGATAAAACCCTGGCTCTGCGGCGGCGCGGCGGCGTCCCAGATGCTCACCGAAGGCGGGATGATATGCGGCCACAGGCTGATGCCCAGGCCGCTGTAACCGAGGAAGATCAGGGTCAGGGTGAGCAGGAACGGCGAGTAGTTGGCGTTGCGTGCCACCGCCCGCAGCAGCGCCCAGGTGCACAGCAGCACCAGCAAAGGCACCGGCATAAACCAGAACAGATTGGGCAGGCTAAACCAGCGCTGGGCGATCTCGGCATGGGCCAGGGGCGTCCACAGGCTGACGATGCCGGTCACCCCGAGCAGAACGAACACCAGGGGCCGCGCCATATCGTGCATCTGCTGCTGCAGGCGGCCTTCGGTCTTCATGATCAGCCAGGTGCAACCGAGCAGGGCGTAGGCGGCGATCAGTGCCAGGCCGCAGAACAGCGAGAAGGGCGTCAGCCAGTCCAGGGCTCCGCCAACATAGGCCCGGTCCACCACCTCGAAGCCGTCGATATAGGCCCCCAGCGCCACGCCCTGGAAGAAGGTCGCGGTCAGCGAGCCGCCGATAAAGGCCTTGTCCCAGATATGCCGCTTGCTGGCCTTGGCCTAGAAGCGGAACTCGAAGGCCACGCCGCGGAAGATCAGCCCCAGCAGCATAAAGATCAGCGGCAGGTACAGCGCGCTGAGCACCACCGCGTAGGCCAGCGGGAAGGCGCCGAACAGCGCCGCGCCGCCCAGCACCAGCCAGGTCTCGTTGCCGTCCCACACCGGCGCCACGGTGTTCATCATCACATCGCGTTCGCCCGCGCTCTTGACGAAGGGGAAGAGGATGCCTAGCCCCAAGTCGAAGCCGTCCATCACCACGTACATCATCACCCCGAAGGCGATGATCACGGCCCAGATCAAGGAAAGATCGATGCCCATATTCAGTTCCTCTCAGCCGGCGAGTCGGTGTCGCCGTCATCCAAGCCTTCTTCATCCAAGTCATCGTCAGCCGCGGACAGCGGACGCGACGGGGTGCGTTTGTGGCCAGGGCCGCCCTCGAGGGTTTCCTTGCCTTCGTCGGTGATCGGGCCTTTGCGCACCAGGCGCAACATATAGCCGATGCCCACGCCGAACAGGGCAAAATACACCACCACGAACAGCGCCAGGGTCAGGCTCATCTGCGCCAGGCCGTGCCCGGAGGAGGCATCGGCGGTGCGCATCAGGCCATAGATGATCCAGGGCTGACGGCCGATCTCGGTGGTGAACCAGCCGGCGAGTATGGCGATAAGCCCAGATGGCCCCATCCATACCGCCAGGTGCAGGAACGCGCGGTTCTCGAACAGCGTGCCGCGGCTGCGCAGCCACAGGCCCCAGAGGCCGGTGAGGATCATCAGCATGCCGAGGGCGACCATCACCCTGAAGGTCCAGAACACCACGGTCGAGTTGGGCCGGTCCTCCTTGGCGAACTCCTTGAGCGCCGGCACCTGCTGGTCCAGGCTGTGGGTCAGGATCAGACTGCCCAGCGCCGGGATCTCCAGCTTGAAGCGGGTTTGCTCGGCGTCCATATCCGGCCAGCCGAACAGGATCAGCGGGGTCGGTTCGCTGCCATGGTTTTCCCAATGGCCTTCGATGGCGGCGATCTTCGCCGGCTGGTATTTCAAGGTATTGAGGCCGTGGAAGTCGCCGATCATGGCCTGGATAGGCGCCACCAGCAGGGCCATCCACATGGCCATCGAGAGCATCTTGCGGATCGCCGGGTTATCCCGGCCGCGCAGCAGGTGCCAGGCCGCCGAGGCGCCGACGAAGAAGGCGGTGGCGAGGAAGGCCGCGGTGGCCATATGCAGCAGGCGATAGGGGAAGGAGGGATTGAACACCACCGCCAGCCAGTCCACCGGGATCACCCGCCCGTCGACTATCTCGAAGCCCTGAGGGGTGTGCATCCAGCTGTTGGAGGCGAGGATCCAGAAGGTCGAGATCAGGGTGCCGATCGCCACCATCACCGTGGAGAAGAAGTGCAGGCCCGGGCCGACGCGGTGCCAGCCAAACAACATCACGCCGAGAAAGCCCGCCTCGAGGAAGAAGGCGGTGAGCACCTCATAGGTCAGCAAGGGCCCGGTCACCGCCCCGGCAAAATCGGAGAACGCGCTCCAGTTGGTGCCGAACTGGTAGGCCATAACCAGGCCGGACACCACGCCCATACCGAAGTTG
>NZ_JAUYNP010000031.1 GCF_030696055.1 Pseudomonas sp. | reverse complement strand
CACGGTCCTGCACCTGCAGGCGGAAGCCGCCGATGGTGCCCAAACCCTGCACCGGCGGTGGCGGGAAGATGGCGATATAAGCGTCCTGAATCTCGCCGAACTGGGCGTTCAGTTCAGCCGCGATGGCCGTGGCGCTCATCGACGGATCGCTGCGCTCGTCGAACGGCTTAAGCGGGGTGAAGACGATGCCGCTGTTTGGGCTATTGGTGAAGCCGTTGATCGACAGGCCAGGGAAGGCCACGGTGTTTTCCACACCGGGGTGCTTGCCGGCGATTTCCGACATCTTCTTGATCACTGCTTCGGTGCGATCCAGGGTTGCCGCATCCGGCAGCTGAGCGAAGGCCACCAGGTACTGTTTGTCCTGCGCCGGTACGAAACCCGTCGGCGTGGTGGCGAAACCCAGGTAGGTCAGGCCCATCAGCCCGGCATACACCACCAGGGCAATCGAGCTGCCGCGCAGCACACGCTTCACCGTGGCGACATAGCCATGGCTCGCGCGGTCGAACAGACGGTTAAACGGTTTGAACAACCAGGCGCCAAACAGCTTGTCGAGCACCTTGGAGAAACCATCCTTGGGCGCATCGTGGCTTTTCAGCAGCACGGCGGCCAGGGCAGGGGAGAGGGTCAGCGAGTTAAAGGCGCTGATCACGGTCGAGATGGCGATGGTCAGCGCAAACTGCTGGTAGAACTGTCCGGTAAGCCCGGAGATAAAGGCTGTGGGGATAAACACCGCACAGAGCACCAGGGCCGTGGCGACGATCGGCCCGGTGACTTCCTTCATCGCCTGCTGGGTGGCTTCCACCGGGGTTTTACCCAGGCCGATATTACGTTCGACGTTCTCCACCACGACTATGGCGTCGTCCACCACGATGCCGATGGCCAGCACCAGGCCGAACAAGGACAGCGCGTTGAGCGAGAAGCCGAACATATGCATCACGGCGAAGGTGCCGATCAACGACACCGGCACGGCGGCCAGCGGGATGATCGAGGCGCGCCAGGTTTGCAGGAACAGCACCACCACCAGCACCACCAGGAGGATGGCCTCAAGCAATGTGTGCACCACCGCTTCGATGGAACCGCGCACGAAGATGGTCGGGTCGTAGACGATCTCGAAGTCCACGCCCTGGGGGAAGCTCTGCTTCAGTTCGGCCATGCGTGCGCGCACCGCATCGGAAATCTCGATGGCGTTGGAACCGGGGCGCTGGAATACCGGGATGGCCACTGCCGGTTTGTTGTTCAGCAAGGAGCGCAGGGCGTATTGACTAGAGCCCAGCTCGATTCGCGCGATGTCCTTCAGGCGAGTGATTTCGCCATCTTCACCGGCGCGGATGATGATGTTCTCGAACTCTTCCTCGCTGACCAAGCGGCCCTGGGTGTTGATCGACAGCTGAAAGCTGTTGCCCGCATCCGAGGGCGGCGCGCCGAGGGAACCGGCGGCGACCTGACGGTTCTGTTCGCGAATGGCGGCTACCACGTCGCTGGCGGTGAGGCCCCGCGAGGCCACCTTGTTCGGGTCGAGCCAGACGCGCAGCGAGTAGTTGCCGAGGCCGAACAATTGCACATCGCCCACACCGTCCAGGCGTGCCAGCTCGTCCTTGATGTTGAGCGCGGCGTAGTTGGACAGGTAGAGCATGTCGTAGCGGTCGTCCGGCGAGGTCAGGTGCACCACCATGGTCAGGTCGGGCGAGGCCTTGTCCACCGTCACACCGAGGCGCTGCACTTCGGTGGGCAGGGTCGGCATGGTCCGCGTTACGCGGTTCTGCACCTGCACCTGAGCGTTGTCCAGGTCGGTACCCAGAGCGAAGGTGATGGTCAGGGTCAGCTTGCCGTCGGCAGTGCCCTGGGACGACATATACAGCATGCCCTCGACACCGGTGATCGCCTGCTCCAGCGGCGAGGCGACGGTTTCACCTATCACCTTGGGGTTGGCACCGGGGAAGGCGGCGCGTACCACTACTGTGGGCGGCACCACTTCCGGGTATTCGCTGATCGGCAGCTGGAACAGCGAGATGGCGCCGCCGATCAGGATCAGTAAGGAGAGCACCGCGGCGAAGATCGGCCGTTGGATAAAGAACTGGGAAAAATTCATGGTCGTGCCCTGTTAGCTGCGTGGTGCAGTGGTGGCGGGAGCGTTCTTCACCGCGACGCTAGGGGCATCGCGACTGTCCACGGATTGACGCAGGCGCGCCAGAGTGGCCAGGGTCTGCTCGTCGGCCATCGGCACGGCTTGCGGATCGACGGTGGCACCAGGCATAACGCGCTGCAGACCGTTGACCACGATTTTTTCGCCCTTGGCCAAGCCGTTGCGCACGATGCGCAGGCCTTCAAGTTTCGGCCCCAGCTCGATGGCGCGGTACTGCACGCTGTTGTCTTTGCCCAACACCAGCACGAACTTCTTGCCGAGGTCCGTGCCCACGGCCGCGTCCTGAATCAGGCTGGCGTCGTATTGGCCGCTGCCGACCAGTTTGAGGCGGGCGTACAGGCCGGGGGTGAACTGGCCGTCACGGTTGTCGAACACGGCGCGGCCGCGGATGGTGCCGGTCTTGGGGTTGACCTGGTTGTCGAGGAAATCCAACTGGCCCAGGTGCGGGTTACCGTCCTCGCTGGACAGGCCGAGATAGACAGGGCTGGCATCGCGGGTCTGGCCGCCGGCCTGGCGGGCCAGTTCGACGTACTTGAGGAACACGCGCTCATCGGCGTCGAAGTAGGCATAGACCTTGTCGGTGCTGACCACTGTGGTGAGCTGGCTTTGCCCGGCGGTGACCAGGTTGCCTGCGGTGATCTCGGCGCGGCTGACGCGGCCCTCGATGGGCGCGGTGACGCGGGTGAAGCTTAGGTTGAGGCGGGCGTTGTCCAGTTCAGCCTGGATCCCGGCTACCGCCGCCTTGGCTTCGGCGGCTGCACTGGCACGGGCGTCGGCGAGTTCCGCGGAGATCGCATTGCTCTTGCGCAGACGCTCGCCACGCTGGGCTTCACTGGCGGTGCGTGCCTGACTGGCACGGGCCTGCTGCAACTGGGCTTCGAGGCGTTTGACCTCGGCCTGGAACGGCCGCGGGTCGATCTGGAACAGCAGGTCGCCCTTGTTCACCAGGCTGCCTTCGGTGAAGGCCACGCGGTCGATAAAGCCGGACACCCGTGGTCGGATATCCACCGATTCCGGCGCTTCCAGACGGCCGGTAAATTCGTCCCATTCGTTGATTGGTTGCTGGATGACTTCAGCCACGCTGACCTTGGCGGCCGGCATCTGCTGCAGGGTTTCGGGGGCTTTGCCGCAGGCGCTTAGCAGCACAATCGCTGCCAGCGTCAGGGGAAGATGCCAAAGGGCTGTGTTGGACTGATCCATGGATAGCTCCGCCAGAGACTGTTGTTGATGGGCGGAGTCTGCGGCGGCCGTAGGTGCGGCACGAATCGAACGCGGCAAAGGTAAGTATCATCAGCGATGATGATTCGACGGGTTATATCAATGCAGACGTAGGATGGGTTGAGCGCAGCGATACCCATCGTGGCTTTCCCGCATGGGTATCGCCTACGGCTCAACCCATCCTACGTCGGGATTGCGCCTACAGGCTGTCCGGATCGCCGCAGAACATCTGGATGCGCGAGCGCAGCCAGCGTTCGGCCGGGTCGTTGTCCTGGGCGCCGCGCCAGGCCATGGACAGCTCGAAGGGCTGGGTCGGCATGGGCGGGTCTTCGGCGCGCAAGCCGCCAGCGGCGGTCAGGGCGGCAGCGGTGTAGTCCGGCACCATGGCCACCAGATTGGTGCCAGCGAGCAGGGTGCTAAGACCATTGAACTGCGGCACCGCCAGCACCACACGGCGCTTGCGGCCGACCTTGGCCAGTTCTTCGTCGACGAAGCCTGCCAGGTCTCCGGCAAAGGACACCAGCGCATGGGGGCGCTCGCAGTAGTCGTCGAGGCTCAGCGGACCGGGCACCGCATCGGCGCGCAGTAACTTGGGCTTGGAGCGACGTAGAGTCTTGCGCTTGGCGTTGGCGGGCAGTTCCTCGGTGTAGCTGACCCCCACGGAAATCTCCCCTGAGGCCAGCAGGGCCGGCATCAGCAGGTAGTTGGTGCGGCGGATCACCAGCACCACGCCGGGCGCTTCGGCGCGCAGGCGTTTGATCAAAGGCGGCAGCAGGCCGAACTCGACGTCATCCGACAGGCCGATGCGAAACACCGTATTGCTAGTGGCCGGATCGAAATCGGCGGCGCGGCTGACCGCCGTGGAGATCGAATCCAGCGCCGGTGAGAGCAAACCGGCGATTTCCTGGGCGCGGGCGGTGGGTTCCATGCTGCGCCCGGTGCGCACGAACAGCGGGTCATCGAACAGGCTGCGCAGGCGGGCGAGGGCGGCGCTGATGGCCGGCTGGCCGAGGAAGAGTTTTTCCGCCGCGCGGGTCACGCTGCGCTCATGCATCAGCGTTTCGAAGACGATCAACAGGTTGAGATCGACGCGGCGAAGATCGTTACGGTTCATCCGGGGTCCATTCTGGAGTGGCGGCAGTTTTGCGCGCGACTCAGGCTAATGCCGAATGCCCGTGCCAGGCAATACATGAGCGCGAATGATGCAAAACCTTGGCATCATCATCGACAAGCATGGTGAATATCAGCCCGGCGCTGTGGCATTGCCGGTAAAGCCCGGATAAAGTCCGGGCCATTAGGGGTCAACCGACGAGGTTCGCAATGTCCCGCATCATTCGTTTTCATCAGTTCGGCGAGGCCGACGTCCTTAAAATCGAAGAGCGCTCGAGCCCCACGCCTGCGGCTGGCGAAGTACTGATTGGGGTCGAGGCTATCGGCGTCAGTTGGTACGACGTGCTGTGGCGGCAGAACCTGGCCAATACCGCGGTGCAGCTGCCGGCGGGCCTCGGCCATGAACTGGCCGGCACTGTGCTGGCGCTCGGTGCCGGGGTGAGCGACCTGGCTCTCGGTGATAAGGTCGCCAGCTTCCCCGGGCACAGCGCCAACCGCTATCCGGCCTATGCCGAACAGGTGGTGCTGCCGCGCAGTTCGCTGACCCGTTATCCGGACAATCTCAGCCCGCAGCAGGCCTGCGTGCATTATTTGCCGTCCATGGTGGGCTGGTTCGGCTTCGTCGAACTGGCGCGTCTGCAGCCCGGCGAAACCGTATTGGTGACCGCCGCCAGCCGCTGTTGGGGCCCCTATATAGTACAGATGGGCAAGGCCCTGGGCGCGCAGGTGATTGCCGCCACCGAGCATGCTGAGGACCGCGACTTCCTCAAGCAACTGGGCGCCGACCATATCATCCTCACCGAAGAGCAGGACCTGGTCAGCCGGGTCAGCAAGCTCACCGATGGTCGCGGCGTCAACGTGGTGATGGATGCCCTCGGCGGCCCGCAGATGTGCCTGCTGGGCGACGCCCTGGCGCCACGGGGACGGCTGATCCTGTTCGATCTGCAAGGCGGCAACGAAACGCCATTTCCGGCCTGCGCCGCGTTCCAGAAGAACATCCAGTTCTTCGTGCACTGCATCGGCAACTTCACCGGCAAGGAAGAATTGGGCATCCCCCAGGACGAAGTCGCAGTGGCCAAGGCACTGCAGGGCATCAACCAACTCACCGCCGACGGCCTGTTGCAGCCGCTGATCGACAGCCAGTACAGCTTCGAGCAAGTGGTGGCCGCCCACCGCTATATGGAAACCTGCCCCAGCCGTGGGCGCGTGCTGCTGACGCTTTAACGACTAATGCCCAGGCTCGCCTGGGCATTAGTCCGTTGTTCCCTAGGCCTGTTGGCTGTCGAGGCTTAGGCCATATTCCTCGGCCAGCAGCGCGGCCACCGCGGCGCTGGAATCGATAATCTGCAGGCGTTGGCTCGCCAGCGCCGGGTCCAGGCGAAACGGCGGCACGCTGTCGAACACCACCAGCTGCTCCAGCAACGGGCTGTCGAGCAGTTCGCTGCCGCCGGTGAACAGGCCGTGCACCGCACCGGCCAGAATGCGCCTGGCGCCAGCGGCCTGGAAGGCCTGGGCGGCGCGCAGCAGGGTGGTGCCGGTACTGATCAGGTCATCGATGATGATCGCCGTCTTGCCCTGCACATCACCTACCAGCAGGGCGCCGCTGACGAGCTCGTTGCGCCGGTGTTTCTCCATAAAGGCGCTCCCCACCGGTCGCCCGCTGCGCCGCTGCAGGGCGAGGCGAAACTGTTCGGCTCGCTTGGTGCCGCCCGCGTCAGGGGAGACGGCTACCACCTCGGCATCGGCCACCAGGGCGGCGAAATGCTCGGCGAACAGTTCGGCGCCCGGCAGGTTCTGGCTGGGGATGCGAAAGGCATTGTCGAAGGCCGCGTCGCTATGCACTTCCAGCGTCAGCAGGCGGTCGACGCCGCAGGCTTCGAACATGGCGGCGACATAGCGGCTGATAATCGGGTCCTGAAACTCGGTGCGCCGCTCCTTGCGCCCGTAACACAGATAGGGCACGACCACCTGCACACGGCGGGCCCCGGCGTCTTTCAGGGCGCCACAGAAGAACAGCAGGCGACACAGCTTGTCGTTGCCGCTCTGCTCGTTGTCGCCGTAGAGCGAATGGAACACCACCACCTGGCGGCCGTTGACCGCCTGCAGTGGCCGGCTCTTATGTTCGCCATCTTCGAACAGGCGCTCCTCATGCTCGGCCAGCTGGCAGCCGAGGCGCTGCGCCACCCGCTCGGCATAGGCCTGGCTGCCGTGCAGGGCGAACAACAGGGGAAATTCGGTGGCCATGGCGCTGCTCCCAGGGTTGCTACATGGCTTGAGCATTGTCTGTGTAGGCTGCCCGTCAAGCCGCCGTGCAGTTTTTGCAGTATGCACGCGGTCCGCGCGGCGCCTGCTGATCTCGATCAACGCCCGAGCCGCCTTATTCGTTGGCACGGCCAGCAGGCTGGAAGGCCGCCAACAACAGGCGCGGATCACGCAGAATCGTTGAGAGCCAATATCAACGCCTTTACTGATTGCCGAGCCGCCTATGCGCCATTCGGTGGCGCTGCATATCCTGGCCCTGGTGATTGAGATCAAACCTAAGGCCGCTTACTGGCGCATTCCTTGATCCGGATCAAAGGCCGCGCATCGTCCGGGGCCTAGCCTGCAAGAGTCGGGGGCTGGCTGGGAGATCGGGATGCGCGTGGTACCGAGCATTTGCACCTTCTGCGGGGTCGGCTGCGGCCTGGGCCTGCGGGTGGAGGACGGCCGGGTGATAGGCGTCGAGCCACAACCCGGACACCCGGTCAGCCAGGGCCAGTTGTGCGCCAAGGGCTGGGCCAGCAGCTTCGCCATCGACCCGCATGGCCGCCTGACCCAGCCTTTGATCAAGGAACATGGCCAATTTCGTCCGGCCAGCTGGGACGAGGCCCTGGACCTGGTCGCCGATGGCCTGCGCAGCGCCCTGGATGAACGCGGCCCGAGCGGGGTGGGGGTGATCAGCTGCGCCCGCGCCACCAATGAAGATAACTACGCCGCGCAGAAATTCGCCCGCGCGGTGCTCAAGAGCAACAACATCGACCACTGCGCGCGCATCTGTCACAGCCCCTCGGTGGCCGGCCTCAGCCGCACCCTGGGGTCGGGGGCGATGAGCAACAGCATCGCCGATATCGACCAGGCCGACCTGATCCTGGTGGTCGGCGCCGATGTCACCGAGAACCACGCCATGATCGGCGCGCGCATGCTACGCGCCCAGGCTCGCGGCGCCACCCTGGTGGTGGTCGACCCGCGCAAGACACGCCTGGCGCGCCTGGCCGATATCCACCTGCAACTGCGCCTGGGCAGCAATATCGCGCTGCTCAATGGCCTGTTGCAGATCATCCTGGCCAATGGCTGGGAGAACGCCGCCTTTCTCGCCGAGCGCTGCGCGGACATAGCCCCGCTACGCCGCCATCTGGCCGCCCTGTCCTTGGAGCAATGCAGCGCCCAGTGCGGCATCGGCGTTGCGGAGCTGGAGCGCGTGGCCTATCTGTTCAGCCAGGCCAAGGCCGCCTTTACCGCCTACGGCATGGGCATCACCCAGTTCCAGAGCGGGACCAACAACGTCATCGCGCTGTCCAATCTGGTGCTGGCCTGCGGCCAGATCGGCCGGCCGGGTACCGGCATCAACCCGCTGCGCGGGCAGAACAATGTGCAGGGCGCCTGCGACATGGGCTGCCTGCCGAATGTCTACCCCGGCTACCAGGAGGCCAGCGACCCGGCCGTGCGCGCCAAGTTCGCCGCGGCCTGGGGCACCGAAGTGGCGCAAGCGCCGGGGCTGACCTCGCTGGGGATGATGCATGCGGCGCAGCAGGGTGAGCTGCGCGCCTTGCTGATCATGGGCGAGGACCCGCTGCAGACCGATCCGGACCAGAACCAGGTGGCCCGCGCCTTCGCCGCCCTGGATTTTCTGGTGGTGGTGGAGCTGAGCCTGACCGCCACCGCCCAGCAGGCCGACGTGGTGCTGCCGGCCGCGGCCTTCGCCGAGAAGGACGGCACCTTCACTAACTGCGAGCGCCGCGTGCAGCGCATCCGCCAGGCCATAGCGCCGCCGGGGCTGGCGCGCAGCGACTGGCAGATACTCGGTGAGCTGGCCGCGCGCCTGGGTTATGCCGGCATGGCCTGGCGTGACGCCGAGGCGCTATTTGCCGAGATAACGGCCCTGACGCCGAGCTTCTCCGCCATGAGCTACCCGGCGCTGGAGGCCAAGCATGGCCTGCAATGGCCCTGCGATGCCGAGCACCCCCGGGGCTCGCCGATTCTGCATCGGCAGCGTTTCCCCATCGGTCGCGCCCGGCTGCTGGCGGTGTCCCAGGTGGATGTCGATGAGCTGCCGGATGCCGAATATCCCTTCGCCTTTACCACCCAGCGTCTGCATTTTCACTACGGCTGCGGCTCCATGACCCGCAAATCGCCGCTGCTGGAGCGGGAAACCCCGGCCGGGCTGCTGTTTATCCACCCTATGGACGCCGCCGAACTGGGCCTGGCCCAGCATCAGGGCGTGCGGGTGCGCTCGCGGCGCGGTTTTCTGGAAACCCGGATAGAGCTGACCGATGACCTACCCCGCGGCACCCTGAGCATGCCCTATCACTTTATTGAGGCGCCCTGTAACCGCCTGACCAACGACGCCCAGGACCCCATCAGCAAGATGCCCGAGCTCAAGGCTTGCGCGGTGGCGCTGCAGCCTCTGCCGCCTGGACAGGCGCCGAGTCGCGCGGCCGGCGCCAGCGAGGTAACCCATGCAAGCCTATAGCCTGGATCGGCCGGAACGCCTGCGCGCCCACCTGGCGCTGCAGCGTCGCCTGTATGAAGTGCGCCCGGATGGCCAGGGCGGTCAGCACTGGCAGACGGTCAGCAGCCAGGATCTGCATGCCTTCGAGCCGGCGGCCGAGCCGCCGCCGTTTTCCGCCAAGAGTTTCTTCTTCGCCGAGCGCGAACTGCTGTTTCGCTTCGAGGGCGGCCAGTTCTATTCGGCCCTGCCGCAGGTCGTGCCCCAGGTGCTGTTCGGCCTGCACGCCTGCGACCTGCAGGCGGTGGCCTATCAGGACCAGTTCTTCGTCAATGACCCGCATTACCAGGCGCGTCGCCAGGCCAGCCTGTTGGTCGGTATCGACTGCCTGCACAGCTGCGCCGGTGGTTTCTGCAGCACGGTCGGCAGCGGGCCGGCGGTGCGCCAGCAGACGGCCGATCTGATCCTGCTGCCGCGCCAGAGCGAGGACGCCGACTGGCTGTTGCTGGTCGCCAGCGAGGCCGGGCAGGCCGCTTTGCAGGGGCTGCAGCTGCCCCAGGCCGATGACGACTGGCAGGCCGAGCGGGTGGCCAACGAAGCCCGGGTAGCGGCGCAGCAGGGCGCGCAGGAGGAGATAGTCGCTGGCATAGTCCAGCTCAATCTGGATGCCATCGACAGCAGCACCTGGGAAGAACTGGGCCTGCGCTGCCTGGGCTGTTCCGGCTGCACCTCGGTATGCCCGACCTGCTCCTGCTTCGCTCCGCTAGAGCAAACCAGCGCCCAGGGTGGCCTGCAGCGCGAACGGGTCTGGGACTCCTGCCTGTACCAGGGCTTCCAGCAGGAGGCCAGCGGGCACAACCCCAGCGCCACGGCGGGGCAGCGGGTGCAGCGCTTCTGGGCGCACAAGTTCGGCGATGCCTTCAAGGAGCGCTTCGCGGCCTACGGCTGCGTCGGTTGCGGCCGCTGCGACCGGGTCTGTCCCGGCGCCATCGGCGTGCATGGGGTGATGCACAGGCTGGCGCGGCCATGATCGACGCCACCCCACGCCGGTTGTTGCTGCTCGAGCAGTATGCCGATGGCGAAGACGCCCGCCATGTCAGCCTGCGCATCGAACAACCGCGGGCCAGTGATCGGGCCGTACTGCCCGGGCAGTTCTTTATGCTGACCCTGCCAGGCGTTGGCGAAGCGCCCTTCACCTATATCAGCCTGCCGGACGCCCAGGGCCACTTCAGCGCCCTGGTGCGCCGTACCGGCCGGCTCACCCAGGCGCTATTCGAACAGCCCGCGGGAGCCATACTGGGTTATCGCGGGCCATTCGGCCGCGGCTGGCCGCTGTTCTTCAGCGACAACCGGGTGTTGCTGGTGGCCGGCGGTTGCGGCCTGGCGCCATTGGCCGGGGTGATAGATAACGCCAGCCGCCATCAACTGCCCGCGCAGTTGAGCGTGATCTATGGCGCCCGGCATGCCGCCGCCCAGGTGTTGGGCCGCGAACGCGCCCGCTGGCGGCAGACGCTGCGCTTTATCGAAACCTGCGACCAGGCCGTGCCAGGGCAGCGCCAGGGCAGCCCGCTCGAGCATTTCGCCGAACTCTTCGCCACCCAGCCGCCCGAGGTGTTGCTGTGCTGCGGGCCGGAGCCGCTGATGCTGGCGAGCGCCGAAGCCTGCCTGCAGCGGGGCATCGCGGCGGACAAGATATGGCTCTCGCTGGAGCGCCGCATGCATTGCGCCGATGGCCTGTGCGGCCATTGCTACCTGGGCAGCAGCTACGTCTGCCAGGAGGGCCCGACCTACCGTTACGACCGCTATCTGCAACTGGTGGGCAACAGCAGCCCGCTCGCCATCGCGCAGCACTACCGGTTTTGCTGAGCGGCAATGCCTAAGGAGCCTTAGATGCGTTCGCAGATCATCGAAAAATCGCCCAGTGACTGGCCCGTCGAGCCGAACTGGTGGGACAGCCCCGCGGCGCGCGCGGCGTTCTCCTGGCGCACCGAGGCGGTGGGGCTGAGCGGCCTGCCGGAGGGCGGGCTGAACCTGGCCTTCGAAGCCGTGGATCGACATGCCCTGGGCGCGCATCGGCGCCATGTGGCCCTGCGCATCCTGCAGCGCGACGGTGGGCGCCGTGAGATCGACTACGGCCAGCTGAGCAGCCTGAGCAACCGCTTCGCCACTGTGCTGAAAAATCTCGGCGTCGGCCCTGGCACGCGGGTGTTCCTGCTCTGCGGGCGCGGCCTGGAGCTGTACCTGGGCATGCTCGGCAGCCTGAAGAACGGCTGCGTGGTGTCGCCGCTGTTTTCTGCCTTCGGCCCCGAGCCGATCGAAACCCGTTTGCGCCTAGGCGAGGGCGCGGTGTTACTGACCAGCGAAAGCCTGTACCGGCGCAAGGTGGCGGCGCTCCGCGAGCGGCTGCCGGCGCTCCAGCATGTGCTGCTGTACGACGAGAACGGCGGCCCCAATACGCCGGTCGAAGGCACCCACAGCCTGTACCAGTTGCTGGCGGAGGCCTCGGAGACCTTCGCCGTCGCGCCGACCACGCCCGACAGCCCGGCCTTGCTGCACTTCACCAGCGGTACCACCGGCGCCCCCAAGGGCGCGCTGCATGTGCACGGGGCGGCATTGACCCACCTGGTCACCGGCAAGTACGCCCTCGACCTGCACCCGGATGATATCTACTGGTGCAGCGCCGATCCGGGCTGGGTCACCGGCACCTCCTACGGCATTTTCGCGCCCTTGCTGCTGGGGGTGACCAGCGTGGTCGACTGCGGCGAGTTCGACGCCGAGCGCTGGTACCAGATTCTCGAACAGGAGCGGGTCAACGTCTGGTACACCGCGCCCACGGCCATCCGCCTGTTGATCAAGGCCGGCGCGGAACTGGCGCGCAGCCATCACTTCCCACAGCTGCGCTTTATCGCCAGCGTCGGCGAGCCGCTCAATCCCGAGGCGGTGTGGTGGGGCAAGGAGGTGCTCGGCAAGCCGATCCACGACAACTGGTGGCAGACCGAGACCGGCGGCATCATGCTCGCCAATACCGCGGCCATGGCGATCAAGCCTGGCTCCATGGGCAAGCCGCTGCCGGGCGTCGAAGCCGCCATAGTCGAACGCCATGCAGACGGCAGCTTGAGCCTGCTGGACGATGGGCAGGTCGGCGAACTGGCGCTGAAACAGCCCTGGCCGTCGTTGTTCCGCGCCTATCTGGGCCAGGAGGAGCGCTACCGGCGCTGCTTCGTCGGGGCCTGGTACCTGAGCGGCGACCTGGCCCGCCGCGATGCCGACGGCTACTACTGGTTCGTGGGCCGCAGCGACGATGTGATCAAGTCGGCCGGCCACCTGATCGGCCCCTTCGAGGTGGAAAGCGCGCTGATGGAGCACCCGGCGGTGGCCGAGGCGGCGGTGATCGGCATTCCCGATGCGCTGCTGGGCGAGATGGTCAAGGCCTTCGTCTCGCTGAAAAGCGGCGTGGAGCCGAGCCCGCAGTTGCAGGCGGAACTGCTCGGCCACGCGCGCAAACGCCTGGGCGCGGCGGTGGCGCCCAAGGAGCTGGCGTTCCTGCCCAGCTTGCCGCGCACCCGCAGTGGCAAGCTGATGCGCCGCCTGCTCAAGGCGCGCGAACTGGGCTTGCCGGAAGGCGACACCTCGACCCTGGAGAACCCGCTATGAGCGCGCCACGGGTGCCTTACCCGCAGGCGTTCGCCCAGAGCCTGCTGCGCGACATGTTGCGCATTCGGCGCCTGGAGGAGCGCGCCGCCGAGTTGTACGGCGCGGGCAAGATCCGCGGTTTCCTGCACCTGTATATCGGCGAGGAGGCAGTGGCGGTCGGCGTGCTGCGGGCGTTGGCGCCGGACGATGCGGTGCTGGCCACCTACCGCGAGCATGGCCATGCCTTGATCCAGGGCATCCCCATGACGGCTATCATGGCCGAGATGTACGGCAAGCAGGAAGGCTGCTCCCACGGGCGCGGCGGCTCGATGCACCTGTTCGATGCCAGAACGCGCTTCTTCGGCGGCAATGCCATAGTCAGCGCCGGCCTGCCGTTGGCCGTGGGTCTGGCCCTGGCCGAGCGCATGCAGGGTGGCTCGCGGATCGCCGTGTGCTTCTTCGGCGAAGGGGCGATGGCCGAAGGCGCCTTTCACGAGGCGATCAATCTGGCGGCGCTGTGGCAACTACCGGTGCTGTTCTGCTGCGAGAACAACAGCTACGCCATGGGCACCGCCCTGACCCGTTCGCAATCGCAGACCGATCTGTGCGCCAAGGCGGCGGCCTATAAGGTGGTCACCCAGGCGGTGGACGGCATGGATGTGGTGGCGGTGCACCAGGCCGCGCGCCAGGCGGTGGAACAGGTGCGGGCGGGATTGGGGCCGTACTTTCTCGAGCTCAGGACCTACCGTTTTCGCGCCCATTCGATGTTCGATCCCGAGCTGTATCGCGACAAGGCCGAAGTTGCGAAGTGGCAGGAACGTGGCCCCATCCACAGCTACAGCGCGCGGCTGAAGGCCCAGGGATTATTGGACGAGGCGCAGTTCCTGGCCCTCGACAGCGCGGTCAGCGCCGAAGTGGAGGCCGCCGTCGCCTTTGCCGAAGCCGGCAGCCTTGAGCCGGTCGAATCGCTATGCCGGGATGTTTACACGGAGTCGCCAGGCACGGAGGGCGCAGCATGAGCAGACGCATAAGCTACCGCGAGGCGTTGCGTCAGGCCTTGCGCGAAGCCCTGCAGCGTGACCCTCGGGTGTTCCTGATGGGCGAGGACGTCGGCTGTTACGGCGGCACCTATGCGGTGTCCAAGGGCCTGCTCGAGGAGTTCGGCGCCGAGCGTATCCGCGATACGCCGCTGTCCGAACTGGGCTTCGTCGGCGCTGGCATAGGCGCGGCGCTGGGCGGCATGCGGCCGATCGTCGAGGTGATGACGGTGAACTTCTGTCTGCTCGCCCTCGACCCGCTGATCAACACCGCGGCGACCCTGCGGCATATGTCCGGCGGCCAGTTCTCCGTGCCCTTGGTGCTGCGCATGGCCACCGGCGCCGGTCGGCAACTGGGGGCCCAGCATTCCCACAGCCTGGAAGGTTGGCTCGCGCATATCCCCGGTTTGAAGCTTCTCGCCCCGGCCACCCTGGAGGATGCCCGCGGCATGCTCTGGCCCGCGCTGCAGGACCCCGACCCGGTGCTGATCTTCGAGCATGCCCAGCTCTATAACCTCGAAGGCGAACTGGACGAGGCCGTGCCGGTGGACATCTGTTCGGCCAAGGTGCGCCGCGCAGGCCGCGACCTGAGCCTGATCGCCTACGGCGGCACCCTGGGCAAGGCGCTGGCGGCTGCCGAGCAACTGGCCGGGGAGGGCATAGACGCCGAGGTCATCGACCTGCGCGTGCTGCGCCCGCTGGACGATGCCACGCTGCTGGCCTCGGTGCGCAAGACCCGGCACGCCCTGGTGGTCGACGAAGGCTGGCGCAGCGGCAGCCTGGCGGCCGAGATCATGGCGCGAATCGTCGAACAGGCCTTCTATGAACTGGACGCACCGCCGGCGCGGGTATGCAGCGCCGAAGTACCGATGCCCTATGCCAAACACCTGGAACAAGCGGCATTGCCGCAAGTGTCGGCGATAGTCGCGGCGGCCCACGAACTGTGCGGCTAGCCAGCCGGCCAAGGGTTGTAGGCGCGAGGATGACGCCTAGTCCCATGCCCGCGAGAGCGCCGGGGAGACGAGTTTGACGCGTTTTTTGACTGTCGTACGAACCTGTAGGAGCCAGCTTGCTGGCGATCGATGGTTCAGGCGCTGCCTGGGTTTCGCCAGCAAGCTGGCTCCTACGGCTGTAACTGGCGATGCGTTGCTGATTGAGGAAGGGTTGCATGATCGAATTTAAACTGCCGTCCCTCGGCGCTGACATGGACGCCGGCACCCTGCTGGAATGGCAGGTCAAGCCCGGCGATAAGGTCAAGCGCGGCCAGGTGGTCGCGCTGATCGACACGGCCAAGGCCGCGGTGGATGTGGAGTGCTGGCACGACGGTGAAATCTTCGAGCTGTTGATCGAACCCGGGGCCAAGGTGCCGGTGGGCACGCCGATCGCCACCCTGCTGGAAGCCGGAGAAAGCCCACCCAGCGTGCGACGGCAAGCGGCGCCCGCTGCGCCGTCAACTGAATCAGCGCCCGCGGCCAGCCCAATGGCCACTGCCCTAGTGGACGAACCCGCCCTGCCGCCGGCCAGCCGGCCGCGGGTTTCCCCGGCCGCGCGCAAGCGGGCCGCCGAACTGGGCCTGGACCCGGCCGCGCTGAGCGGCAGTGGCCCCCACGGCGTGGTCACCCTGGAAGACGTCGAAGCCGCCGCCCAGCCGGCCGCGCCTGTCGACCGCCATGCCGCCATGCGCCAGGCCATCGCCGCGGCCATGAGCCGCTCCAAGCGCGAGATACCCCATTACTACCTGAGCGAGACCATTGCCCTCGGCAACGCCATGACCTGGCTACAGGCACGCAATGCCCAGAGCACGCCGGAGCAACGCCTGCTACCCGGTGTGCTGTTGCTCAAGGCGGTGGCCCTGGCACTGCGCGACTATCCGCAGCTCAACGGCTACTGGCGCGAAGGCGCCTTCCAGCCGGCCGCCGGCATTCACCTCGGCGTGGCCATCGCCCTGCGCCAGGGCGGCCTGATCGCACCGGCGCTGCACGATGTCGCCGACAAGCCGCTGCGCCAACTGATGAGTGAGCTGGGTGACCTGGTGCAGCGGGCCCGCAGCGGACCGCTGCGCAGCTCCGAACTGAGCGACGCCAGCCTCACCATCACCCAGCTCGGCGATCAGGGCGTGGATTGCGTTCTTGGGGTGATCTACCCGCCGCAGGTCGCCTTGGTCGGCTTCGGTCGTATTCTCGAACGACCCTGGGTGGAAGCGGGGCAGCTCTGCGTCAGGCCCACGGTGATGGCCAGCCTGGCCGCGGACCACAGGGTCAGCGATGGCCACTACGGCGCGCGTTTTCTCGGCGAGATCCGCCAGTTATTGCAAGACCCGGACAAGCTGTAAGGAGCCCCCCATGGATAAGCAGCAGTTGCGCCAGCAGGTACTGGAAGAATTGCAACGGATCGCCCCGGAACTCGAAGCCGAGACGCTGCGCAGCGACCGGCCGTTACGCGACGAGGTCGACCTGGATTCTATGGATTGGTTGCGCTTTCTCGGCGCCTTGCACCAACGTTTCGCGGTGAATATCCCCGAGGCCGACTACCGGCAGCTGCACAGCCTGGACAGCCTGGTCGGCTACCTGCAGCAACGGCTGGGAAAATAGGTCTAGGCCACGCCAACCTACGAATATCCGCGGGCCGAATTGAAGATGCGCGCGCTGGCGTCGGCGGAGGGTCATTCTGCCCGGCTGCCTGGCCGCGCCTGGGACGCTGTTTGCCTGGCTGAACCCAGGTATTTTTGCGCTTCGATGATCAGCGCGCAGGTGGCCGCAAAGGCGCCAATCCACAGCCATTCCCGCAGGCCGATAGGGGCGCTGTGAAACACCCGGTTGCAGGCCGGCAGATAGGTGAAGGCCAATTGCAGCGCCAGCATCGCGGCGCTGCCGAACCACACCCAGGGGTTGGAAAACGCCGCCATGGACCAGAATGGGTGGCTGAGGGAGCGGCAGTTGAACAGGTAGACAATCGCCACCAGCACGAAGACGTTGGTGGCGACTGTGCGCGCCTGCGCCATCGACTGGCCGCGCTGCAGCGCCAGCTCGAACAGGCCGAAGGCGCCGGCCAGCATCAGTAGGCTGAGCAGCACGATGCGCTGCAACAGACCGCGATCAAGCACCGGAGCACCCGGAGTCCTGGGCGGGCGCTGCATGATGCCGCGCTCGGCCGGCTCGAACGCCAGCATCATCCCCAGCAGGATGGCGGTGGTCAGGTTGATCCAGAGGATCTGCAGCGGTGTGATCGGCAGCGGCGTGCCGGCGAACACGGCGGCGAGTATTACCAGGCCCTCGCTGGCATTGGTGGGAATAGTCCAGGCAATGAACTTCACCAGGTTGTCGTAGAGACCACGCCCCTCCTCGATGGCCGCCTCGATGGTGGCGAAGTTGTCGTCGGTGAGGATCATGGCGGCGGCCTCCTTGGCCACCTCGGTGCCCTGGCCCATGGCTATGCCGATGTCGGCTTGTTTGAGCGCCGGCGCATCGTTGACCCCGTCACCGGTCATGGCCACCACTTCCCCGCCGGCCTGCAAGGCCCGCACCAGTCGTAGTTTCTGCTCAGGTTCGACGCGGGCGAACACATCCACGTCCGCCGCCACCCGACGCAAGGCTTGGTCATCGAGCTTGGCCAGTTCCTGGCCGGTCCAGGCCGCCACCCCGGCGCGGACTATGCCGAGTTGGCGGGCGATGGCGCTGGCCGTGCTGGGATGGTCGCCGGTGATCATCTTGACCCGGATGCCCGCCGCCTGGCAGGTGCGCACCGCGCGGATGGCGCGTGGCCGTGGCGGGTCGAGCATGGCCATGAGGCCGAGAAACACCAGCTCGGCGCCGAGCCGCGCATGCTCCAAGCGTTGCCCCGGCGCCAGCTCGGAGCGGGCCACGGCCAGTACGCGTAAACCGCTGGCCGCCAGGCGCGTGGCCTCGGCGTGGACGGTCTCGGCGGTCAGGGGCACCTCGTGGCCATGGGCATCGAGCATCGAGGCACAGCTGGCCAGGAGCTTCTCCACGGCGCCCTTCACGCAGACGATGCGCGCCCCTTCGATCTCATGCAGGGTCGCCATGTATTGGCGGGTCGAGTCGAAAGGCAGTTCATCCAGGCGTGGAAAAATCGAATTCAGCGTCTGCGTATCCAGCCCACCCTTACGCGCTGCGACCAGCAGGGCGGCTTCGGTGGGGTCACCGACCACAGTCCAATGCTGGCCGCTGTGGAGCACCCGCGCATCATTGCAGAGCGCGCTGGCCAGGAGGGTCTCGCGCAGGGCAGCGGCTATTGCCACTGGCTGCCCGGCCCACTCAATGCGCCCCGTCGGCCCGTAGCCATGGCCGCTGACGGAGAACGCTTCGCCGCCGGCCCAAATCGCGCGCACCGTCATCGCGTTTTCCGTCAGGGTCCCGGTTTTGTCGGAGCAGATGACCGTGGTGCTGCCCAGGGTCTCGACCGCGGGCAGCTTGCGAATGATGGCGCGGCGTTTGGCCATGCGCGCGACGCCGATGGCCAGGGTGATAGTCATGGCTGCCGGCAACCCCTCGGGTATCGCGCCCACGGCCAGGGCCACCGCCGCCATAAACATGCTGAAGGCTGACTCGCCGCGCAGCACGCCCACGCCGAAGGTCAGCGCGGCAAGCAGCAGGATGGCGATCAGCAACTGTTGGGCGAACACCGCCATCTTGCGCGTCAAGGGCGTTGTCAGCTCCGGCGCCTGGGCGATCAGGGCGCAGATGCGCCCGCTCTCGGTGCCATTGCCGGTGGCGACTACGACTGCGCGACCTTGGCCCGCGACCACCAGCGTGCCGGCATAGGCCATGTTGCGCCGCTCGGCGAGGGGCGTATCGGCGGCCAGGCAGTCGCTGCATTTATCCACCGGCAGCGATTCGCCGGTCAGCGCCGCCTCGCTGGTGCGCAGCTCCTTGCTGGTGAGCAGGCGCATGTCGGCGGGCACCTTGTCGCCGCTCGCCAACAGCACCAGATCACCGGGCACCAGTGCGGCCGCATCGAGCCGCTGGTGGCTGCCGGCCCGCAGCACCGTGGCCTCTGCCGCCACCGCCTGGGCGAGCGCCGCCAAGGCGGCTGCGGCCTTGCCTTCCTGGACGAAACCGAGGATGGCATTGATCAACACCACGGCGAAGATCACGCCGGCATCCAGCCATTCCCCCAGAAAGACCGTCACAGTGCCGGCTGCGATCAGTACCAGCACCAGGGGTTGCGCGACTTGCGCGGCAAAGCGCCGCCAGGCGCTTTTGCCAGGCGGCACGCTCGGCCGGTTAGGGCCGTAAACCCGCAAGCGCGCCGCCGCCTCGGATTGCGCGAGTCCTTGGCTGGGATCGACCTTGACCTCGGCCGTCACCTGGGAGGATTCCATTGCGTGCCATGCGCCCATGCCCAAGCTCGCCCTCATGCTTCGCCGCCATCACCTCGTTTGCCGGCGGCGCTGGGCCGCCCGGCGCAATCGCGCCCATGCCCTTGCCCGCGGCGCGCCCTGAACCCTGTTCATCCTTGGCCCGCCGCCGCGGCGGGGCTTTGATCTGGATCAAGGCGGGGGGATTCAGCCGCGGGCGTTGTGCTCAGCCTTGAGCCCGGTTGCGGCCATGGCCGTAGCAGGCCGTCGAAGCGATTTTGCCCTGGATTTGATCTACATCAACGGCGCTGTTGCGGCACTTCCTATGCTGACTATAAGGCGTCTGGGCATCCGCATTCGCTGCCCTGGGCGTCGCCGGCCAGTGGCCGAACCCCAGCGGCCAAACCTGAGGACTTAAACATGAACGCACCCTGGAAAACCGGTCTCGCCCTGGCCCTGAGCATGGCGATTTCCTATACGGTCTGTGCCGTGCTCTATGCGCTGTGGCCGGAGCAGGGCATCGCCTTTCTCAATGCCTTGTTCCATGGGCTGGACTTCAGTCGCCTGCAGGGGCCGCAAAGCTACAGCGCCGGCACTTTCCTCGGGCCACTGCTGGTATTGAGCCTGTGGGGGGGCTTGCTCGGAACCCTGTTTGCCTGGCTGCACGACAAGCTCCAGGGTTAGTCGTACTAGATCGCCGACAGCCGGTGTCCCTGGCGGTGTGTGCATGGCCACCGCCCCCATCAGCGCAGCATTAGCGGGCTGAAGTGCCATGACCGAGCGACATTTATTCAGTGACGCTTACCAACCCAGCCAGATCGCCCAGCGGGTCGAAGAAATGGGCGTGGCCAAGGCGCATGCGGATGCCTTGAGCCTGTTTGTGCTGGCCATACTGGCCGGCGCCTTTATCTCCTTGGGGGCGCTGTTTTTCACCGTGGTGATCACCGGCAACAACCTTGGTTTTGGTGCCACCCGTTTGCTCGGCGGCCTGAGTTTCTGCCTGGGGCTGGTGCTGGTGGTGATAGGTGGCGCCGAACTCTTTACCGGCAACAATCTCTTGGCCATGGCCTGGGCGAGCAAGCTGATCAGCACCCGGGCGGTGCTGCGCAACTGGCTGCTGGTTTACCTGGGCAATGTCATCGGCTGCCTGGGCACCGTGGTGCTGGTGGTGTGGGCCGATGTTGCCAGTCTGGGCGGTGGCGCGGTGGGGGAAACGGCGCTCAATATCGCCCGCAGCAAGGCGCAGCTTGGCCTGGGGGAGGCTTTTGCGCGGGGCATCCTGTGCAACGTACTGGTATGCCTGGCGGTTTGGCTGGCGATGGGCGGGCACAGCGTGACCGACAAACTGCTGGCCATACTGCTGCCCATTAGCGCCTTTGTGACCCTGGGCTTGGAACACTCGATCGCGAACTGGTTCTTCCTGCCATTCGGGCTCGCCCTGGATGCCCAGGGCAGCCTGTCGATGATCGCGGCGGCTAAAAATCTTGCCGCCGTGAGCGCGGGCAACATAGTCGGAGGCACCCTGCTGGTCGCCGGGGTCTATTGGCTGGCTTACCTGCGCGGCGGGCATAGCCCGTAGATACCGCCTTCCCGCTCACCTCAGCTACTTGCATCAGCGTCTGTTATAGCGGGGGGCTTACCTGACAGCGCCTAAGCGCCCCGGCGCACCACCTCGATCCGAAAGTCCTGCTCATAGGGCGGTACGTTGCATTCGATGATGTCGCCAGGCGCGATCTGCAGCCGTACCCCGACTATATCGGCATGCACCGGTTGCTGGCTGACGCAGCGGTCGACCAGCACCGCGGTGCGCACCCGCTGGGCACCCAGGCTCGCCAGATAGGCACAGGTGCGCAGCAGCGAATGGCCGTGGTAGAGCACATCGTCGACCACCAGCAGGCTGGTGCCCGCGAGGTCCAGTTTGGCCAGCTCGGGGTTCTCGGTCAGTGCCGTGTGCGCATGCAACAGGCTGAGGTCATCGGCGTAGCGCTTGACCTTGAGCCCGTACAGCGGCAACTCGGCCTGCCCGGAGAGCCGCGCCAACTGCAGTTGCAGCATGCGCGCCAGGGGTTCGCCGCGGCGCAGAATGCCGACCAGGGCGCTTGGGCCGGGCGGCAGCAAAGCGGCGGCCTGGCACGCCATGGCCTGCACTATCAGTTCGAGCTCTGCCGTGTTGTACAGGCATAGGCGTCGCGCGGTGGCTGCTGTCTGCATACTCTTGGCCTCCGATCACGCGTGGATGATTGCCCCGGGTAGCGCGCCGGCCGGTACGGGGTGGGGCGTCGTCACCCAGAATAGCGGTCGGGTTAGCTGGATTTCACGGCCTTGGATTTCAAGCAGACCTTGCAGACGGAAGCGGGTGAACAGGCGGCTGACCGTCTCTGTGGTCAGCCCCAGGTAGTTTGCGATTTCGCCACGGCTCATGGGCAGGATGAACTTTACCGCCGACAAGCCGCGCCGGCTGTAACGGGCGGATAGGTTGAGCAAGAACATGCTCAGGCGCTGTTCGGCGCTTTCTCGATTGTGGTTGAGGTGTTCCTGCTCCACGTGCAGTTCCCTGCTCAGGGTGTTGAACAGCTGTTTTCTGAGATGGGGAATAGCATCGGCCAACTCCTCCAGTTCAGTCAGCGGAATGCTGCACACCAGCGAGGTCTCCAATGCCATGGCGTAGCTGGGGAAGAGGCTGTTGCCAAAGGCATCCAGCCCGATCAGTTCGCCCGGCAGGACGAAGCCGGTGATCTGCTCAGCGCCGTCCTGATTCAGCAGATAGGTTTTCAGCGCGCCCGAACGCAACGCATAGATCTGCTGCATGGCATCGCCGGCCCGGAACAGGTGGTCGCCCTTGCGCAAGGGCCGATTGCGTTTGACTATGGCTTCCAATCGAGCGGTTTCCGCCTCATCCAGATAGGCCGGCAGACAAAACCGTTTGAATGCACAGTCATGGCAGTTGACTGGCGTCCTGATAGAGCCGTGGGATGAAGGGGCATAACCGACAGTAGGCATAAAACCCCCTGCGACAGCTGTAGATGGAACTCTCCAGTGTAGGTCACTCCCGCGTGGAAGCCTGGCGCCGCCCCGACCAAGCCGCCCGGTCAAGAAGAGGCTCAAGGCTGCAGTGCCAGGGGGCGCAACGGCGGAAAGTCTTCGGGGGTCAGGGTTTCCTTTTCCAGCAGCAGCCTGGCCCCTTGTTCCAGTTCGGCGCGGCGGCTCTGCAGCAGGGCCTTGGCCCGCTCATAGGCCTCATCGATCAGGGCCTTGACGCACAGGTCCACCTCGCGGGCGGTCTGCTCCGAGTAGTCCTTTTCGCGCAGGCTGATCGCATGTTCACCCAGGTAGCTGGCACTCTGGCGTTCCAGCACGGCCTGGCCGAGTTCGCTACTCATGCCGAAGCGGGTGACTATCTGCCGGGCGATATCGGTGACCTTGGCCAGATCGTCCGCCGCGCCGGTGGAAATCTCAGCGAAGATCAACTGTTCGGCCGCGCGCCCTGCCAGCAATACCAGCATGCGGTCCTTGAGCTCGCGCAGGGTGATCAGATAACGGTCCTCGGTGGGGCGCTGCAAGGTGTAACCCAGGGCGCCGACCGAGCGGGGGATGATCGACACCTTATTCACCGGGTCCATGCCCGCCAGGCTGGCCGCGGCCAGGGCATGGCCCATTTCGTGATAGGCCACCACCTCGCGTTCATGAGGCTGCAGCAGGCGTCCGCGGCGTTCGCTGCCAATCACTATGCGTTCCACCGCGGCGCTGAAGTCGGCCATATCCACCCTATCCGCTCCGCGGCGGGTGGCCACTATGGCCGCCTCGTTGACCAGGTTGGCCAGGTCCGCCCCGGAAAAGCCGGTGGTCATCCCGGCTATGGCTTCGACATCCAGATCGTCGCCGGCCTGGATGCGCTTCAGATGCACCTTGAGAATGGCCACCCGGCCGCGCCTGTCCGGGCGGTCGATGACTATCTGGCGGTCGAAGCGGCCGGCGCGCAGCAGGGCCGGGTCGAGAATCTCCGGGCGGTTGGTGGCGGCCAGCAGCACCACCCCTTCGCGCGTATCGAAACCGTCCAGTTCGGCCAGCAACTGGTTGAGGGTCTGCTCCTTTTCATCGTTGCCGCCGAAGGCCCCGGCGCCGCGCATCTTGCCCAGGGCATCCAGTTCGTCGATAAAGATGATGCAGGGCGCGGCCTGGCGCGCCTGCTCGAACAGGTCGCGCACCCGCGCCGCGCCGACGCCGACGAACATCTCGACGAACTCGGAACCGGAGATGGAGAAGAACGGCACCCCGGCTTCTCCCGCCACCGCCTTGGCCACCAGGGTCTTGCCGGTGCCGGGCGGGCCGACCAGCAGTATGCCCTTGGGGATGCGTGCGCCCAGACGGCTGTATTTGGGCTGGTCCTTGAGAAAGGACACCACTTCCAGCAGCTCGGCCTTGGCCTCGTCTATGCCGGCCACATCCTCGAAGGTCACCCCGGTATCACGCTGTACGAACACCTTGGCCTTGGACTTGCCGACATTGACCATGCCGCCCAGCCCCTGTTTGTCCAGCAGGCGGCGAAACAGAAAGGACCAGAAGGCGAATATCAGCAGAAAGGGCAACAGCCAGCTGAGCAGACTGTCGAGCGCACCGCCTTCGCGGGTGCCGCTGAAGCGGACCTGCGACTGGGCCAAGGCCGCGGCCAGCTCGGGCTCGACCCTGACGGTGCTGAACTGGTAACGGTTGTTGATCGGCTCCTTGAGCTTGCCGCTGATTTGCTGCTGTTCGATGCGTAATTCACTCAGTTGGTTGTCCTTGAGCAGACGCATAAACTCGCTATAGGGAATCTGCTCAATGGCACTGCCCGCGCCCCACCAGCTCTGAAATACCAGGAGTAGACTGAAAGCGATCAGGAAGAACCAGAGGTTCCATTGTTGCTGCTTGTCCATGCTGCCTGCCCTTGATGGAGTGTTCGGCTGTCTTGCTAAGCGAGTAGCCCGAGTGACGTATTGATAGCCAGCAACACCGGTACTGTGTAATGCACAGCTATAGCCACTCGACTCTAACAGGCCGTTGAAAAATGTAGGCGAGGCAGCCGAGACAAGGCGAAAATAGGCGAGGAAGCGGAGTTTACGAGCTGTAAATGAGCATTCCGAGCCTGTTTTTAACGCCGTATCGGCAACGCAGGTAGTTTTTCAACGGCCTGTTAAGAGCTTAGAGCAGACAGCAGCAGTGCCATGGCTCTAGGCCCAGGTTTTACCACCTTGCTCTGCAGCCAGGAGCGGCTGCATAGGGCAAGCCAGCCGCAAGACAGCGGATGAGTCCAAGGCCTGGCGCTAAACTGAAGACTCTGCGGGTGCTGACCCAACACCGAGTCGAGGGCTGCTAGATGGCTCGCTACGATTCCCTTGATGTCCCCATCCCCGACAGGGCGGCCGCCGGCCGGGCTCTGGCGCAGTTGCTGGTGGCCTACCGGCAGCGGCGCGACTGCATAGTGCTGGCCTTGCCCCGGGGCGGTGTGCCGGTGGCCTATGAAATCGCCCAGGCCCTGGAGCTGCGCCTGGATCTGCTGTTGGTACGCAAGCTCGGCGTGCCGGGCCATAGCGAGCTGGCCATGGGCGCCATCGCCAGCGGCGGGGGACGGGTGCTGAATCCTGATGTGCTGCAGATGTTGCACATCGACGACGCGACCATCGAGGCGGTTGTCGCCCGGGAAACCCAGGAGCTGCAGCGCCGCGACCAGGCCTATCGGGGGGAGCGCCCGCTGCCGCAGCTGCGCGACCAGCAGGTAATACTGGTCGACGATGGGGTGGCCACCGGGGCCACCATGCGCGCGGCAGTCCAGGCGGTGCGCGGGCAGCGGCCGGCGCGCCTAGTGGTCGCCGTGCCGGTCGCCGCGGCGGACAGCGTGGCGCGCTTGCGCACCGAGGTCGATGAGGTGGTCTGCCCCTTTATTCCCGAGTGGCTGATGGCCATCGGCCCCTGGTACCTGGATTTTTCCCAGACCTCGGACCAGGAGGTGCTGGACCTGCTAGCCCGCGCCTGGCAGCGCGACTGTGAGCAGACGCCGTGAGCGGCGGGAGGTAAGGCTTATGCAAGCGCTTCAGCCACGCTTTCTGCGCGTGCCGCTGAGCGACGCGCAACTGGCGGCCGACCTGCTGCTGCCGGCTGCCGCGCAGGGTTTGGTGGTGTTCGTGCATGGCAGCGGCAGCAGTCGCCTCAGCCCACGCAACCAGCAGGTGGCCCGCTACTTCAGCGAACGGGGGCTGGCCACCTTGCTGTTCGACTTGCTCACCGAGCCGGAGCAGCGCATCGATGAGGTCACCCGCGAGCTGCGCTTCGACATTCCGCTGCTGGGGCGGCGCATCCTCGGCGTGATCGATTGGCTCGCCCGCGACGCCGAACTGGCCCACCTGCGCCTGGGCCTGTTCGGCGCCAGTACCGGCGCCGCCGCCGCCCTGATTGCCGCCGCGCAGCGGCCGCAGGCGATTCAGGCGGTGGTCTCGCGCGGCGGCCGTACCGACCTGGCGGAGCAGGCCCGAGGCCAGGTCGAGGCGCCGACGCTGCAGATAGTCGGCGGCGAGGACCAGGTGGTGCTGCGCTTGAACCGCGAAACCAGCCGGCAGCTGCATTGCACCCAGCAATTGCAGGTGATAGCGGGCGCGAGCCATCTGTTCGAGGAGCCCGGGGCTATGGATGCAGTGGCCAGGTTGGCCGGCGATTGGTTCGAGCGCTACCTGAGCGCCCCGGAGGAATAAGCCCCCTCGGCGCAGGCCACGTGACCCAGACGCGCGCTGCGCAAAGCTAAGCGCAATGCCTGCGCCTTGCGCCATTCATTGCCGCGGAGCCGCCGGCCGACCGCTGCGCGTGCGGCGGCGCCGGTCGCCGCTAAACTGGTAAAGAGCAGGGCAGGCTGGAGGTGGAGCATGGCGATACGCGAGGGATTTATCGGGGCCATTGGCGACACACCGCTGATCCGACTCGGCAAGCTCAGTGCCGAGACCGGCTGCGAGATCCTGGCCAAGGCCGAGTTTCTCAACCCCGGCGGCTCGATCAAGGACCGCGCGGCCCTGGGCATCATCCAGGAGGCCGAACGCAGTGGCCATCTGGGGCCGGGCGGCACCGTGGTGGAAGGTACCGCCGGCAATACCGGCATCGGCCTGGCGCATATCTGTGCGGCGCGGGGTTACCGTTGCGTCATAGTGATCCCGGATAACCAGTCGCGGGAGAAATTCGACCTGCTGCGCCAACTGGGCGCCGAGGTGCGCCTGGTGCCGCCCAAGCCCTACAGCGATCCGGACAACTACCAGAAGATCGCCGGCCGTCTGGCCGCCACACTACCCGGGGCGATCTGGGCCAACCAGTTCGACAATACCGCCAACCGCGAAGCCCATTACCGCACCACCGGGCCGGAGATCTGGCGCGATAGCCAGGGCAGGGTGGATGCCTTCGTCTGTGCGGTCGGCACCGGTGGCACCCTGGCCGGCGTGGCGCGTTATCTCAAGGAACGCAAAGCGGATGTGCGCATCGTCCTCGCCGACCCCATGGGCAGTGCCCTCTATCACTGGGTGCTGGACGGCGAGTTGCGCGCCGAAGGCAAGTCGGTCACCGAAGGCATAGGCACCAGCCGGGTGACCGCCAATCTGCAGGGCACACCGATCGACTCGGCGCTGCAGGTGGACGATCAGCAGTGCGTGGACATGCTCTATCGCCTGCTGCGCGAGGAAGGCTTGTTCGTCGGCGGCTCGAGCGGCATCAACCTCTGCGCCGCGCAGCGCCTGGCCCATGAGCTGGGCCCGGGGCACTGCATAGTGACCTTGCTGTGCGACCGCGGCGGGCTCTACGCCGGGCGCCTGTTCAATCGCGACTGGCTGCGCGAGGCCGGCCTGCGGCCACCGGATTAGGGCGGGCGGGTTTCCAGCGTCGCGGACGCGAGCAGCGGTGCCAGCAGGGCGCACATATTGCGCCAATGGCTGCCTTGCCAGTACAGACGGTGACAGCCATCGCACTGCAGGAAGCGCGAATAGCGGCAACCGATGCGGCTGGGCAGGCGCTCGCGGGCTTCCTCCAGATCGACCAGCCGCAGCGCCAGGTTGCAATGCAGGCACAGGCTGAAGGGGCGTACGCTGCGCGCCAGATCGAGCCGCTCGAACAGCTCGCGCAGTTGTTCGGCCGGTTTGCGTGCGTGCACATAGCAGCCGTGGCTGACCAGCCGGCGCTTGAGCAGTTCGCGGTCGCGGGTCAGCACGATGCGGCCTTCGCGGGCGGCCGTTGCGGCTATCTCCAGGTCGTCGAAATGGTTGTCGTAGAGGCTGTCGAAACCGGCCATGCGCAGCAGGCGGGCCAGGCCGCCGAGGTGGGCGTCGGCGATAAAGCGCAACATGCGCAAGGGTTTTTCGCGCACCTTGAGCAGGGGGCTGATGTCCAGGCGTTCGAACTTGGGGTAGACCGCCACCCGGTCGCCGTCCACCAGCAAGCGCTCGAACCCCACCGACTCGCCATTGACCAGCAGCAGTTCGACCTCGGTATGGGGCACGCCGAGGGCCTCGATCATGTGCTTGGTGGTGGCCGCGCGCGCGCAGACGCAGTCGAATGCCTGGCGTCGGCGCTCGGCCGGGAGGAAGTCGTTGAGCTCCTCGTAGAAGCGGAAAGTGGCGCGGACCATGGTTCAAGCATAGCCCCTCAGGGTGCGGCGTTCTCGCGCCATTTGAAGCGCGAGTAACGCGCCAGCTCCACAGTGCTGAGCGACTGCGAATAGCGCTTGCCGCGAATGATCCAGGTCGGATAGCCGGTGATCTTGGCCTCGATACAGGCGGCGGCCAGCAGGCCCTTGCTGCCGTTCGGCGTGCATTCGATATAGGGCAGGCGCTCGGCAGACCCGCCGAACAGGCGTTTCTGTTCCTGGCAGATCGGGCACCAGAATGTCCCGTAGAATTTCGCCCCAGTGCGCTGCAGGTGCTCGGCCAGCGCCTGCAACTGGGGCTCTTCGCGGGGGACGAGGAGGTCGCTGTGATACAGGTGCAGGGCCGTCAAGGCCAGCAGCACCGTCAGGCCGCTGCGCATCAGCCAAGGCCGCCAGGGCACGGCAATGGGCGATTGCGGGCGCTTCAGGCTGAGCCGGGCACAGATCGCCGCCAGCAAGGCCAGCGACAGCAGACACCAGGCGCAGAGTGCCTCGAGTTCGAGCCAGCCGATCAGGCTCAGGTACAGGCTGATCGCCAAACCGAACAAAGCAACCAGCCACTGCCGACGCCAGCGTGGCAGCTTGCTCGGCAGTCGCCAGGCGTTTAACGCCAGCACGCCATAGAGGGCAAAACCCCAGAGTGACACAGGCATGCCCAATAGCTGCGACCAGCGGCTTTGCTGAATCCGTTCACAGGGCGAGTCTTGCCCACAGAATAGCGGGGCGCTGTCGCTTAGCGCGGTAAAGCTCAGGTAGCCGCTCAGCAACATGCCGCCCAGCGCCAGTAGCAACACTGGCCAGTCGGGTGCAACCCCTCGGCGCTTTTCCATTCGAGCCTGTGCCGCAGGACCTGGACGGTGCGTTTTTCTGCTGGGTTTCTTGCTCATAGGGCCAATCGATCCTGATTTTTCCTGCCCAGGCGACAACGTTCAACAAGGCTGCTGAACGACAGGGACGGCCTGCTGACGGCTGGCGAGGAGGGGGCCGGCGTTATTTGTATTGATTGATGATGTCCAGATAGCGCTGTTGCTGCTTCAACTTGTCCAGCCCGGTTTGCAGTTGCTGCAACGGTTGATCGTCAACGTCGAGGCTGAAGGCGTAGTACATTTCGCCATCCTTGAGCACATAAACCGCCTCATAATCGCCGCTGTTGAGCCCCAGGCGCTTGATAAACCAGGCCGCGGTCACTTCATCGTAAGCCCATAGATCGATGCGGTCCTTGCTCAGCATATGGGCGATCGACACCGCGTTAGCCGAGAGTTGCAGGTCCTGGTCGGCAATGCCCAAATCCCTGAGCAGCAGGTGACCGATGTCGTCGCGGATCGCCCCAATCCGGTAGTTGGCGATTTCGCTGACCGCGTTCAGCTTGAGAGCACGCGCCTTGCGCGCCAGCAACACGACGCGGGTGGTGATGATAGGTCCCACCCATTTGAACAAGGGCTCGCGAGCCGTCGAACGGGTCATGGCGAACAGCATGACGCCAGGGCCTTTCTGCACCAACTGGTAGCCCCGGGCCCAGGGCAGCGAGCGGATATCCTTGCGCTCCAGCGGCAGGCCGGCGGCTTCGGCCGCTTCCAGCAACACATCCACCGAGATGCCGCGGGCGATGCCGCTCTCGGTGTAGTTGTAAGGCGGGAACTCTTCGGTATAGACATGCAGGGACAGCCAACCGTTTTCAGCTAACGCGGCCTCGGCACTTAGGCCGACAAGCAGGAAGAGCATAAGCGCCCGATAGAATCGACGAGTCATACCGCCCACCTTTATACCAATGAAAGCGGAACGCTTCACCGCAGCTCCAGTTAAACCGCGTTGGAGCTAGTTCAGATCAAGCGCGTGTGCAAGAAGCACTTAACTCAAGCATAGCCAGCGAAATGCTTGCCGTTGTGGCCATGAAATTCATGGCGATAACCTCCAAGGCGTTCCGGGCCCGCGAGAAGAGGAGGGTGGTGTTGCGCATATCGCCAATGTTGATGCTCTGACCGCACCAGATGAGGAGGCCCAGCGCAGAGGCTTAGCGGGCAGCTGGATGTTAATGCTGCGCAGAAGGTCCTGGCGGCAACAGGCTATGGCGGTTGATTTTCGGTGGCGTATCGGCCGAGCAGTGCAAACAGGAATTCGCTTGGCTGGCTAGCGGTCTGGCGGCAGCAAGGGTAGGCGGCGCACTGAAGATTTTGGGCGGTATTTTGCTCTTCTCGTCGAGGATGCCGCAGCGCTTGCCCAGGCCAGAAAACCAACTGTCCTAGGTCAAACTGACGCGTGCAGGCCAGGCGCTTTGGGGGGCTGTATCGAAGCTATACAGCAAGTCTTGCAGCGCCTGCAGCGGCAGTGGCCGGCTAAGCAGATAACCCTGGATAAAGTCGCAGCCGTGTTCACGCAAAAACTCCAGCTGTTGTGAGGTTTCCACGCCTTCGGCGACCACCTTGAGCTTCAGGGTGTGGGCCATGCCGATAATGGCCTGCACTATGTCCATGCCCTGCTGGGACTCCGGGATGTCCTGGACGAAGGAGCGGTCGATTTTTAGGGTGTCCAGAGGGAGGCGGCGCAAATAGGCCAGCGATGAGTAGCCGGTGCCGAAATCGTCGATCGAGAGGGATACGCCAAGGTTGCGGATCTGCTGCAGCAGCTCTGCGGCGCGGTTGATATTGCCCATCAGCGCGTTCTCGGTGACCTCCAGCTCCAGCCGCTGGGGCTGCACGCCAGTGCTCTGCAGGGCGTCCCGCACCTCCTGAACGAGTTCATCGCGCCCCAGGTTGAGCGCCGAGCAGTTCACCGCGACTTTCATCTCGGCAAAGCCCAGCTCGCCAAGCAGCTTGAGATCGTGGCAGGCGCGGCGTAGTACCCAGGCATCCAGTTCGGCGATAAAACCATTGGCTTCGGCGATGCCAATAAAGCGCTCCGGTGTCAGCAGGCCATGTTGCGGATGCTGCCAGCGCACCAGGGCTTCCAGCTTGCTGGGCTGACCGCTGCGCAGGTCGAGAATCGGCTGATAGTAGAGTTGCAGGCCATGTTCTTCGCGCAGCGCTTCATGCAGCTCCTCTTCCAGTTGCAGTTCGAGGGAAACCTTTGCTTTCAGGTGCGAGCTGAAGAAGTACAGGGTGTTGCGCCCGCAGCCTTTGGACTGATAGAGCGCCAAGTCCGCGTGTTTGAGCAGTTCCTCGCAGGTTTGGCCGTCTTCCGGAAGCAGGCTGATGCCGATGCTGGCAGTCATCACCAGGCTACGGCCGAACAGCGCAATCGGGTCTTTCATCTTCTCCATCACCCGCTGCGCCAGTTGCCGTGCCTCATCGTCACTGTGCAGGCTGGCGAGGATGCAGAACTCATCGCCACCGAGCCGGGCGATCACATCGTGCTCGCGCACGGTGCCGCGCAGGCGTTCGGCGACCACCTTGAGCATCTCGTCGCCGGCGTCGTGACCTAGGCTGTCGTTGATCCGTTTGAAGTGATCGATATCGAGAAACATCACCGCCAAGGCCTGGTTGCGCTGGATATGCTCTTGCAGCTGTTCCGCGAAAAGCTGGTTGAAGCCGCGGCGATTGAGGAGGTTGGTCAGGGCGTCGTAGTGGGCGGCCTGCTGCAGCGAGGCGCGGGCGTGGTCGAGCTGGTTGAGCAGAGTATTGACCCGAAGCAAGTCGCGCTCCTTGCTCTCAAGCTTTCTATCCGCCCAGGCCGCGCTGAGACCGCTACCAATGATCAGCAGCGCGATCAGGCCGATGGTCAGGCCCAGTTGCAGGCTGTTTTCGGCGGGTTGCAACTGCAACGGAGTGCCAAGCGGAACCACCAGGCTCAGTGACCACATGCCGGTGAAGTGCATGGAGACGATGGCTGCGCCCATCACCAGGCTGGCCAGGTACTTCAGCATCTGGTGAAAAAAACCATCGCTATTGCGGAAATACAGGGCCAATAACAAGGCGACCAGGCTGGCGGCGAAGGCAATCAGGATCGACAAGGCGAACAGCCAGGGCTGGTAGTACTGGATGGCGGGGGAGCGGATCGCGGCCATTCCGCTGTAGTGCATGGCGGCAATGCCGAGGCCGATGCAGAAGGCCGCGAGCAAGTACCGGGACAGACGCAAGTGCTCGTGGCCGAGTGTGTACATGGCCAGCAACGCGGCAATAAAGGCGGTCAATAGCGAGGCGGCGGTGGTCAGGATGTCGTAGTGGATCGGGACCGGTGCCTGGAAGGCCAGCATGGCGACAAAGTGCATGGACCAGATACCGCCGGCCAGGCAGAAAGCGCCGACCCAGCGCCACATCAGCCGTGCACCGCGACGTTCGGCATGCCCCACGCGTTCCGCCAGGTTAAGGGCGGTAAAGCTGGCGGCCGAGGCGACCACATAGGCCAGGAGCACCAGCAAGGGGTTGTAGCTGCACTGGAGGATGATCTGTCCGTCTGCCGGCAGATCAGCGATAAAATGCAAGCCCAACCAGTCCATAGCGCGCATTCTCCCGTTTTTGCAGCCAGCACTTTCTGGCGACAAGGGTCGTGGCAATGTGGCGTCAGTATAGAAGGTGCGCAGATTTTGCAAGGTTTGACGATGTGTTGACGCCAAACAACTGGCAATGCTGTTCAAATTGCATCGCCAGATTCCGGCGTGCCTACCAGCTTGCTCATTACTGAAGACGGTTTTGAATATCCGGAATACTTCAGCCTGAACGGACGGACTGTCCTGGCGGTTCTCCAGTGATTCACCCAGCTTTCGAGCGAGCTGCGAAGCGGCTCGGTTCAGAGCGACAAGGCCGGTAATTTCTATTTACTGGTGGTATGAGCCGCTGTGCCAGACCAGTAGCCAACGCAAGCTAAATTTGTCATAAGGCTACATTATGCGAAGTGTCAAAACGACAGCCGCGAGTTCTCTAACTAGGTTGGCAGCCACCGCCAGCTCTCAGTAAGTTCGCATAATGTATATTATGTTAAACGCAAGACTATGCTAGATCTGTTCACGAGCGCTGCCGTTGATTGGACAAGGCGTCTGTTCGTATAACTAAATTTTAGAATTTTCTGCAACTAAACCCTAGAAACGGGCTTCTGTCCTTCCATTCTAGAGTTTAGTTAACTTTTTTACCGGTTTGAGCCGCGGGAAATGTCTCCCATCCGCCGATTCTAGAGTTTAGTTAGCGACGCAGCCCATGGGATCTGACGGACCGAGGCCTCGTTCTTCCATTCCAGAGATTAGTTAAAAACTGGACGCACTTGGTTCGATCCGTCATACGGTTTCCAGGCGACGTAGCTTCGGCTAGTCGATGCTCTGGAGGCGGCTCTGATTGTTGGGGGCGTGGAGCGTGAGGGTCATGTGCTGCTCGCATCGGCTGCGCGCTCATTTTGCTGCTGCCGAACTTCAGCAAGCAGGCGCGCGTTGTCGCGGTTTATCTGTGTCAGTTCGTCCTGTTTGACGATCAAGGTCTGCTGTAGCTGTAGCTGTCGCAATTCCACTTGAACTTGCTGGACCTGGGTTTCATGCCGGCGCTGTTCTTGCTCACGCTGCTCTTTACTGGCTTGCCGGTAATGCTCCAGCGCGTCACGGGCATGCTGATGCTTTTCCTCTAATGAGCGAATTTGGCTCTCCCGATCAGCTAGGCGCGCGTCTTTGTCATCGTTTGCTTGGGTCAGCCGGCCATTCTCCAGCTGGGCCAGCTGGTGTTGATGCTGTGCTTGGTTCAGGGCTTGCTGCGCGACATTGAGCTGCTCCGCAAGCATGGCGGACTGGCTTTCCAGCTGCTGGATATGGGCTTCGGCTTGCCTGATCTGATTCTGGTAGTCGAGCCGCTCCCGTGCCAGATGCTCTCGTTCCTGGGCTATCGAAGCCTCGGCTTCTTCCCCTAGCTGATCAGCGAGATGGCTCACCAGGCTGACCAATTGCTCGCTGAGCTGAAGTTGGCCCTCTGCCCTGCCCCCTTCGGTCTCCTCGATCTCTTTCAGGTATCGGTGGTTAGTTTTTTCTGCTCCCCCAGCACTGTCTCCAGTGCTCGCATTGCTCGAAATTATCAAGCGCGCATCCAAACCCTATTCAACGTCGTGAACCCTGGGCTGCCGAGTGCGTTCTGCTGTACACATCTTGCAGGTCCGTGATGGTCATGTGGGTGTAGATCTGAGTGCTTTCGATGCACTGGTGCCCAATCGACTACGCTATAGCAATCCATCTCGCTAGCTAATCGATTCTGTCGACCTGGGCCGCCGACATACTCTTTGGGAGGCCGTAGCTCTGCCGCACGAGCTCAATCGCCTGCTCGATAGAGATCGAGCCCTCTACAAATCGCGCCAACTGTTCTGCTGCAATCGGCGTCTGCTGACCGCCCTCCAAGGCGATCGTCGCCCGAGCATATCGGGCAGCAGCCTCTCGGCGCTTTTGTTCAGCGCTAGAAATCACGACATGTCTCCTCATGGATATCCCGCTATGCCGGATGGGACCACCTCCTGCCAGCAGGATGACTTAGTGCTGGCGTGCCAATGGGGTGGAAGAGGGGTTATGCCGAGATAAGGGGAAAAGTCACTCCCCCCCCTTCTATTTACTGATGATCTTAAACTCTTGATTTTGCGAGCGTTGAATCGCCCTCGATGCAATAACTGATCCGCGCACGATCAAGGTGCCGCGGCTTGTGTTCTGGTTCGTCGCCGTTCTATTCGTTCGGCCCGGTGAAGTGCCCGCCAATACCCGCCCTACCTAGTCATTCATTCATAGTTAAAATATCAAGTTTATGGTGAAAGCATAACCTCGATAATTTCCATATAACTCTATTCTGTCAGGAATAGGTGCTGCTGGACTGGGTCACTGGCGACAGCTTCTAGCCCAGGTTAGCAATTTTTACCCTCCCCCGAAAATGTAAATTGAACGCTGAATTGGCTGTAACCATCTAATCCATATCCGGTATTTTAGATTTCAGGCTCCTCTTTAGGGGGGGGGCGGGGTGAGGGTGATTTCACTCACTTCCCTTCTAAACACCCATATGCTTCCAGCTCATCGCTGTCTCGATGACCTGTCTAAAAGCGCATCTGGCGTGAGTCTGCTCTTTAGTTTACCGCCACATCCGCAGCATTTTGGACGTCATACACACGGTGCGAGAAATGCGACATCAAACGGTGATCCAGTAGAGCTTGGAAAATATCCTTGCAGGTCTCAGGCGACGGCACAATCTTACCGACGTCATCAAAAGTGATGTTCAAACTAAACTGTGCGTGGGCTGCGCGCAGACTCGCCATAAAATCAGGGTTGCGATAGTGCCCTTTCTGGCGAATAGCCGATGCCCTACGCAATTGCATTTTGTTGTCCCCCACATAAGCAATCAGCGGTTGCATGTCGGTGAATACTTCAAAGAACTCCGGTTCAGCTTGCAGCGCGCCGAAGTCCTCTTTATGTGCCTGCTTGTAACTAAGGATGGACTCGAAGCTTGGCTTTGAGCAAACGAGAACATCCTCCCCAACGATGAAGAAATCCACGTATTTGGACAGGTTGAACCCCGGTTTATCATCGAGCCCCAACTCATGGTCGGAGAATACGGCAGAAATGATCTTGAGCGACTTCTTCGCCTTCCACGAATCATCCGTGCGCCGCACGGCATAAATCACTTTATCGCCCGAAACCAGCTTCAACGCGTAGAAGCCCGCATTGCTGATGTCTTTGAGGTTGATCACCTTCTTCGCTGCAACCTCATCGACAGCCTGCGCCACAATCAACCCTGCATGGGTTTCCAGGGTAGTGATCGTCAGCACGCTAGCCTCGTTGTTCTGCGCAAGCAGGCCGTATTCCTGCGTCTCGTTTATACCTTCACAAGTCGTCTGCACTGCCGATTTGATGGCCTCATTCAACGCATCGCTGGTGTCCACCCAGCGGCCGGTAAAGACAGGTCTTTTGTCCTTGCCGGTCGACTTCTTGAAGGTCCACAGCGTCACTGTGGCGTGTTCCAGATCGAATTCCTTGAGAGTTTCTAGCGCTCCAGCCATGGCGTATTCCTTATTCTTTGATGATCAACACATCCTCGAGGGCGCGTTGTTTATGGGTTTGGTTGGGAAACAGGTCGACCTTCGACAAACAGACGCCGCTAAGGACATTCGGGCTCTGCGCGAAGCGATAGCGAATCTCGTAGAGCTTCCAGCCAAAAACGATTAGGAGCGGGTTCAGGATGATCTGGCCAGACTTGTGGGTAATCCAGAACAGCCACGCCAAGAAAATTATGAAACCAATGAACTTGCTGGTTTCCTGATAATCCAGGCTCATGAAAGACACCACATAAGGCAGCACGTAATTCATCAAATCCGAAGGAATGTGTCGAGCCTCCTCGATGGCCACCTCCAGCCTCGGCTTAACGCAGGTCAAAGTAAGCAGGGTAAAGAGAAAACACATCAAACAGACTGCGAACAACGACAACGCCATGAGCGGATTCCGTAAAGGGATGTGACACTGGCTGGTAAAGGCCAGCCAGTCACTGCACCACGGTAAGGACAGCGCTTCATACTGGTAGTCTTGTGTCAGCAAGATCATGCTCAGCGGCAGGTAGGAGCCGATGTAAATCATTGCTGCTGCGTACGTGCGAAATTTCATATGTATGCCTACTTCCCTGCCTATCCCGATCCTATTGCTTCATTTAGCGTACTAGCGGCCCAAGCAATTGCGTAATCAGGGGCTGCGTCGGACGCCGTGCCTTCGAGGCTGCAGGGGGACGCGTCTTGGCGTGCAGTTTCAACGCTGCCGTGGCCTCGGCAAGGCTTATCTGTAGGCTCTGTACGCGCTGGCGCTGCGTCGAAACGACTGCGCTGTCCGTTCATTGGCAGTCTCGGGTAGTGTCATCTGCCCCCCCTACTCAGCTTCTGGCCTCAGTGTGCCGGATCATTTGCTACGTGCGCCAGCGGTGCCCCGAGTAGCTTCAGCTGTGCAGCGGCTTCGATCAAACGCTCCTGCAGACCCTGCGCTTGCTGTGCCTGAATCACGGAGGCTTCGCCCAGCCGGGACACCTCCTCCTGCAATGTGCGACAACGCTGTTCCAGGGTTTCATTCGCGCGCTCAACGCCGGTCAGTGCGCTCTTGGCGGTTTCTAGGGCCTGGGTCTTCTGCGCCAGAAGCTGTTGTTGCGCATGCTGCTCTTTCTGCAACTGCCGCGCCTCGGCGAGCAGGCGCGCATTGTCGCGGTTCAGTTGGGTCAGTTCGTCCTGCTTGATTATCACGGTCTGCTGAAGTTGCCGCAGCTCCAGTTGCAGTTGTTGCACCTGCGACTCGTGTCGGCGCTGTTCTTGCTCACGCTGCTCTTTGCTGGCCAGGCGATAGTGTTCCAGAGCATCGCGGGCATGCTGATGCTTTTCCTCCAGCGAGCGAATTTGGCTGTCGCGGTCCTGCAGGCGCGCGTCCTGATCGCGGTTAGCCTGCACCAGGCGGGCATTCTCAACCTCGGACTGCTGGCGTTGCTGCTGCTCCTGCTGTAGCGCTTGCTGAATTGCCTGAAGCTGTTCCGTGAGCCCGCTGCACTGACTTTCCAGTTGCTGGATACGGCTTTCAGCCAGCCGAGTCTGGTTCTGGTAGTCGAGCCGCTCACGTGCCAGTTGCTCGCGCTCCTGGGCCACGGCGGCCTGCGCGTCCTCCTTTAGCTGATCCGCCAACTGGCCGACCAAGTTAGCCAACTGTTCGCTGAGCGGGATCGCGGCCGTATTCCGGCCGCGCTCGGCGTCTTCGAGTTCTTTCAAGTAGCGGTGAATGGTGGTTTTCGAGCCGGTGTTTCCCAGTTCGACGCGCACCGCGTCGATGCTGGGGTTCTCGCCCCGCGCCAGGATGGCCTGTCGCGCCTTCTGAACCAGCGCCTTGTTAATGCCGCCACGGGCCATGGTGTGCTCCTACGATTTCGTAGTGGATTACATACCATGTATTTACATGCCAAATTGATCTGAAGTAAAGCCGGATTCAGTGGCTTAAATCAGATAAAGTAATGAAAACTTATTCAATAGGATGGGCAAAAACGGTCGCTAAGCAGCCGTTTTTCAGTACACAAAGGGCAACCTCGGACGATGAAGAGCGTCGAGCGCTATCTGCAAGCCGGTACGCGGGAAAACACCCGGCGTAGCTACCAATCGGCCATTGAACACTTCGAGGTGGCCTGGGGTGGATTCCTGCCCGCGACCGGCGACAGCATCGTGCGCTACCTGGTGGACTATGCCGACACGCTGAGCCTCAGCACGCTCAAACAGCGCCTGGCGGCCCTGGCTCAGTGGCACATCAACCAGGGTTTCCCCGATCCGACCAAGACACCCACGGTGCGGCAGGTGCTTAAAGGCATACGTACCCTGCATCCAGCGCAGGCTAAGCAGGCCGTTCCGCTACAGCTGAAACATCTGGAGCTGGCGGTTCAGTGGCTGGAGAAGGAAGCTGCACGGGCTCAGCGGGACGGATGTCTTGCAAAGCTACTCCGCAGCCGCCGCGATGCGGCGCTGCTGCTGATCGGCTTCTGGCGGGGCTTTCGCAGTGACGAGCTATGTCGCCTGCGGGTCGAACATATCCAGGCCGAGCCCGGCGCTGGAATGAGCCTGTTCCTGCCGCAGAGCAAGGGAGATAGGGATAACGTTGGCACGACCCACTACGCGCCGGCGCTGAAGCGCCTGTGCCCAGTACAGGCCTACCTAGACTGGATCAGCGTGGCCGGCATCGCCCGCGGCGCGGTGTTCCGCCGCCTGGATCGCTGGGGACATCTTAGTGAAGACGACCTGCATCCTGGTAGCCTGATCAGTCTGCTGCGCCAGATCCTGCAGCGCGCCGGCATTCCCGCCGAGCTGTACACCAGCCACTCGCTGCGCCGTGGCTTTGCCACCTGGGCCACGGCCAATGGTTGGGATCTCAAGGCACTGATGACCTATGTGGGCTGGAAGGACATCAAGTCAGCCATGCGCTACATCGACCCCGCCATTTCCTTTGGCGGTTTAGCCGCGAAACAACCCCTTGAACCTAACGCTAATGCGTTGATTCAACCGCCATCAACTCAATAATCCGAATGGGCGGTCTTGCTCCATCGTGCTCAGCACAGTGGTCATACGCACGTCATTGATGCTATCTGCGAGCAGCACCGCAAGTGCTGGCCCTACTTCCCCCGCTATAGTAGCGTTGAGCCATCCGTTCGGAATGGCTGAGCTGGAAAGCTATTCCTAGATTGAAACCTTGCGGACAAGCGGTGACCGGCCATGAAATGGCCAAAAACCGGGTGGCGGGTCACTCCTCAAGGCGATTAGGCTTAAGAAGTTCTCCGCTCCTAAGCCTCTAAGCGGGGCTTTGAAATTACTGCCATTTTTCTATGAGTAAGATATGGAAGTCCT
>NZ_JAUYNP010000030.1 GCF_030696055.1 Pseudomonas sp. | reverse complement strand
CGCGAATGAAACGGCAACAGACCCTAGGGCAGCCCGCAACGACCTATCAGACGCCTTTGTTCTTCAAGCGGTTGGCATGTTGACGATACAGCGATACCGGCGCGGTCCAACCGCGGATGCCGAACAGATGGTTGATCGCATCCACATGGTTCATGTGGTAGCTGTCGCCCAGCACCTGCCCCAGGTAGGTCGAGCAGACACCGACCAGGCCATCATTCTTCTCTCCGCCGTAAGCCAGGCCGGTGATGGCCAGGAAGGGGTCGACCGCATCGAAGATGTTGGTGTAGGCGCTGTTACCGGTCCAGGAGAAGTAGCGGATGTTATAGCCGCGTACGTTGTGCAGTTCCGTGGACTTGGCGCAGTAGCTGCTGCTGTTGACGCCCCAGGGATGGCGGCTGTTCAGCGCGGCGGTGCCGGCGGTGGTCAGGGTCTTCAGGGCATCCAGGCCGTTTTGCGGATTGCTGCTGCCGGACAGCAGGTTGATCATCGCGCCCAGGGCATTGGCCACTGCATTGGTGCCACCTTCGATCAGGCTGTTGGCCGGAATGATGCCACGCACCACGTCGGCGACCTTCGAGCCCTTGTTCACCCCGTTGATCGAGGTCACCGAGGCCACCAGATCGGGGCGCAGGGACGCCGCCACCCGCGCGGTCGGCGAACCCTGGCTGTGGCCGATCAGGTTGACCTTGCCGCCGCCTGCGCCGGCCCAGGGCACTATCTGCTGCGCCAGCGCGGCGCCGCGCTGCTCGCTGTCATTGAAGGCGGCGACGCTGGCGACATAGACCTTGGCGCCATCGCGCTCGAGGTTCCAGGGAATGGTGTGGAAATAGTTGACCAGCCCGCCGATGGTGTTGAAACCGGTGATGCCGTGCACCAGCACTATGGGGTATTTGGTCTGGGTGTAGCTGGCCTGGGCCTGAACGGCGCCCAGCAGGGCAACGGCGGCAAAAGCAGTGGCAATAACGCGACGCATGGGTGCCTCCTTATTCTTATTGTGGGCACGCCGGGAAAACTGCGTCCGGCGTCGAGCCAGTCTAAGAACAAAGAGAAGTCCGTCACATCGCCCAGATGGGTGAAGGGCCAGCTACCGAGAAATCACCGTTAGCAGGCGCCCATGCCCAGTTGCAGAACGGCCAGGCCGCCCTGCCGCCAGCCCCAGCCGATCAGCGCCAGCAGTGCGCAGCCGGCCAGCAGCAGGCCGGCACCCAGCCAATGCCGCGGGCTCATGCCTCGACACCGGCGGCCTGCAGGCGCACCACCGGCTGCTCGCGCACCGGCCAGTTCAGCGCCGCGGCCAGCAGGCTGAGAAGAATGGCGATCTGCCAAACCAGCTCGTAGCTGCCGGTGCGGTCGTACAGGTAACCGCCCAGCCAGCCGCCGAGAAAGGCGCCGAGTTGATGGAAGAGGAAGACGATGCCGCCGAGCATCGACAGGTTGCGCACGCCGAACAGGGTCGCCACCGTGCCGTTGGTCAGGGGCACAGTGGACAGCCACAACAGGCCCATGGCGATGCCGAAGGCGTAGGCGCTCCACACCGTCAGCGGCGTCATGACGAAGGCGCCGATCACCACCGCGCGGGCCAGGTACAGCGCGCTGAGCAGGCGCGGCTTGGCCATGCGCCCGCCGAGCCAGCCGGCGATATAGGTGCCGAACACGTTGAACAGGCCCACCAGGGCCAGCACCGTGGTGCCGACCAGGGCCGGCAGGTGCTGGTCGACCAGGTAGGCCGGCAGGTGCACGCCGATAAACACCACCTGAAAGCCGCAGACGAAGAAACCCAGGGCCAGCAGCCAGAACCCCGAGTGGGCGCAGGCCTCGCGCAACGCCTCGCCCAGGCTCTGCTCGTGGCCCTGCAGCGGCAAGGGGTTGTCCTCGATCATCGCCGCCAATGGCACTATCAGGGCCACCAGCAGGCCGAGGGCGAGCAGCGCCGCCGACCAGCCGAGCCAGCCGATCAGGCCCAGAGTGCCCGGCAACATGGCGAACTGGCCGAAGGAGCCGGCCGCGGCGGCGATACCCATGGCCATGCTGCGCTTCTCCATGGGCACGGCACGGCCGACCACGCCGAGAATCACCGAGAACGAAGTGCCGGACAGACCGATGCCGATCAGCAGGCCGGCGCTCAGCGACAGCGACCAGGCCGAGTCTGCCAGCCCCATAAATACCAGGCCGATGGCATAGAGCACGCCGCCGACTAGCACAGTGCGCTGCGCGCCGAAACGATCGGCCAGCGCGCCGGCGAACGGCTGGGCCAGGCCCCAGATCAGGTTCTGCAGGGCGATGGCGAAGGCGAAGACCTCGCGCCCCCAGCCGAATTCGGCGCTCATGGGCGGCAGGAACAGGCCGAAGCCGTGACGAATGCCCAGGGACAGGGCCAGGATCAGGGACGCGCCCAGCAGTACCCAGCCACTCGTGCGCCATACCGAAGTCATAAGTCTTCCTTTACGGGTAGCGACCCGCTTATCGAGAAAATCAGTCGAGCCTTTCCAGCTCGTCCAGCAGCGCCAGCAAAAGTTGTAGCAATGGCTCAGGACGCAACTGGCAATCTGGATGCAGATATACCCCGCCACCCGGTGAAGCGGCAGCTACAGTTGCCCGGCAATGCAACGCTACAGATTGAACTCAGAGTGCCAGGGCCAACGCCAGCAGCAGCGCGCATTCCACCAGCTCGAGCAGGGCCCCGGCGGTATCCCCGGTGGTGCCGCCCAGGCGCTTGAGCATCAGGCCGCGCAACCAGACAAAGCTCACACCCGCTACCAGCAAGGCCAACAGCGCCGGCCAGCCGAACAGCAGCATGGCCAGGACATTCAACCCCAACACCCAGGGCAACTGCCGGCGCGGCAGATGCTCGGCCAGGGCCTGGCCCAAGCCGCCCTGGCGCACATAGGGGGTGCTGAGAAACAGCAGCGGCAACAGGCAGCGCGCCAGCCAGGGCACCAGCAGCAGTAGCAGGCCCGCGCCGGCGTCCAGCAGGGTGACCAGCGCGGCGAACTTGAGCAGCAGCACGAGCACCAGCAGCACCACCGCGATGGGCCCGCTGCGCGGGTCCTTCATGATGGCCAGGGTGCGTTCTCTATCGCCGAAGCCGCCGGCCCAGGCATCGGCGCTGTCGGCCAGGCCATCCAGGTGCAGGCCACCGGTGATACCGACCCAGAACGCCAGCAGCAAGGCCGCCTGCAACAAGGCCGGGGTAGTGCCCAGCAGTTGCTGGGCGCCGACCAGCAGTCCACCGACCAACAAGCCCACCAGCGGGTAGCACAGCAGCGAGCGGCCCAGTTGCTCGGGCGTTGGCATGGCCGCCAGGCTCACCGGCAGGCGGGTGAGAAACTGCAGGGCGATCCAGAACGCCGTCATGCCGGCTCCCAGAGTGTGCCGTGCTGATCCAGGCATAGTTGAAAGCGCTCGGCGTGGCCGACATTCACCTGCAGCAAGTCGCTGCGCGGCAAGCCGCGGGCCCGCGCCAGCAACAGGCGGATCACTCCGCCATGGGTAATCAGCAGCAGACGCTCACCGGCATGCCGGGCCTGCAAGCCTTGCACGGCCGCCAGCACCCGCGCCTCGAAGGCCAGCAGCGGCTCGCCTTCTGGCGGGGTAAAGGCGTAGGGGTCGGTCCAGAAACGGCCGAGGTCTTCGGCATGGGTTTGCATCAGCTCGGCGCTGCTGCGCCCTTCCCAGGCGCCGAAATGCAGCTCCTGCAGACCGGGTTCCAGACTCAGGGGCAGCGCCCGCTGCGCGGCCAATTCCTCGGCGAAACGCGCACAGCGCTGCAAGGGCGAGCTGATCAGCCGATCCCAGGGCCCGCCAGCGATCACAGCCACACGCAGCTGCGCCCAGCCGGTGGCGGTCAGGGCGTCGTCCAGGCTGCCGCGCAGGCCGCCGCCCAGTTCGGTTTCGCCGTGGCGCAACAGCTCCAAATGGACAGTCATGCCGGGCGCTCGGCCACTGCCGCCTCGGCGAAGGTGGCCATCTGGTTGTGCAGGCTGCAGGCCAGTTGCAGCAGCGGCACCGCCAGGGCCGCCCCACTGCCCTCGCCCAGGCGCAGGCCGAGATCGAGCAAGGGTTCGGCCTGCAGCGCCTGGAGCACGCGCTTGTGCCCGGGCTCGGCGCCGCAATGGGCGAACAGCAGCCAGTCGCGGCAGGCGGGATTCAGGCGTACCGCCAGCAGCGCGGCGACGCTGCAGATAAAACCGTCCACCAATGCCGTGATGCCCTGCTGGGCGCAGGCCAGATAGGCGCCGCTCAGTGCGGCGATCTCGAAGCCGCCCAGACACTGCAGCGCCTCGATGGGCGCGACGATGGCCGGACTATGCAGCGCCAGCGCCGCGTCTATCACCGCGGCCTTGTGCGCCACCCCGGCGCTGTCCAGGCCGGTGCCGGGGCCGACCAGCTCGGCCGCCGGGCAATCCAGCAGCTGGCAGGCCAGGGCCGTGGCCGCGGAGGTATTGCCGATGCCCATCTCGCCGCCGATAAACAGCTGGCTGCCCGCTGCCCGGGCGCGCAATACGCTGGCCTGGCCGGCTTCCAGGGCGATCAACAGCTGGGCCAGGGTCATGGCCGGCCCCTGCAGGAAATTCTGCGTACCGGCGCCGAGGTGCAGATGAAGCACGCCAGGCAAGGGCTCCAGTGGCACCGCCGTGCCCAGGTCGATCACCTCCAGGGTCGCTCCCAGTTGCCGCGCCAATACGCTGATGGCCGCGCCGCCGCCGACGAAGTTGCGCAGCATCTGCCCGGTGACGGCCTGGGGAAAGGCCGACACCCCTTCGGCCACCACGCCATGGTCACCGGCGAAAATGCTGATCCACGGCCGTTCGATACTCGGCCGCTGGCTACCCTGCATGGCCGCCAGCTGAATCGCCAGCTGCTCCAGCTGGCCGAGAGAGCCGGCCGGCTTGGTCAGCTGCAGCTGGCGCGCCTGGGCCTTGCTGCGCGCCACCAGGTCCAGCGGCTGACAGCCGTGTAACCACCATTGCAGACTCATAGTGCCTCTCCTTTGAGAACCATCGGCAAACCCGCCACGCTGAAGATCACCCGCTGACAGCGCTCGGCCAGGGCCTGGTGCAACCAGCCAGCCTCGTCGACATAACGGCGGGTCAGCTCGCCCAGCGGCACCACGCCCAGGCCGGTCTCATTGCTGACCAGGATAATCCGCCCCGGCAAGCCGGCCAGGCACTCCAGCAGCCCATCGCGCTCGGCCGCCAGACGCGCCGGATCCTCCAGCATCAGCAGATTGGTCAGCCACAGGGTCAGGCAATCGACCAGCAGGCATTTGTCCGCGGCGGCCTGCTCAGTCAGCACCCGGGCCAGTTCAAGCGGCTCTTCCACCAGCCCCCAGTGCGCCGGGCGGCGCTCACGATGCTGTTGGATACGCCCATTCATCTCGCCGTCCAGGGCCTGGCTGGTGGCGATATAGCTCACCGCCAAGCCCGATGCAGCGGCCAACTTCTCGGCCAGGCGGCTCTTGCCGGAACGGGCACCGCCGAGTATCAGTTCATGCATAGTTCACCTTCGTTCGAATGGCCGCACGCAACCCGTAGCCCGTAGCCCGGATGCAATCCGGGAAAGCGCAGCGCCGCACAAACCGCTCCCGGATTGCATCCGGACTACACACCACAGAGCTCTCGCAACTTCTGCGTATCCAGATGCTGCTCGACCAGATCGGCCAGGCGCTCGATATCCCGTTCGCGCAGGGCGTGGTAATCCACCGTCTGCACCTCAGGTAGCCCGGCCCAGCGCAGCAGGGCGCTGCAGGCCTCGCTGGACTCGAACAGGCCAAACGAGCCAAGTAGTTTCCGAAGCCCAGCATTTTCGAGGAGTTGCGGCAGTTTTTGAACCGGTGGTTTAGCCTCACCCACCGACAACCCAACTACAGAAGGTATGCATTGGCACCAATTCAAATAGGTACAGTCCTTGCTCAAATGAATCGGTATAGGCTTCCCCACCGACCACCCAACTCGATGGGGTCTCCCCACTTCGAGTGACCGGCAGGAATGACCTGTGCGCAGCTCCTCTGGATTTTAACCAGTTCTGCCCACCTCCGCTGAACTCCAGATAGTGCCTGTCGCATCAGCCGCCGCATCCACTGCCGCAAGCAAGGTCGCTTGTGACAAGTGACTGTAACGTTGACTCGTTTTCAGCTGAGCGTGCCCCAGCACCTTGGCCACCTCATAGAGTGAACGTCCTGAGTTCACCATATTGCTTGCCATACTGTGCCGCAGATCGTGCATCCTTACCTCAGGTAGCCCGGCTTGCTTACGTGCAGTGTCCCAACTCCAAAAAACTGACCTATAAGGTTTCTGAGTCATCGGATTAGGTACCAAATACGGACATCTCTCCCAACGAGGCAGCTGATCCAGGATTGCCAACACAGCCGTAGATAAGGGCACATACCTCGGTTTTCCCGACTTTGAGGTCGGAATACGCCAAGTACGACGTTCGAGATCAAAGTGTTCCCAGCACGCATCAAGTAGCTCCCGCTTACGCGCCCCAGTCAGCAACAACAAAGGGACGATGTACCTCATCTGGCTATTGCCACAATTTTCCAGTGCATCCCTCAGGCGGAGGGTCTCCTCTGCTGTCAGATAACGCTCACGCGCATTATTAAGCTCGTACATCGACGCACCCAAGGTTGGATTAGTTTCAGCTCCAGGTATCTTCCATTTCTTTGCAAGGTTGAACATGTATCGCATCAAAACAAGCACACGATTACAGGTAGCGGGCGCATACCCCTCAGCACGCATAGCATGGTGATGCTCGATGACCGACTGCTGGCTTATTTGATCCAGATGGCAATTTCCAAACGTAGGTAGCACATGATTACGAAAATAGCTTTCGTCTGATGACCAACTTTTCTTGTCTCCCTTCACAAACGGCATGTACCTATCCTTCGCAAATTCAGCCAGCGTCTGAACAGTTCGCTTGACCTTGCGCTCTTCAGATGGGTTTTCTCCCAGCACCACACGAGAACGTAACACTTGAGCTGCCTGACGAGCTTTGTCAAAAGAAATGGACTTCGAGTCACCAATCTTGTGTTGGCGTTGCTTGCCATGCTGATCACGGTAACGAAGGTGAAACGTCTTTCCTCCAGAAGCACGAACCTCAAGAATAAAGCCTGTAATGGCCGTATCGTAATAATCAATCTTGCTTTTACCTTCAGGACAAATAGCACTTCTAACGAAGCTTGCATCTAGACTTTCATTTGGCATGGTATTACTCCTTTTAAATTTAGCACGCAATAAATGCCACAACTCATAAAGAGAGGTGGCATCGGTTTAACGCTCACGGGGGGGGGGGGGCATGGATAAAGTTAAGAAATGCGCAGGCAGCGATAGAAATCGCACGAAGTTTTGCAAAACCTTTTACTTTTCATCTAAGTAGGCAGCTAACGACCGCAAAATTTGCCTGAGGCTGACGCCGGCAGATTGCCGAACAGGGGCAGGAGGGGCAGGACAACTACCGAATTTAAAGGTTGATTACCTACAAGACACCGAGGGGAGGGAGTGGTGGCAGAAGTGGGGAACTGGGCGCGATGCAAGTCGCAGGCAGACACTACCTATTTTTAAAAATCCAATTAAAGTCTTTAAAACTGCAGCCCCTGCCCCCCCATAGACACACCACGCATGACAGCTAGCGCAATAGTTAATTATTAACCTTACTAACCTACGAACTCAATATTCATCACCTTCACCGCCGACAGGAACCTGAGTGTGTATTTGTGCCAATGAACGCTTGAACGGTAACCGCCACTTATTACTCCCGTTCACCCTCGTTGAATCACCAAGTAATTCACGCAAGATGGACGTGCACTCTTTACACTGTGCATTTGTAGGGCGCTCAATCCCCAACCGATGAAGCACCTCAGTACTTGTTAATGCCGGAACTACACCCCTATCAACAACGGTCAACTCAACAACCTCCATCAGTCGCTCACGAATGACACTAACACTGCAGTGCTCGCCATTATGTAATGCCAGCAGGTTTTCCTCCTCCTCATTAAGCCACCATGGACGACCTTCGTTAAACTGAACTGCCAACTGAGCAAAAACCTGCTGCATATCAATATTGTGTTGATAGTTAATGGCAACCAAAGGAATTGTCCACCAGCGACTATTGCCCGTGGAATCAACCAGAAAATTTTTTTCATTAACCGTGGCGAAGAACACAGTCCGCCGAGGATATTCGGACTCAATGCGAGCGTACGGCCGACGCACCTTATCGCTATCACTGGTCAACACGCCCTTCAATCGAGCAATATCTTTTTTGAAGGAACTATCGAGCTCGCCGATCTCAACAATCCAGTGTGTGACCGCACCAAGAATTGAGTCTTTGTTACTTGGATCCAGATGGTGATCCACTTTGACAACCATTTCGCGCAATGTCGGATTAGGCACCAATGATGTAACCCAACTGGTCTTGCCTATCCCCTGAGGTCCCTGGAACGTCAAAACACCTCGCCCTTTGAATCCACTGGGTTTTAGCGCTGCAGCCGTTGCACTGAGCAACCATTTACAAACCAGCACATTTTTCAGGCGCTCAGGATAGTCAGCACGAACATTCAATGTTTCGCAAACATCTGCCAGTCGATCAGTATTGTCCCATGGCTTACTGGTGATCCATTCAGCAACAGGGTTGTAGGGATTTCGGTCCCCAAGAGCGTCAACAAACGATGGAACCTGACCGGTGGAAATACCATTTAGAGTGGCGAGACTGATGATTTGGGTCATCGCCGTGTTATCTGCGTTGTCGCTAGTTCCCGCATGATCTGGAAGAAATATTTGAAGCTTCTTCTTGATTACGTTGTATCTGACAGATATCCCGTAAGAGGCAAGCAAATGCCTTGCGTTCGAAATTGTGCACGGATGAGCGTATGAACCCTGGCCTGGCTGATCCGGAAACGTCAGCGGATCTAGACGTTGCACACTATCGAGAGCATATAATTGGGCTGTTTTCGACATCGCTGGCAGAGCGCTAGCATCCCCCTCAACAGTGACTGCCGGCTCGACTGACTCACATGGAACCCCACCACTAGAAACGTGAGGCTTACTCGGCGGTGCTTTTAGGCGGGAAGGATCAACTAACCTACTGATACATTTAATTTTTTCATTCATTTTACAATCTCTAAGCCGCTACAAAAAAATGACCCTTTGGATTTGCTCCCAGGGGTTAAGTAAACGGGCTCAGAAAAGTGACGACTGGGCCGCCTTGAACCGTACAAAATCTCAGGTCAAACGCCCCTAATAATTCAGGTTTTTGGCAAGCCTGAAACATCGAATCTAAATATCGAAAGGAAACTTAAACGGGACGTGATGAGTTCGACTGAAAGCTGACAGTGAAGTCGACGCCGCAGGCACCACGCGAAATTATGTAATTTATTATTTACACGCATAGTTGCGACCCCACCACCACACTGCCACCGGAAATGGCTACTAAGCATCCAAACCTTGAGCGAGATAGCGCTCGATGGGCGCAGTGACAGGGGGCAACCGATTATTCGCCTTGAACACAGTCTGACGCAGACACCCCGACAACAATGACCAGCTTAGAAAGCCAGTTGGTACGACGCCGCCAACCAAGTGCTCGGCATCTCGCCTTCAGTGGTGCCATTGAGCATCAGCGAGGCTTTGCCTGCGCCAAGTTGGCCCTCGACACCCAATCCCAGCCGCTGCCAGTCTTGGTCGTAGTCGTTACCCGGCAGGTCGAAGGCAAAGAGCCCAGTCACTTGGCCAGACTGACTAGCGCCAGACTCCTCAAAGCGATGCGCGGTTTCCAGCAGACTGATCAGATTGAAACCACTCTGGCCGAGCGGATAACTACCCTCAACGCCAAAGCGAAGGTCTGTGGTGCTGTCAGCTTGCTGATCAAACTGCGCCGGCAATCCACCATCCGCCTCGCTATAACTGTCTTGCTTACCATGGGCGTAGTTCAGATCGGTGTAGGGACTAACTTGCAGCAGCCCCAGTTGCACGGCATTTTCCCAATCTAACCGGGCGCGCAAGCCATAGCTCTGAGTGTCTGGGCTAGCTGAGGAATGATCCTGCTGGCCACCGTTTTGATAGCCGCGCTTGATGTCATTTTCACCCCACGCTGTGTAGCCGCCCACGGTAGCCCAGAGACCATAGTCTTCATTAACTGGCACGATGGCCTCACCGAGCAAGTAGGTGCCATTACTGTCAGTCGTACTGTCGCCTGGCTGTTGCTGATTAGCCCAAGTTTGGCCGACCGCCAAATTGACCTGCACAGGGCCGAAGTTATAGCCGCCCCCGATTTCCGCCAAGCCAATATCACCATTGCGGTTGCCGTGCTCATCTTTACCCCAGTCACCAGCTAACCAGCCGGTGGACTGCCCGCTTGTTACACGGCGCGATAAAGGCCGACTGTGTGCACCACCGATCATTGTACTGAGGCTGCGCTGGCTGCTGGCGAAGGCTTGGCCGCCGGCATTTAAACTGCTCGACAGGTCAGCGAGAGTTACCAGCGCCTTCGCCCGCGCCACGAAAGCCTCGAAGTTACCATCATGTTGTCCATAGCCGACTACCGTCGAACCATCCGCCGAGACGGCAGTGGCTTCTTGGAAGAACCAATCGCTGGAGGCGATACCATTGTCCCGTAGCCAACCGGCTAACGACTGCATTCCGCCAGCCTCGGTCCAGCGGATGGCCTCATAGCCGTTTGCGCCACTACTCATGCCAACGATCACCGCACCATTGGCTGAGATACTGCTCGCTTGACTATAAAATGCGCCTCCAGGCAGATCGCCTAGACCTTTCATCCCACCGGCTTCAGTCCAGCGAAAGGCCTCTACGCCCGACTCAGAGTTTCCGAGTCCAGTTACTACCGCACCATTGGCGGAAACACCTGTGGCGACGCTTTCAAATGCACCACCAGGCAGATCACCCAAGCCCCGCATTCCACCGGCTTCAGTCCAGCGAAAGGCCTCATTGCCGTTGTCGGAACCACTGAAACCAACCACCACGGCGCCATCTGCGGAAGCACACTGAGCAGAACTAAAAAAATACCCCCCAGCCAGCTCACCTAAGCCCTGCATACCGCCTGCATCAGTCCAGCGAAAAGCTTCCTGGCCGAGTCCAGTCGTTCCATACCCAACCACCACGGCACCATCGGTAGAAACCCAGAAGGCCGCACTGTAAACATCACCGCCGGGCAGGTCGCCCAAGGCACTCATCCCTCCGGCCTCAGTCCAGCGGAAGGCCTCTGTGCCATTTATAGAGCGTCCCCAGCCCACCACTACCGAGCCATCATTAGAAACACCTTGGGCGGAACCTTCAAAACCTCCTCCGGCCAAGTCACCCAACCCCTGTATGCCGCCATCCTCGACCCAACGAAAAGTCTCGTAACCATTTTCGCTATTGCTTATTCCAACCACGACAACACCATTGGCGGAAACCCCCGAGGCCCGACTGTAAAAGTCACCACCTGACAGATCACCCAAGCCAAGAACCTCAGCCTGAGCAATAGAAGATGTGGCAGCAACACACAG
>NZ_JAUYNP010000014.1 GCF_030696055.1 Pseudomonas sp. | reverse complement strand
GAATGAAATAGCCGTGCCCATGGGCCATCATCCGGCCGATAAAGCCTTCGCCGTGCAGGCAGGGAATCGGTCGGACGCTGCCGCCGAAGAAGGGGCTGGTCATCTGCTCGGGCAGCACCTGGTGGACATTGAGCCGAAGCTTGCGCAGATAGTCCGCGTCTTCCTCCATGCAGATGATCGGCAGCTTGCGCTCGCGCAACCAGCGCACGCCGGCGCGGTCGAGGTGGTCGAAATGGCCTTTCTGGCAGTGGGTGATCAGGCAGTGGGTCACCTGGCCCAGCAGCTCGTCGGCGTTATCCGGCAGTCCGACCAGCGGGTTGCGCCGGCGGCTGCGGGTCAGATATTTGAGCGAGGGAATATGGCCTTGGGCCGCCAGCATAGGGTCCACCAGCAGGCGAACCTCGCCGAACTCGACGATCAGGGTGGCGTTGCGCACTTGGGTGATTTTCATGGGAGCCTCCGATTTAGGTGCTGCCATTGTAAAAATCTCTCGGTCACGCGAGGATGGCAGGAATTGCCATAAAACGGACATTCCATGCCAGTCCAGAAAATCGGCTTGCTGCTCTATCCCGGCTGCATGCCGGCCGGCTTGTTCGCCTTCGCCGACCTGCTGCTCGCGGCCAATCGCCGGGTCGGCGAGCGGCGCTTTGAGGTCTGCTGGGTCGGGCTGGATAGCCAGCCGGTCGACTCTGTGCATGGCATGCGCCTGCAGCCGGACAGCACCCTGGCCGCGGCCAACTGCACGGCTGTGCTGATCCCCGGGCTCTGGGCGGACTCGGAGGCCAAGATGGCCCGGGTGCTGGAGAGCAATAGCTTATTGATCCGCGCACTGGCCCAATTGGATCAGCAGACCCAGCTGTGGAGCTATTGCACCGGGGTGTGTCTGCTGGCCCAGAGCGGGCGCTTGAGCGGCGAAACGGCGACCGCCACCTGGTGGCTGGCGGACAGCCTGCAGACGCGCTTCCCCCAGGTAAATTGGCAGTTCCAGCAGACCCAGGTGTTCAACCGCCAGACCGCCACCGCTTCCGGGGCCAGCGGCTACTTGTCGATCGCCAAGGCATTGATAGAGCGCGAGCTGGGCGTGGTGGCCTATCGCGAGATCGCCAAGCTGATGGTGTTGCCACGGCCCGAGCCGGCCGCCCCGGTTTTTAGCGCCATCAGCCTGCTGGAGCAGGCCGATCCGCTGCTGCGCAGGCTGCATCTGTTGGTGGAAAAGCGGCCGGCGCAGCAGCTCAACGTGCAGCAGTTGGCGGACCAGTTGGCGGTCACGGCGCGCACCCTGGCGCGCAGGATCAAGGCGCTGACGGGCCATGCGGTGGCCGATCATGTGCGCTTGATCAAGCTCAATCAGGCCGGCGAGCGGCTGATCCTGACCGGCGACTCGATCAGCCGTATCAGCGACTCATTGGGCTTTAGCGACGAGTCCAGCTTTCGCCGTACCTTCAAGCGGGTCACCGGGCTGACCCCGGTGGCCTATCGGCAGCAGTTCAAGCTGTAAGAAGCGTCGCCAGCCTCGTGTTTCCCTCACCCCTGGCGGAGTGAGAGGAGCTCAGGGTAGCTCGGGGCTCGCATAGAAGGCCGTCAGCACCTTGACCAGATGCGCCAGGTCATGGCTGCCGCCCAGTTCGCGGATCGAGTGCATGGCGAAGGTCGGCAGGCCGATATCCACGGTGCGCACGCCCAGCTGGCTGGCGGTGATGGGGCCGATGGTCGAGCCGCAGCCCATGTCGCTGCGGGTGACGAAGCTCTGCACCGGCACTTCGTTTTCCAGGCACAGATGGCGGAAGAAGCCGGCGGTTTCGCTGTTGGTGGCGTAGCGCTGGTTGCTGTTGATCTTGATCACCGGGCCGGCGTTGAGCTTGGGGCCGTGGTTTTCGTCGTGCTTGTCGGCGTAGTTGGGGTGCACGCCATGGGCGTTGTCGGCGGACACCAGCAGGGAGCGCTGGATGCTGCGCACGAAAGCGTCGCCTTCCGGCAACATACGGCGCAGCACCTGCTCGAGCATCGGCCCATCGGCGCCGCAGGCCGAGCTGGAGCCCACTTCCTCGTGGTCGGTGCAGACCAGCACGCAGCTTTCCTCATCCGGGGCGGCCAACAGTGCCTGCAGGCCGGCGTAGCAGGACAACAGGTTGTCCAGGCGCGCGCCGGCGATAAAGTCGCCGTTCAGGCCGATCACGGAGGCAGCCTGGGTGTCGTAGAAACTCAGTTCGTAGTCCAGCACCGCATCGGCGCTGAAGTCATGCTCGCGGGCCAGTTGCTCGGTGATCAGGGCGCGGAAGTCCGCCGCTTCCGGATCGGCCAGCTGCGCCAGAATCGGCGGCAGTTCGTTCTGCGCGTTGATCGCCCAGCCCAGGTTGGCTTCACGGTTCAGGTGAATGGCCAGGTTGGGGATCACCGCAATCGGCCGCTGGAAGTCGATCAGCTGGCTTTCCACCTTGCCGTCGCGCCTGTAGGTGACGCGGCCGGCCAGGGACAGGTCGCGGTCGAACCAGGGGGCCAGCAGGGCGCCGCCATAGACTTCCACGCCGAGCTGGAAAAAGCCCTGGCGCTGCAGCTCCGGCTGCGGTTTGACCCGCAGGCACGGGCTGTCGGTATGCGCGCCGACCAGGCGCAGGCCGCCGTCCACCGGCGCGCGCTGGCCTAGCTTGATGGCGATGAGCGAGGAGTCGTTGCGGGTCACGTAATAACGGCCGCCGGCCTCGGTGTGCCAGCTGGCGCGCTCGTCGAGATGCTGGAAACCGGCCGCTTCCAGGCGCTGGGCCAGGCTGGCGGTGGCATGAAAGGGGGTCGGCGAGGCCTTGAGGAAATCGATCAGGCCTTGATTCAAATCTTCGCGCATCGGGCACTCCAGGCGGCAATGGCCGGAGTTTAACGGATTTGCCCGGCGCGTTGGGTGCTAGGGTCTGTTGACGTTTCGTCACGGCCGCGACGGAGGCCCGTTTGGCGCAGAACAAGGCGCGAGGAGCGAGGTTTGGTTGTTCCAAATGAGCGACGAGTAACGCCGTGCTGCGCCAAACGGGCCCCGTCCCTTCGGGTTGCGCGGCAAATTGTGCCAGGCGGCGTTGCGCGACTTGGCAAGGGAACACCATTGCCGGCGTCCCGCGCCTTGCCTGGCGCAATTTGGCGCAGCAACGCGGCTCGCGGCGAAACGTCAACAGACCCTATAGCAACAGATCAGCCGGGGATGCCGACCAGGCTGAGCAGATAGCCCTCGAACTCGGCAAATTGCCCAGCCAGCTGGCTGCCGGCCGGCCAATCGGGGTGCAGGTCGATCAGCAGGCGCAGGCTCAGGCTGCCGTCTGGGTTGACACTGAGCAGCTCGGCATCCTGGAAATAGAAGTGGCGCCGCACCAGCGGGTAGAGCGCCTTGAACAGGCTTTCCTTGCTGGAAAAAGTCAGGCTGATACGTTGCGCGCGTTGTGCGGCGGTCAGGCCTTGCAGGCGCAGCAGCTCGGCCGGGGTGAGGATTTCTGCTGCCAGGCGCTCGGCGCGCGCGGTCGGCAGCAGTTTTTCGACATCCAGGCCCAGGCCGCGCCAGTCCTGGACTTGCGCGACTATGGCGCCGGCCCAGCCGTGGCCATGGCTGATGGAACCGAGCGTGCCGGCTGGCCATTGCGGCGCGCGGTCTGCGCCAATGCTTGGCACACTGGCCGTGCCGGTCAAACGCAACAGGGCTGCGCGGGCGCACAGCCGCCCGGCCAGGTATTCCGCCTGGCGTTTGGCCACCCCGGGCACTGGGGCAATGGCCGCGCGGCTGAAATCTTCGGGGTCCAGTTGGGCCGGAACGAAACGGGTGCTGAGTAGCTGCACGCCGGGCAGCCGCTGCGGCAATGGCCAGTGATCACTCAGGGGGCTGCAGCAGGCGGGCAGGTAGGCGTTAGTCATCGCGCCATTGTGCCGTGCGCCGGCCGGTGAGGCCAGCTAGGGTCTGTTGCCGTTTCGATGCGGCCGCGACGGAGCCGGGTTTTGCGGGGGGCAAGGCACGAGGAGCGTAGTTTGGTTATTCCAAATGAGCGACGAGAAACGCAGCAGCGCGCAAAAACAGGCCCGTCCCTTCGGGTTGCGCGGCAAATGGCGCCAGGCGGCGTTGCAGGGCTTGGCAAGGGAGCGACCATTACCGGCGCCCTGCGCCTTGCCTGGCGTCATTTGGCGCAGCAACGCGGCTCGCCGCGAAACGGCAACAGACCCTAAGTGTGCGGTTACATTTCTTTGCACAACGGCAACAAAGCTAAACGAAGTGGCCCAGGCTTTTTTGCCACACTGGCGTCTGCGTTTCTTCGGGGACGCAGGTGAGGTTGTAGCTGGTGTGGGCTTGAGGGTCTGTTCCGGCATTTCTCTGAGAATGAGTGCGGGAGCCCGTTTGGGCTCCCGTTTTTTTTACGTGAAATTCAGCGTCGCCTTGGCCTGATCGAACGCATTCACCCCTGGGGCTTAAGGTTAAAGCGCCGCGAGCCAGCGATCGGGCTGCGGCTGGCAACGATGCTGTGGTCCAGATCGCCCTTGAGTGTTTCGAACAGGTCCAGGGTGAATAGCCTATTGCCGATATACCAGGAGTGATCCTGGTTGCCGAGAAAGCCCTGGGGCTGATCCGCCGCTTGCAGGGCCGGAGTGGCGAGCAGCGCCTGGTGATAGCTGCTGCAGTCGATATCCACCGCACGCCGCGGCGCCGTTTCCGGCAAGCCGATGCGACCGGCCCGTGGCGCCACGCCGGCGCGTTTGACGTTGGACAGCTTGAGCACGCTGTCGCCGAGGCTGAAGTAGTTGGTCAGGCGCGTGCAGTGGCGGTACAGCGAGTCGCTGCAGGCGTGGCCCTCGGCGAGCGAGGCGGCGGATATGTCGGCACCGATCAGGCACAGCTGGCTGACCATCCAGCTGTTGTTTTCCAGCTTGGCATCGTCGGCGTCGTCGAAGGCTTCGCGCACCACATAGGCGCCCATGGAGTGGGCGAGGATATGGGTGTTCACCGCGCAATCCGGGGTCTGCTTGGCCGCCAGGCGGGTGAGCAGGTCGGTGACCAGTTGCATGGCGGTTAGCTTGGCGTCGTGACGATCTTCCAGGTACCCGACTGTCTTGTTGTCGCTGGGCCAGTCGAAGGACAGCAGCGCGCCTTTCCAGCCGAGGGCCTTAAGGTCGGCCTTGAGCCGGCGGTGACGCTTGAGCACATCGGTGGCGCTGTTGTTGTAGCCGTGCACATAGACCAGGATGTCGCCGCGCTGGGCGCCGCTGCGCCCGTCGATGCCCCAGATCGCCTCGGCCAGCAGTTGCTGCAACCAGGCCTTGACCCAGAGTTCGCCCGTGCGGCCATGGCTGGGCAAGGGTTCTGGGTCGGCGGCGGGCACCAGCAGCATATGCGAGGGGCCGGGCTCGGCGGCGAACACGCCGTGTTTGGGGCGGCGGGCGCTGACCACGAAATCGTTCATCGTCGAATACTCCTGGGTGTTCCGGTGCCGGATAAATCAGCGCGGGCTGCACGCAGGGCAAAGGCAGATGATCAAGAAGAGGAACAGGGACTGGCGGGTTTCCTTACCTCTGGATGGCAGCTGCGCAAGCGCTGCGGGCCTCTCGGCTGACTCCATGTGCGTGTCGGTTTCAGGCTAGACCCTGACGGGGCTAAAGGCACAAGCCTGTGGCCAGGATCAGGACAGGCGGTTGCACTGCCTGGCGGGCAGGCAAGCTCCGAGCCAGAGAGACGCGGCTTAGCTTTCCTGGGCGCGGTAGGCGCCGGGGGTCAGCCCGGTCCATTTCTTGAACGCGCGGTGAAAGGCCGAAGGTTCGGAGAAGCCCAGCTGCTCAGCGATGTCCTGGATCGCCAGGTCGTCGCGGCCCAGGTGGTAGATGGCGAGATCCCGGCGCAGGTGGTCCTTCAATTCCTGAAAGCTCGAACCTTCCTCGCGCAGATGCCGGCGCAGGGTCTGCGGGCTCATATGCAGCTGCTGGGCCACCGTATCCAGGTCCGGCCAGTGGCTGCAGTCGCGGCCGAGCAGGCGGCGGATCTGGCTGATCAGGCTGTCGCCGCCATCCGGGCGGGCCAGCAGGTCGGCCGGCGAGTGCAGGAGGAACTGCTTGAGCGTGCGTTCGTCCTGCAGCAGCGGCATGGCCAGGTAGCGGGCGTGGAACAGCAGGCTGGTGCGTCCGGCAGAAAAGCGCCGAGTGCAGGGGAACAGCAGTTCGTATTCGCCGGCGTGGGCGGGTTCGGCATAGGTGAAGGTGGCTTCCTCCAGGCGGATGCGCTGGCCGATCAGCCAGCTGCCGAGGCGGTGCCAGATCACCAGCAGGCTTTCCACCAGGAAGTGCTCCGGGTCCCACAGGCTCGAGTCGTCCACCGCCAGGCGCGCCCAGTCGCCTTCGCGCTGGATGCTGATGGTCGGCGCCTCGGGGAACAGGCTATAGAACAGCGCGCCGCGGCCCAGGGCCTTGTCCAGGGAATGGCAGTGGATGATGGCGTGGCACATCATGGCGAAGGTGCCGCGTTTGCTGCGCTGGCGGCCAAAACCCAGGTATTCGTCGTCCAGGCTTTCCCACAGCAGTTGCAGCAGGCGGGCGAATTGCTCGGGGGCCACCCGCGCCCGCGGCTCATCCAGCAGGGCCGCTTGAATGCCCAGCTGACGCAGCAGCGGCCCACAGTCCTGGCCCTGGCGCTCGGCTCCGCGCAAGGCGGCGCGGACGAAATGGCTGGCGATGGTGCGTTCGCGCATGGGGCTCGCTCATTCAGAAAGGCCGGCCGATGGTAGCCAGGCGAGTCCTGTGCAACAAGCTCGGCAGCTGATTTGGCGATGCAGCAGTTAGAGGTTGCAAGCACACGCTGGCCCGGATCCTAGGTTGGGCTGAGCTGCGCGAAGCCCAACAAGGCCAACGAGGTCAAATGAACGGCAAGGGCTGCGCCTGAACCATCGCCGTTGGGCTTTGTCGCTGCGCTCCTCAACCCAACCTACTCGGCAAAGATTTATCCCGGTGGTCTGTTGGCTGGGGGATTCCCGCCACTGAATCAGGGCCTGGCGTGCGGTAATCCGCCAGATCGATCTTTGTCCTGGCAGCTTATTTTGTTTCTATCACTATGTTTTAAAAGGATTTTATTTATTTTTAAGAGAATGGCATGGGCCTTGCGATAAGCCAGTTAAGGCAGCGCTAGACGCGCCTACAACAAATCCCTCCAGTTCAGGAGGGTTAGCTTAATTGAAGGTGAGGCGCGGCATGGCTGGATGCTGTCGCGCAACACTGATGAGGACCTGCCATGACCGCCACGACGATCGACGTACCCCGTCAGCCGTTTTACAGAATGCTCTATGTCCAGGTGCTGGTTGCCATCGGCATAGGTATCTTGCTCGGCCACTTCTACCCGGACACCGGTGTCACCCTGAAGCCGCTCGGCGATGGCTTCGTCAAGCTGATCAAGATGGCCATTGCGCCGATCATCTTCTGCACCGTGGTCAGCGGCATCGCCGGCATGCAGAGCATGAAGGCGGTGGGCAAGACCGGTGGCCTGGCGCTGCTGTATTTCGAGATCGTCAGCAGCATCGCCCTGGTGATCGGCCTGGTGGTGGTCAACCTGGTGCAGCCGGGTGTCGGCATGCATATCGATGTCACCACCCTGAACGCCAGCGGCATCGCCACCTTTGTGCAGGCTGGCGCCCAGCAGAGCACCATCGCCTTCCTGCTCAACGTGATCCCGAGCACAGTGGTTGGCGCCTTCGCCGCGGGCGAGATACTTCAGGTGCTGTTCTTCTCCGTGCTGTTCGGCTATGCCCTGCATCGCATGGGTGAGTATGGCAAGCCGGTGCTGGAGTTTATCGAGCGCATGGCCCAGGTGATGTTCGGCATCATCAATATGATCATGAAGGTCGCGCCCATCGGTGCCTTCGGCGCCATGGCCTTCACCATCGGCCAGTACGGCGTCGGCTCGCTGGTGCAACTCGGTCAGCTGATGGCCTGCTTCTATATCACCTGCCTGTTCTTTATCCTCGTGGTGCTCGGCGGCATCGCCCGTGCTCACGGCTTCAGCGTCCTGCGCTTTATCAAGTACATCCGCGAAGAGCTGCTGATCGTGCTCGGCACCTCGTCTTCCGAGTCGGCCCTGCCGCGCATGCTGACCAAGCTGGAGAAGCTCGGCGCGAACAAGTCGGTGGTCGGCCTGGTGATCCCCACCGGCTACTCCTTCAACCTCGACGGCACCTCGATCTACCTGACCATGGCCGCGGTGTTTATCGCTCAGGCCACCGATACGCCGATGGGTCTGATGGATCAGCTGACCCTGCTGGCGGTGCTGCTGATCGCCTCCAAGGGTGCCGCCGGCATCACCGGTAGTGGCTTTATCGTGCTGGCGGCGACCCTCTCCGCGGTCGGCACCCTGCCGGTGGCCGGCCTGGCGCTGATCCTCGGCATCGACCGCTTTATGTCCGAAGCCCGCGCGCTGACCAACCTGATCGGCAACGGCGTGGCCACCCTGGTGGTCGCCAAGTGGTGCAAGGCACTCGACGAAGAAACCCTGCAGCGTGAACTGGCCTCGGGCGGCAGTGCCGACCCAGCGCTGTGCGTGCCTGCCAGTCGCGAGCTGAGCTAGGTTCTAAGAGGTTCCTTTAGCCCGTCTATTGACGGGCTTTTTTTATGACCTGCCATCCCTGGCGGTCACCCTGCGGGCCGTCGCTGCGCGACGTTAAAAATGGCTCCCGGCCATTTTTTTCGCCTGGGCCATGGCCTCGGGCGCTGCGCGGTGGATGACCGATTGGGTCAATCTAGGCTGAGCGCATGGGTCATTGAGGCTGTGGGAGGCTGCGCCTAACCTGCGGGACGACTTCAGCTCAGGGAGCAGCCCCGCATGCAGCGCAACATTTTCGACAGCGAACACACGATGTTCCGCGACGCCTTCAGCGCCTTTCTGAAAAAGGAAGTGCTGCCGCACCAGGACGAGTGGGAGGCGGCCGGGGTGGTCAGCCGCGAGGTGTGGAAGAAGGCCGGCGATATGGGCTTTCTGCTGCCCTGGGCGGACGAGGAATACGGCGGCGCCGGGCTTAAGGATTTTCGCTACGAGCAGATCATGTGCGAGGAGCTGGCGAAGATTAACGAGCCGGGCTTTATGCTGCCGCTGCATTCGGCGCTGTGCGGTCCCTATATCGCCGAGTACGGCTCGGCCTCCCAGAAGGCGCGCTTTATGCCGGGGATTATCCGCGGCGAGCTGATCCTCGCCGTGGCCATGACCGAGCCGAGCGCCGGCTCCGACCTGGCCGGCATGCGCACCACGGCGGTGGACAAGGGCGACCATTACCTTCTCAACGGCTCCAAGGTGTTTATCTCCAACGGCCTGCTGGCCGATGTGGTGATAGTCGCGGCCAAGACCGACCCGGCCAACAAACACGCCATGGGCCTGTTTCTGGTCGAGCGCGGCATGCAGGGTTTCGAGCGCGGGCGCAATCTGAAGAAGCTCGGCATGCAGAGCCAGGACACCGCCGAGCTGTTCTTCAACAACGTCAAGGTGCCCAAGGAAAACCTCTTGGGCGATGCCAAGGGCGGCTTCCTCTACCTGATGAATATGCTGGCCCAGGAACGCCTGACCAACGCCTGTGGCGCGGTGGCCGGCGCCGAGGCGGCGCTGCAGACCACTATCGATTATGTGAAGGAGCGCAAGGCCTTCGACCGGCCGATCTCGCACTTCCAGAACACCCGCTTCAAGCTGGCCGAGATGCGCACCCAGATCGACGTGGCCCAGGTCTTCGTCGACCGCTGCGTGCTGGACCACAACGACAAGAAGCTCAGCCCGGAAGTGGCCGCCGAGGCCAAGCTGTTCACCACCGAGCTGCTCGGCAAGGTGGTGGACGAAGGCGTGCAGCTGCACGGCGGCTGGGGCTATATGTGGGAATACCCGATCTGCAAGATGTACGCGAACGCGCGTATCCAGCGCATCTTCGCCGGCACCTCGGAAATCATGAAAGAGATTATCAGCCGCGGTATGAAGCTCTGAGCACCATGGCCCTGAACATGTAGGAGCCAGCTTGCTGGCGATGCTTTCTCTATCGACGGATCGCCAGCAAGCTGGCTCCTACCGAAGCACAATTCGTATTTACCGAGGAGACAGCTATGTCCACAGTCACTGGTGCCATAGACGCCTGGGCCCAGCCGGCCAACGGGCGCGCACGCCAACTGCTGCCGGAAGTCACTCGGCTGTTCGAGAAGTCCGGCTCCGCCCATCTGCTCGATCAGCCCCTGAGCCCGGAGCAGACGGTGGCCGAGATGGACCAGGCCGGGGTGGAGAAACTCATGCTCGCCGCCTGGTGCCGGCCGGAGGGCTGGGTCTTTAGCAACGACGAGATAGCCGAATACACCCGCGCCTTCCCCGAGCGTTTCGTCGGCGTGGCCAGCGTCGACCTGAGCAAACCCGTGGCGGCGGTGCGCGAGCTGGAGCGGGCGGTGCTCGAACTGGGGTGCAAGGCCCTGCGCCTAGTGCCCTGGCTATGGAAGCTGGCGCCCAATCACCGCTTGTACTACCCGCTCTATGTGAAATGCATCGAGCTGGATATCCCGTTCTGCACCCAGGTCGGCCACACCGGGCCGCTGATGCCCTCGGAAACCGGGCGGCCGGTGCCTTATCTGGACGAAGTGGCGTTGGATTTTCCCGAGCTGCGCATAGTCGCCGGGCATATCGGCCATCCCTGGACCGACGAGATGATCGGGCTGGCCTGGAAGCACGATAACCTCTATATCGATACGTCGGCCTACCTGCCGCGTTACTACCCGGCGCAGCTGCTGAACATTATGCAGATCTACGGGGCGGACAAGGTGCTGTTCGGCTCCAACTTCCCACAGCTGTCGCTCGAGCGCTGCATGGCGCAGGTCAAGGAGCTGGGACTCAAGCCCGAGGTCGAGGCCAAGTTCCTCCACGCGAATGCACGGCGGGTATTTAAGCTCTAACGTTTAGGGTCTAGGGTCTACAAAAATAATAAAGAGGGCAAAAGATGACCGACCAACTGCCCCTGGAGCGCCTGGCGTTCTGGGTCGAGAAGCGCCCCGATGCACTCTGGCTGAGTCAGCCGCTAAACGGCCAATGGCATGACTTCACCTGGAAGCAGGTCGACGACCAGGCGCGGCGTCTGGCCAGTGCGCTGCGGGCCTTGGGTTGCGCGCCGGGCGAGCGGGTGGCGTTGCTGTCGAAGAACTGCGCCGAGTGGTTTATCGCCGACCTGGCGATCATGCTCGCCGGTCTAGTCAGCGTGCCGCTGTATCCGCTGCAGTCTGCCGAGAGCATCGACTATGTGCTGCGGCATGCGCAGTGCAAGGCGATCTTCCTGGGCAAACTGGACGAGCCGGAAAAGCTCGCCGCCGGCATTCCGCCCGAGGTGCTGCGCATCGCCATGCCGTACCCGACGCTGCCGGCCGCGCACATTTGGGCGCAACTGCTGGCGAGCCATAAGCCTCTGCGCGAGGCCCACAAGCAGGCGCCGGACGAGTTGCTGAGCATTCTCTATACCTCCGGCACCACCGGCCAACCCAAGGGCGTGATGCTCTCGCCACGGGCCTTCGCCGCCGCCGGCAGTTGCTCGGTCAAGGAGCTGCAGATCACCGAGCAGGATCAGTTTTTCTCCTTCCTGCCGCTGTCCCACGCCGCCGAGCGCTTTCTGGTGGAGATGACCAGCCTGTACAGCGGCGGGCGGGTGGCTTTCGTCGAGTCCCTGGAAAGCTTCGCCCGCGACCTCAAGCGGGTCCGGCCCACGGTGTTCTTCGCCGTGCCGCGGCTGTGGATGCGTTTCCAGAAAGGCGTGCTGGAAAAACTGCCGCAGGCCAAGCTGGAGCGCCTGCTCGGCATTCCATTAATAGGTTGGCTGCTGGCGCGCAAGATCCGCCAGGGCCTGGGCCTGGACCGCGCGCGTATTCTGGTCAGCGGCGCCGCGGCCATTCCGCGCGCCTTGCTCGACTGGTACCAGGGCATCGGCCTGACCCTTTGCGAGGGCTATGGCATGACCGAGCACTTCGCCTATGGCAGCTTTAACCGCCCGGGCCAGGTGCGTTTCGGCACGGTGGGCCGCCCGATGCCGGGGAATCAGCTGCGTATCGCGGAAAGCGGTGAGATTCTGCTGCGCAGCCCGAGCCTGATGCTGGGTTATTACCTGGAGCCGGAGAAAAGCGCAGAGACAGTCACCGACGGCTGGTTGCACACCGGCGATATAGGTGAGGTCGACGCCGAGGGTTACCTGAAGATCACCGGGCGGGTGAAGGACATCTTCAAGACCAGCAAGGGCAAATATGTCGCCCCGGCGCCCATCGAGGGGGAAATCGCGAAGAACCTCTGGGTCGAGCAGGTGTGCCTGATGGGCAGCAATCTGGACCAGCCGGTGGCGCTGATCGAGCTGTCGCCGGCCGCCCTCGCGCAGCCGCGCGAGCAACTGGCTAAGGACCTGGAGCAGACCCGCCAGCAACTCAACGCGCAGCTGCAGCCCCATGAGCGCATCAGCCATTTCTTCCTGGTGCGCGAGCCCTGGACGGTGGACAACGGCTGCATGACCCCGACCATGAAGATCCGCCGCAACGTGCTGGAGGCGCGCTTCGCCGAGGAGCTGAGCAAGCTCGACGCTAAACAGCCGCTGCATTGGCAATAGCCAGGCGGCTCCGGCCCGGATGCAATCCGGGAGCCTGGGTGTTTCCCCCGGATTACATCCGGGCTACGGGACTGCACTGCGTAGGATGGGTTGAGCGCAGCGATACCCATCGGCATCAAAGATTATCCAAGGAGCTGTTATGTCAGGCCCGCTGTCCTCCCTAAAAGTGCTGGATTTCTCCACCCTGTTGCCGGGGCCTTTCGCCTCCTTGTTGCTCGCCGATATGGGCGCCGAAGTGCTGCGCATCGAGTCGCCCAGCCGCATGGACCTGGTGCGCGTGCTGCCGCCCCATGACGGCGGGGTATCCGCCAGCCACGCCTACCTCAACCGCAATAAACGCTGCATCGCCCTGGACCTGAAACAGGCCGAGGCGGTGGCCTTGGTCAAACAGCTGGTGGCCGAGTACGACATAGTACTGGAGCAATTCCGCCCCGGGGTGATGGATAAACTGGGCGTCGGTTACGAGGCGCTCAAGGCGATCAATCCCAGGCTGATCTATGTGTCGATTACCGGCTACGGCCAGAGCGGCCCTTACAAGGACCGCGCCGGCCACGATATCAACTACCTGGCCCTGGCCGGCATCGCCAGCTACACCGGGCGCCGCGAAACCGGCCCGCTGCCCTTGGGCATTCAGGCCGCCGATATCGCCGGCGGCTCGCTGCACGGGGTGATCGGCCTGCTGGCGGCGGTGGTGCAGCGCCAGGTGACGGGGCAGGGCCAGCAGGTGGATATCAGCATGACCGACTGCGCCTTCAGCCTGCACGGCATGGCCGGCGCCGGTTATCTGGCCGCCGGGGTGGAGCCGGCGATGGAAAACCAGGCGCTGAATGGCGGCAGCTTCTACGACTACTACCGCACCCGCGATGGCCGCTGGTTCTCGGTGGGCAGCCTGGAACCGCAATTTATGCAGCAGTTCTGCGCCGCCATCGGCCGCCCGGAACTGGCCGCCCGCGGCCTGTCGGCTAAGCCCGAGGAGCAGCGCGCGCTTAAGCGCGAGATCGAGATCGAGTTCGAGAGACGCGATTTCGCCGAATGGAGCCAGGTGTTCGCCGGCCTGGACGCCTGCGTCGAGCCCATGCTCAGTCTGTCCGAGGCGGTTGAGCATCCGCAGCTCAAGGCCCGCGGCTTGGTTGCCGAGGTGCCGCGGGCGGGCCGCGCCCCACAGCGGCAGATCGCCTGTCCGCTCAAGTTTTCCGCCGGCCTGCCCGAGCCGCGGCATATAGGCGCGGCTCTGGGCGCGCATACCGAGGAGGTATTGACTGAACTGGGCTATTCGCCCGAGCAGATCGCTCAACTCAAGGCTGCCAAGGTTATCGCCTAAGAACCTGTTTCGGACGCGCAGCAGATCCGAGGCAGGTTCTTAGGCCTGCTGCTGGCGCCAGCGCTGCCCGGAGCAAGCTGGCAATCCCCGGCTGCTCAGCCCTCTTATCGACCATTTCCCGCAGAATAAAACGGCCATGGAAGGCCGGCGGGGATTCCCATTGCCCGCTGCCGCGCCGCTCTTGCTGGCCCGGCGTGCATGATGCAGACTGGCTCGCAGCCGAATCGCCGAGGATTGCTGCACGCCTTGAACGCGTGTTCTACCATCACTGAGCATGCGCAGTGTCGTCAGCAGGGCTGTCGGTTGTGATTGCTGGATATCCTGATCTGTACCTGTTGTTTGCTGTGTGGTCTCCGAATAATGGATGTGAGGAGCAACGCTCATGTACACCAGCCATCTCTCTTTACGCGTGTTTGTCCTAAGCACTCTGCTGATCTTCATGGGCCAGGCCCTGGCGCTCGACAAGCCTGCGGGTACTCCTGTATTGAGCCTGTCGGGGCAGATCGATCAGGCCAATACTGCGCAGCAGCAAGCCGTGTTCGATATGCAGATGCTGCGCGCCCTGCCGCAGCACAGCTTCACCACCCAAACGCCCTGGTATCCGCAACCGGTCAAGTTCACCGGCCCTTTACTGCGCGACGTGCTGGCGGCCGCTGGCAGCAAAGGCGCGAGCATCGTGGCCATCGCGCTGAACGACTACCGCACCGAGATCCCCGTGCAAGACACGCTGGATCACGAGGTGATAGTGGCCACGCTGATGAACGACAAACCCATGCCGGTGCGTGAGAAGGGCCCGCTGTTTATCGTCTACCCCTTCGATAGCAAGGCCGGGCTGCAAGCCGCGACCTTCTATAACCGTTCGGCTTGGCAGTTACGCGCGCTACAGATCAAGTAGCCATGCGCAGCCTTCGTCTGCTCTGGCTGCTGATAGCCAGCCTGATCCTGTTGTATATCGCCATCGCTGCGATCCTGGTGCACCAGTACCGCAGCCTTAGCCAGGTCATGCGCAGCGGCGACGACAATGCGCTGTGGGCCTTCGCCCAGCTGAGTACGGAGTTCCAGCGCCTCGACCACAGCCTGCATGCCTTTAGCCTCGATCCCAAGCGGCGGCGCGGCAATGATGCGGCGGACACCTCGGTCGGTATCGAAACGCTGCAGTTGCGTTACGACATCTTCGTCAGCCGCGTCGGCACCATTCAAACCGGCTCCGCCGAGCGCCTGATGGGCAATGAGCCGATCTACCGGGAAACCCTGGCGTCATTGAGCGATTTCATCGTGCAAACCGATGCGGCGCTGGCGGCTTTTGTGCGCCGCAGTGCGCCCCTGGATGCGCAGTTGCTGCGCGAGCGCCTGCTGGCCCTGCAAGAGGATGTCCAGGAACTGGGCTACACCTCGGCGCAACTGGCGGCCCGCACGGTGGACGAGCGCACCGCCGAGTTTCGCCATCAGGTCGTCATTACCACGGGCCTGACCCTGTTCCAGGGCTTGCTGACCTTGCTGTTCGGGCTGGCCATGCTGCGCCAGTTCCGCCAGCGTGAGCAGGCGCAAAGCGCGTTGCTATCGGCCCAAGGCAAGCTGGTGGAAGCCCTGCAGGAAAATGAAGAGGTGCTCGAGGGGCGTGTGCAGCTGCGTACCCAGGAGTTGGCCGAGGCCAATCAGGCCCTGCGTGAGCATGAAGAGGAGCTGCAGATCGCCCGCGCCAAGGCCGAAGACGCCTCGCAGTTGAAATCGGATTTCCTGGCCAATATGAGCCATGAAATCCGCACGCCGATGAATGCCGTGATCGGCATGAGCCACCTGGTGCTGGGCAGCGAATTGAGCGCAAAACAGCGCGATTATGTGGAGAAAATCCAGCGTTCTGGCCAGCATCTGCTCGGCCTGATCAACGACATCCTCGACCTGAGCAAGATCGAGGCCGGCAAGCTTGAGGTGGAGTCGATCACCTTCGAGTTGCATAGCGTGCTGGAGAACCTGGCCAGCCTGATTGGCGAGAAATGCACCAGCAAGGGCCTGGAGCTGATCTTCGATATCGACCCCAAACTGCCGGCGTGCCTGCTGGGCGATCCGTTGCGCTTGGGGCAGGTGCTGATCAACTACGCCAATAACGCGGTCAAGTTCACCGAACGTGGCGAGATCATTATCCGCGCCCAGCTGCTGGAGCAGGGCGATAAGGGCGCGCTGGTGCGTTTCGAGGTGCAGGACTCCGGTATCGGCCTGTCGGCCGAGCAGCAGACGCGGCTGTTCCAATCCTTCCAGCAGGCCGACAGTTCCACCACGCGCAAATATGGCGGCACCGGGCTGGGGCTGGCCATTTCGCGCAGATTGGCGGAGCTGATGGGCGGCCAGGTCGGCGTGGACAGCGCCTTGGGCCAGGGCAGTAGGTTCTGGTTCAGTGCCTGGCTGGGCGTGGGCGCGCCGCGAACCGCGCAACGCCTGCTGCCTGAACTCGACCTGCGCAACCGCCGCGTGCTGGTGGTGGACGATAACGCGCAGGCACTGCAGGTGCATGCGGCCATGCTGCGGGAGATGAGTTTTCGGGTGACCGAGGCGGCGTCTGGCGCGCAGGCGTTGGCCCTCGCGGCAGCGGCCTGTCGCGAAGGGCGGCCATTCGAGGCGGCCTTTGTCGATTGGCAGATGCCCGGCATCAATGGCCTGGAAACCTGCCGGCAGCTGGCCTCGCTTGAGCCGGCGCCGCGGCCGGTGATAGTGACCGCCTACGGGCGCGAGGAGGTGTTCCATGAGGCCGAGCAGGCGGGGATCGCCTTGCTGCTGGTCAAGCCGGTCAGCCCCTCCTTGCTGTTCGATGCGGCGATCCGCGCCCTGGGCGGCAGTGCGGATGGCGACCAGGCGCTACGCCCGGCCAGCGCCGTCAGCCGGCGAGACTTGAGTGGCTTGCAGGGCGTGCGGGTCTTGCTGGTGGATGACAACGACCTGAACCAGCAAGTGGGACGCGATCTGCTCGAGGCCGCAGGGCTGTTGGTCGCGGTGGCGGGCAATGGCCAACTGGCCCTGGACATGTTGGCGCGGGCTGATTTCGACCTGGTGCTGATGGATATGCAGATGCCGGTGATGGATGGCCTGACGGCGTGCCGGCATATCCGCGCCAATCCACGCTGGGCCGGGTTGCCGGTGTTGGCCATGACCGCCAATGCCATGAGCCGTGACCGTGAACTCTGCTTGGCGGCCGGGATGAACGCTCACCTGGCCAAGCCGATAGATCCCGATGAGCTGTTCGGCTTGCTGTTGCAATGGGTTGCGCCGCGGGTCGCCGCCGCTGCGCCGCCACTGCGCGCCCAAACGCTTGCGAGTGTGGCGGGTTTTCCGGCCATTGCCGGCGTCGATGTCGCGGCGGGCATGCGCCGTGTGCTGAATAAGCGTGGCGCCTACGAGTCGATATTGCGCAAGTTTGTCACAGGCCAGGCCGATGCCGCGGCGCAAGCGCAGGCGCTGCTCGCCCAGGGCGCGTATGGCGATGCCAGGCGCGTGCTGCATACCCTCAAGGGCACCGCCGCCACCATAGGGGCGGACAGCCTGGCGCAGCAGGCGAGTGCGCTGGAAGACCAACTCAAACAGGCGTTGGAGGAGAGTCAGGTCAGGCCCCAGTTGTTGGCGCTGGGCAATGCCTGCGCCGAATTGATCGCCAGGCTGCAGGCTGTGCTGCCGGCGCAAGCGCCTACCGAAGCGGCCACGGGTGACATCGACTGGCCAGGCGTTCGGCAGCTGGTGGCCCGTCTGGAACTTCTGCTCAGCGACGATGACTCCGATGCCATCGAGCTGTTCGAGCGCGAGGCGGCGTTGCTCAAGGCCGCCTTGGGCCAGGGCTTCGCCAGGCTGGAGCGGGGCATTAACAGCTATATCCTGGTGGATGCCTTGGCCGCGCTGCATGCCGCGATCCAAAGCACGCCGGCACTGAGTAAGGACGCTACGCCATGATCGAGGCACTGGGCTCCACCGCTAGACCGACAATTCTTGTGGTGGATGACACCCCCGACAACCTCTCGCTGATGAGTGGCCTGCTGCGCGGTATCTATAAGGTCAAGCTGGCTCACAGTGGCGAGCGCGCGCTGCAGATCCTCAGCGGCGAGGCCAAGCCCGATCTGATCCTGCTCGACATCATGATGCCGGAGATGGATGGCTACGAGGTGTTGCGCCGCCTAGAGCTTGATCCGCTCAGTCGGCAGATTCCGGTGATCTTTCTCACGTCCATGACGGCCGCCGAGGATGAGCAGATTGGCCTGGACCTGGGGGCGGTCGATTACATCAGCAAACCCATCAACCCGGCGATAGTGCTGGCGCGGGTCAACACCCAGCTGCAGTTGAAGTTTGCCCGGGATTTTCTGCAGAACCAGAACGAGCACCTCGAACGCGAGGTACAAAAGCGTACCCGCGAAGTGGTGGCCATCCAGGATGTCACCATCCGCGCCATCACCTCGCTGGCCGAGACGCGCGACAACGAGACCGGCAACCATATCCGCCGCACCCAGCACTATGTGAAGGTGCTGGCGCAGCAGCTGCAACAGCACCCGCGCTTTAGCCATGAGCTGAGCGCGGACTGTATCGAGTCGCTGTTCAAATCGGCGCCGCTGCATGACATCGGCAAGGTCGGCATTCCCGACCGCATCCTGCTCAAACCCGGGCGTCTGGATGCGGACGAGTTCGAAATCATGAAAACCCACACGACCCTGGGGCGCGATGCCATCTTGCGTGCGGAGCAGGAGCTGGGCGAGTCGATCGCCTTTCTGCGGCATGCCAAGGAGATCGCCTATTCCCATCAGGAAAAGTGGGACGGCAGCGGTTATCCCGAGGGCCTGGTGGGCGAGGCCATCCCGCTCTCGGCCAGATTGATGGCGGTGGCGGATGTCTACGACGCGCTGATTTCGCGGCGCGTTTACAAGCCGGCGTTTTCCCATGAGAAAGCCATCGAGATCATCCGGGAAGGGCGCGGCAAGCACTTCGATCCGGCCATAGTCGACGGTTTTCTGCGGGTCAGCGATGTGTTCCAGCGTATCGCCCAGCAATATGCCGACGACGACAGTGTCGAGCCGGCGAAGCCGCAGCACGATTTTCTCTAGGGTTTTCAGCATGTCCATCAACGCCAGTACCCTGTTGGTAGTCGATAGCGATCCGGTGCTGACCCGCGCCCTGGTCGAGGAGCTGCAACGCGTTGGTTTTGCTCAGGTGTTGCACGCCAATGCTGTCTCCAGCGCGTTGCAGCAGATGCGCCAGCAGCCGGTGGCGCTGGTGCTGAGCGAGCAGAATTTGTCTGCGGCATCGGGCCTGGCGTTATTCGAGGCCATGCGCGGCGAAGCGGCATTGGCCGAGATTCCCTTCGTCCTGATGTCCAGCGCCCTGCAGCGCCAAGCCGTACAGCAGGCCATTGCGCTGGGCATCCGCGATCTGCTGGTCAAGCCCTTTACCACCGAGCGCCTGCTGGCGCGGATTCAGCGTTCCCTGCAGCGCGACGAGCTGGGCCCCGAACAGGCCGCGCAGAAAAGCGAGGGGCGCGCGAGCATTCTGGTGGTGGACGACACTCCGGATAACCTGCAATTGCTGGCCGGGCTGTTTCGCGATCAGTTCAAGGTCAAGTTGGCGCATAACGGCGAGAAGGCGATTGCCATCTGCCATTCCAATGCCCCGCCCGACCTGATTCTGCTGGATGTGATGATGCCCGACATGGATGGTTTCGAGGTCGCCTGGCGCTTGCGCCAGCACCATGCCTCGGAACATATCCCGATCATTTTCGTGACCGCCCTCAGCGACGAACGATCGCGCGAGCAGGGCCTGGCGCTGGGGGCCGTGGACTACGTATGCAAACCCATAGACCCGGCCTTGCTGCGGATTCGGGTGCGCAATCTGATGCGCTATGTGGAGCACCGCAAGCAACTGCAGATGGACCTGGATCAGCTGTTGGAGCTGGCGGCGCTGCGGGCCGACATGTTGCGTTTGATTAGTCATGACCTGCAGGAGCCCTTGACCGAGTGCAGCGCCGCTTTGCAGGGTTTGGCCGGCGATCCGGGGCTTAACCCCACGCAAAGGCAGCAGGTGCAGCAGGCGGCGCAGAGTAGCCAGCAGATGCAGGAGTCGATCGAACTGGCCGCCGAACAGCTGTCGTTGGAGTCCGGTCAGCGTGAATTACGTCTGCAGCGCATTCGCTTGAATCCGCTGCTGCGCGAATTGATTGCCGCGATCCGCCAGCGCTACGGCGATAGAGGGGTCGAGTTGCAGTTGGAGACGGCGCTGGGCAGCAGTGCCGAGGTCCTGGCCGATCCTGGGCTCTGTCATGCCCTGTTCTATCGGGTGCTCAACCATGCCTACAGCGCCTGCCCGCTGGGCAGTCAACTGAGCTTGGTGATGATTGACGAGAACCCGGTGCAGGTGAAGCTGCTGCCGCTCCGCCCCGCCAATGCCAAGCCCCTGGCTGCGGCGCGCGCCTTGGCCCGCGCCCAGGGCGGCGAGGTGCAGCAGGAGGATGCAGGGGCGAGCTGGGTGATCCGCGTCAGTCTGCCGCGCGCCTAAGCCAACATTTGCATTGAGTCTTGAGGCTTAGCCTCCCGTTACAACTTATGCAGAACTTGCCGTGCCGGCAGTGATAGCGCGGCCTTGGCCCGCCATGGCATAAGGCTGCGCGGCAAAGGGACGCTCGCCAAAGGGCGGGTTTTCCGGCATAAGCCTGGTGCATTTGCGCCGCTGTGGCTGTTGGGGAACGGAAAGCATGTATCAGGGTGAAAAATTCAACGCCTGGACCCATCTGGTCGGCGCCGTGCTGGCCTGTATGGGCGCGATCTGGTTACTGGTGCTGGCCAGCCTGGAGGGCGAGACGCGCAAGATCGTCAGCGTGGCCATCTATGGCATGAGTCTGGTGCTGCTCTACAGCATCTCGACCCTGTACCACAGCCTGCAGGGGCCGGCGAAAGTGGTGATGCGCAAGCTCGATCACCTGTCGATCTACCTGCTGATTGCCGGCAGTTACACGCCATTCTGCCTGGTGACCCTGCAGGGGGCTTGGGGCTGGTCGCTGTTCGGCGTGGTCTGGGCCTTGGCCGCGATCGGCATGCTGCAGGAGATCAAGCCGCGCTCCGAGGCGCGAATTCTCTCCATCGTGATCTATGCGGTGATGGGCTGGATAGTGCTGGTGGCGCTCAAACCGCTGCTCGCGGCCCTCGGCACTGCAGGTTTCACCTGGCTGGCAGGCGGCGGGGTGCTGTACACGGTGGGGATTATCTTCTTCGCCTACGACAGCCGCTTTCGCCATTGGCACGGCATCTGGCACCTGTTTGTGATGGCCGGCAGCCTGATGCACTTTGTCGCGGTGCTGTTCTACGTCTTGTAAGGCCGGCGTCGTTTCACTCCCTGCGCTGTTCGCCGCTATAGCTCAGGGTCACCTTGCAACGCCTGCAGTAATAGCGCCGGCCTTTGCCGACCAGGGCATGGCGTTGGGCGGAGAAGGGGAACTCGCCCTGCGGGCAGCGGCAGCGATAGATATAGCGGCTGACTGCGCGGCGCTGTACGGCATAGCTATGGCAGCGGTTGGGCGGCAGCTCGTAGACCCCGCGCATGATCAGCTGCCATTCCTCGCCGTGGGGCTGGATCTTGAGTCCGAACAGTTGATGGGCGACCAGATGCGCGACTTCGTGGGGCACCGTCTGCTTGAGGAAGTCTTCGCGGTTTTCCCGGTACAGCTGCGGGTTGAAGCGCAGCTTGTTTTCCGTCAGGTGCGCCACGCCAGCCTTTTGTCCACGCAGCTTGAAGCTCACCTCGGGGCGGGCAAAGGGTTGCTGGAAAAAGGCTTCGGCCTGCTGATAGCAGGTTTCGACACGGGCATGCAGATAGTCGGGCATTAGGGGCTGCTGTTGATCAAGGGACGGCGCGATTATGCCCAAGGCGGCCGCTGACCACAGCCCTGAAACGACGAAACCACCCGCAGGTGGTTTCGTGCTGTACCAAGGGTTGACCTAGCTGGTGTAGACCGGGCCCACCCCAAAGCCCCAGAGAATCACCGAGCTGGCGATCATCGCCACCAGCACCACCAGGCCTACTGCCAGTACCGAACTGGAGAACATAAAGCCTTCGTCCTCGGGAATGCCCATAAAGGTCGGTATGCCCACATAGAGCAGATAGACGGTGTAACAGATGGCTGCCGTGCCCACCACCATGGCCAGCCACAGGTCGGGGTAGAGCGCCGCCAAACCGCCGACGAACAGCGGGGTGGCGGTGTAGGCCGCGAACACCACGCATTGGGTCAGGTTGGGGCTGGCATCGTAGGTGCGCGCCATCCAGTGGATAAAGGCTCCCATCACGGCTATCCCGGCGAGCATCGCCAGGTAGGTCATGATGGTCATTTGCAGTGCGCTGGCTTCGGTCAGCATTACCGGTGCTCGGTCGCCGATGGACCAGCCGACCTGGGTAGTGCCGATATAGGCGGAGATCGCCGGAATTGCCGCGAGAATCAATACATGGGTGAGATACATGTGGCTGATCGTTTCTTCTTCGCCACGGATTTCCTGCCATTCCTGATCGGGATGGGTGAAGAGCCCCCAAACGTGATGGATCATGCAGACACCTCCTCTTGTTATAGCGATCGCCCCCCAGCGAAGCGCCCGGTACGCGTGAACAGCGCTGCCGGGTACCGGGCCGAACCAATGCGACCGTATGTCGCA
>NZ_JAUYNP010000317.1 GCF_030696055.1 Pseudomonas sp. | reverse complement strand
AGGGCCTGCAGGCGCGCGGCGAGCAGGCACAGCAACTGATCGCCGGCCTCATGGCCGAGGGTGTCGTTGAGGTCCTTGAAGTTGTCCAGGTCCATCAGCAGCACCGCCACCCCTTCGCCGCCCGGGCACTGCGCCAGGGCTTGCTGCAGCTCGGCGACGAAGCGGTTGCGGTTGGCCAGTTCGGTGAGCGGATCGCGGTAGGCGAGGAAGCTGATGCGGGTCTCGCGCTCGGCTATGCCTTGCTGCATGGCGACGAATTCCCGCGCCAGCTGGCCGACCTCGCCGCTGGCCTGGGTGGCCATGGGCACCTGATAGTCGCCAGTGGCGATGCGCCGGACATTGGCGACCATCTGGCTGAGCGGGCGGCTGATGGTGTTGGCGATCCACAAGGCACCTAGGCCGGCGAGCAGCAGGGCGATGGCGAAGATCCCCGCCAACTGCCATTGCAGCGGCTGGTAATCGGCCAGTTCGGCGGATAGCGAGCGCATCAGCAACACCTGCAGTTCGCTAGCGGTGCCGCTCAGCGGCGCGCGCAGGGCCACCTGTTCCAGGCCTTGCAGCTCGAAACGGAACACTCCGTCGGCATTCGGCAGTTGCTGGCCGGCCAGTTCGGCCCGCGGCAGCGCGTCCAGGTTGCTGGCCAGCACCCGGTAGTGGCCGGGGCTGCCGTCCAGCAGGGCGACATCGGCGCCGCTGAGCCGGGCCAGGTGCGCGGTGGCCTGATCATCCAGCTCGAAGGCCATCAGCAGCCAGCCCATCAGGTTCGGCCGCGGGGCGAAGATCGGCGTGGCATTGATATGCAGCACCCGCTCGTCGAACACCACCAGGCGCTCATCGCTGTGCGGGTCAGCCTGATCGAGCATGGCGCTCCAGGGCAGCTGCGCGCCGGGCAGCAGCTCGGCGCTGGTGCCGGCGAGAATCAGCCCCTCGGGCGCGCTGACCAGGGCGAAACCGGCCTGGCTGCGCGAGGCGAAGGATTCCAGCGCGGCGGACAGCGACTGCGCCTCCTGCTGCGGGCTGGCGATCAGGTCGGCGATCTCGCCGAGCAGGGTGAAATCCTTGGCGATCAGGTCGGCCATGGCGCTTTGCGCCTGACGCCGGCTCTGCAGCTCATTGCTCAGCACCAGATGGGCGAAGTCCAGCTGGCCGGCCACCTGGCTCAGGGTGTGCTGGTAGGTGGAGCGATAGACCAAGGCCAGCAACAGCACCATCACCGCCAGCAACAGCAGCAGGAAGAAGCCGAGAATCTTGCCGCGCAGGGTCATGGCGGATGCCTATGCTGGTGGATAACCGGCTCGCCAGGGGCGAAACGCCTTGAGTATAGAAAGGCCCTGCGCCGGTGTTCGACTTTGCGTGTGACGGCTGAGGAGGCTGTGGATGCGGATCAGGCGGGCGTGGCGCATGCCGCTCAAGTTGATGCTACTGGTGCTGCTGAGCGCCACTGTGAGCGAGGGGCTCGGTCGCGGCGGTTTTCTGCAGTGGGGCGAGCGGCGCCTGCAGGACTTGCAGTTCCAGTGGCAGGGCCGCCGCGACCAAGCCCACCAGGTGGCCATAGTGGCCATAGACGAAGACAGCCTGGCGCTCTACCCGGACGACCCCATGCTGTTCTGGACCGACCGCCTGGCCGTGGCGGTGGCGCGTTTGCGCCGGGTCGGGGTGCCGCTGGTGGGCCTGGATATGCTCTACAGCATCAGCCCCGAACGCTGGCTGAGCAAACTCGGAGGCCTGCAGGGCGCGCGCGACTATGACCGGGCCTTTCGTGAGCAGCTCAGCAGCGGTCAGTTGCTGCTGGTGGCGAGCCGCTCCGGCAGCGGCGCGCAGGTCAGCGATTACCTGCTGCCGAGCCCGGATTACCTGCTGGCGCTGCCCAACTACGCGCTGCTGCCCCATGTCGGCCTGGCCGACTTGCTGGTGGAGGGCGATGGTCTGGTGCGCCGTTATCGCCTCGCTCCCGTGGCCGCGGCGGCGCGCGCCCAGCTGCAGGACGAGTTGCCGCAACTGAGCCTGCCGGCCCTGCTCGCGGTCCGCGCCGCGGGCCAGGATGTGCGCGCCGCCAGCTGGCGCCTGGGCGGCCGCGAGCTGCGGCGCGACCAGCCGGCCGAGGTGATCCCCTATCTGGGTCCGCCCGGCACATTCCAGCCAGTCGCCTTGAAACAGCTGCTGGCCGAGGGCGCGCTGGACGATCCCCAGGTGCAGGCGCTGCGCGGCAAGCTGGTGCTGCTGGGCGCCACCGCGGCGGGCCTCAACGACGCTCACTTCACCCCCTTTAGCAGCGACTGGTTGGGCGGGCGAAGCCTGCTGATGAGCGGCGTGGAGGTGCACGCCAATGTGCTGCAGGCGCTGCTTAGCGGAAATTACCTGCAAAGTCCGACTGCGCTCTGGCGCGCGTTCGGTCTGCTGTTGCTCGGCGGCCTGGCGGTGGGCGGCTTCCTGCGCCTGCCGGTATGGGCGGCGTTGCTGGGCTGGCTGTTCGGGATGGCTTTGTTGCTGCTGCTCGGCCAGCTGCTGTTCCGTCACGGCTGGCTGCTGCCGCTGGGCGGCGCGGGCTTGACCCTGTCGCTGTGCCTGCTGGGGGTGCTGGGCCTGCGTCTGACCGGCGAGGAGCGCGAGCGCAGCCATCTGCGGCAGATGTTCGGCCGCTATGTGTCCAACCAGGTGGTCGAGGCCCTGCTCAAGTCCGGCGAGCGCCCAGAACTGGGCGGCCAGGCACAGCGCGTCACCGTGCTGTTTTCCGATATTCGCAACTTCACCCGCATCAGCGAACAGCTGAGCGCCAAGGAGGTGGTGGAGATGCTCAACGCCTACTTCGCCCGCGCCTGCGCGCCGCTGCTGGCCGAGGGCGGCAGCATCGACAAGTTTATCGGCGATGCGGTGATGGTCGAGTTCGGCTCGCCGCTGCCCTTGCCGGACCATGCCCTGCGCGCGGCCCGTGCTGCGCTAGCCTTACAGCAGGTGGCGCAGGAATTCGCCGGCTGGATGCAGCAGCGCTTCGCCGGTCGCGATCTGCCGCCCTTCGCCGTCGGCATCGGCCTGCACAGCGGCGAGGCGGTGCTGGGCAATATTGGCTCGCCGATTCGCATGGAGTTCACCGCCATTGGCGACACGGTCAACCTGGCCTCGCGTCTGGAGAGCATGACCAAGGAGCTGGGCTGTTCGATCCTCGCCAGCGCCGACTGTATCGCCGAGGCGGGCGCGGCCGTGCGCTGCGGGCGCAGCGAGGTGATCCGGGTCAAGGGCCGCGAGGCGCCGATCCGGGTCTTCGAGATTATCGGGTTGCAACAGGGAGAGCAGACGGATGACTAGACAATTGGGGCTGTGCGGCGCGCTGCTGCTGGCGCTGCTGAGCTGCACGGCGCAGGCCAACGAGGTCGCCATGGTCACCGCGCTGAGCGGCACTGTCGAATGGCAGGCGCCTGGGGCGGCCCCGGCTATGCCGCTCAAGGCCTTCAGCAAGCTGCGCGCCGGCGACAGACTGAAGTTGGCGGCAGCGGCGCGGGTGCAGCTGGTGTTCTTCCAGAGCGGTCGTGAGGAGGTGTGGCAGGGCGCTGGCGATCTGTTGCTCGGTTCTGAAGCCAGTGCGGTGACGACGGGAACCCCGCAACAACAGAGCCGGCTATTGCCGCGGCTGCTGGTCAAGCAGCTGGCCAGGACGCCTGCGCCTGAGGGGCAGATCCGCGCCGGAATGGTGCGCCTACGCAGCATGCCCAGCGGCGGCACGCTCGAATCGGTGGAAAACAACTACGCTGAATTGCGCAGCAAAGCCGCAGCGACGGATCGCAACCCAGAGCTGTACCTGTTGGCGGGTTATTTCGAGTTGCGTGAGTTCGCCAAGCTGCAGCAGTTGCTCGCGCGACTGGACGAGCAGAGCCCGGGCAGTAACGAGCTCGCCGTGCTCCGTTCGCTCTATGTGCGGGCCATGAACAACGCGAAGATGGCGGAAGAGCAGTAGCCAGAATAACAACAACTGTTGCCTCTCCAGGAGACTGTCCATGAAAACCACCACCAGGCTGGCGCTGGCCAGCATCTGTCTAGCATCCCCGGTTGGCGCCTTTGCCAACTGTCTGGGGGCCTATTCGAGCTACTCGTCGGGGGGCATATTCGCCGAGCAGGCGCTATCCAATCACCCGGAATGCTTCGGCGGCGGTGCGACCACCTCTCAGGCGTTGGTCAGCGCCACGGCCGCCCGGCAATCCAGCGCTATTTCCGATGCCCTGGCCCGACGCTGGACGGCGCCCGGGGCTCCCAGCCTGGCGGCCACTGGCGGCGCGCGAGGGATGGCCGCGGGTGATGGGGCGCAGCCGTTCAATCTGTGGGGCAATAGCTCGGACGAAGACACCGAGCAGCGCTATGGCAACCTTTCCGGCAACACCACGAAGAACGACTTCGATATCCAGAACCATATCCTCGGCGCCGACTACGGCCTGGCGTCCCCCTCGCTGGTTTTTGGGCTGTCCCTGGGCATAGATAGAGGGGATATCTCGGGGATCAATACGGCCCCGGGGGAGGAGGAGAACGAGCTGACTAGCCACGGCTATATGGTCGCGCCCTACCTGGGCTGGCAACTCAACGATGAGCTGTCCCTGGATGCCAGCATCGGCTTCGGCCAGGGCGAGCTGCACGCCAGTGACAGCAGTAATCAGGATGTGGACCGCTGGTACACCGGGGTCAATCTCAATTACCAGCGTTGGCTGGGCAGCTGGCAGCTGGCGGCGCGCGCCGGCTATCTGCACGCGGAAGAGGACTACGACGACCTCAAGCTGCACGGCGATACCGAGGAGCAGCTGGGCCTGACTGAGCTGCAAGACTCTGACGCGACCAATGAGCTCGATCGTATCCAGCTGGGCGGACAGGTCGGCTACTGGTGGAATGGATGGATGCCCTATGCCGGCCTCAAGTATATGGACGACGTGCACCGCTCGACTACGCAGAACTTCGCCCCCAGCGACCCGATCGGCAAGGAGGCCTGGGTCTGGACCCTGGGCGTGAACTTCTACTCCCTGGCCTATGGCATCACCGGTGGCCTGGCCTACGAGCAGGAAGAGGGGCGCAGTCATCAGAATCTCAATTCCTGGGTCGCCAACCTCAGCCTGCGCTTCTGATCCGGGGCCATGGCCTGGCTAGGGCGTGCGCCAGTCTGGGTCGCCGTCTTGGGCGCGGCCCTGGCGCTCTTGCTGAACGGCTGCGCGGGCCCGGCCTACCCGCACGGCTCGCCCGCGCAGGTCGAGTCCTGGGCCCTGGCCCGGGGCTGGACGCCCGTGTGGCTGCGGGCCGAGCCCTTCAACCTGCTGGGCTTGTTGCGGCAGAGCCAGGCCAGCCCCGGCTTGCGGGTTTATATCGAGGGTGACGGCGCGGCCTGGCCCAACGGCTATCGGCCGCCGGCGGACCCGACTCCGCAGCAGCCCCTGGTGCTGGAGTTGGCCGAGCGCGATCCGGCGGTCGCGGTCGCCTACCTGGGGCGGCCCTGCCAGTACCTGGCGCCGGCGGCGCTAGCCACTTGTTCGAGCGCTTACTGGAGCGAGCGGCGCTATGCCCCCGAGGTGGTGGCGGCCATGGATCAGGCCCTTAGCCAGCTCAAGCAAGCGGCCGGCGCCGAGCACCTGAGCCTGGTCGGTTACTCCGGTGGTGGCGTGCTCGCCACGCTGCTGGCGCAGCGGCGTGGGGATGTCGAGGCGCTGGTCACCCTGGCGGCTCCTCTGGCGCTGGCCGAGTGGGTGCGCTTAAAGGCGCTGTCGCCCCTGCGCGGCTCGCTGGACCCGCTGGAGGGGGACGGGCCCTTGCCCTATGCCGTGCACATGGTCGGCAGCCGCGATCGAGTGGTGCCGGCTGCGCTTGGCGCGCGTTTCGTCGCCCGGCATGGCGGGCGTTTGCAGCTGTTGCCGGGCTTTGGTCATAGCTGTTGTTGGGTGCAGCACTGGCCGGCATTGCTGCCGGACGAGGAGGGTGAACCATGAAGACCTTATGCCGTGCAGTCGTGCTGCTGGCCTTGATCAGCGCGCCGGCGCTGGGCGGATTCCGTCCGCCGGCCTTTGTCGGCGGCATACCCGGACGGGCGCAGATGCAGGCGATCGATATGCAGCGGCATCAGGCCCGCACCCTGCTGTACCGCGAGGCCCTCGAGGAGTTGCGGCGCAACCCGCAGGTGGTGGATGTGCGCGAGTGCGGCCCCGCCGATGACGACCAGGCCTACTGCCTGCCCAAGGCGGCCCTGGGCGGGGTGCCGGCGGCCATCGCCGGGCGACCGACCCAGCGCCGGGTGGCGCTGCTGATCGGCAATAACCAGTATCAGGCGCCTATCCCGCCGTTGCTGACGCCGATCCGCGATGTCGAGCAGGTCGCGGCCACCCTCAAGCGGGTGCTGGGTTTCGAGGTGCGCGTGCTGAGCAATGCCAGCAAGGCGGACATAGTGCGCGCGGTGGCCGCCTTGGCCCGTGAGATGACCCCGGCCGATGCGGTGTTCGTCTACTACGCCGGGCATGGCTACCTGATGGACGACACCGAGATGGGCTACTGGATTCCCAGCGATGGCTCGGTGAAGACGGCGGCGCAATGGCTCTCCAACAAGGACATCGCCACCCTGCTGCGGGCGATTCCGGCCCGTCAGCTGCTGCTGGTGTCGGACAGCTGCTTTTCCGGCAGCCTGGTGCGCGGTCAGACCTACCAGGGCGGCCAGCTCGCGCCGCTGCAGGTGCTGCGCAAACGCAGCGTGCTGGTGCTGTCTTCCGGGGGCGAGGAGCCGGTATCCGATGAAGGCAAGGACGGCCACTCGGTGTTCGCCTGGCATTTCCTGCGCAGCCTGCAGGACCTTGGCACCATGGTGCCGGGCTTCAACCTGTACCAGGTGGTGCGCCGCGGGGTAAGCCAGGACTACCCGCAGCAACCGCAGTACGGCGCGGTGACGGTGGCCGGGCATGAGTCGGGCGGGGAGTATCTGTTCGAGCCTTTGCCTAATTAGTAGGCTGTTGAAAAACGTAGGCGAGGCAGCCGAGACAAGGCGCTACGTAGTAACAGCCTTCGGCTGGTCAAAACAGGCGAGGAAGCGGACGACTGCATGGATGCAGGAGGTAGAACGAAGCAGGATGCCCGAGTCGAGTTTACGAGCTGTAAATGAGCATGACTCGCTTCGCTCGCCCTGCGGGCCGCGCTAAAGCGCGTTAGCCGCAAGCGGCTTGCCGAGCCTGTTTTTAACGCCCCTTTCTTTTCTAAAAGAGGGGCAACGCAGGTAGTTTTTCAACGGCCTGTTAGCCGGGCGGGTTGCGCCGGCTTACCGCATATAGCCGCCCTTGCCCTGGGGACGCAGGACTGGAACTTTCGGCCTGGGGTCGCGCTTGAGCGGGCTGCTCAGTTGCCAGGACAGGCTGCTGCCGGCCTGCAGTTCGCGGCTCATGGCTTCGCTGGCGTCATTCAGGCGCGGGTGCCAGATCCGCAGCTGCTGCCCGGCGGCGGGCTCGAAGTCGAGGCGGGCGTGGCCCTTGGCGTCGGTCTGGCTGAACCAGGGGCTGTCCAGCACCAGGATAAAACCGAGCATCCAGTCGTGGATATTGCAGCCCAGGGTGACCAGGCCGGGCTGGTCGAAGCGCACCTCCTGGGGTGCGGCGTTCTGCTGGTGCAGGCGCAGCTCGAAGCGCTTGGCCGGGGAGAAGGAGTAGACGTGATGATTGATCGGGTCGGAGTTGGGGAAGCTCACCGTGGTGCCGACCTGCACCGGCAGGATATAGGGCTTGAACTGGCGCTTCTGCTGGTCCATCAGTGCGGGCTCGGCCTTGGCCTGAGTCGGTCCGGGTTCGACCCACAGCACCGCTTCGCTCAGCGGTTTGCCGTCAATATCGCGCACCTCGACCTGCAGGCTGGCGGCCTCGGCCATGCCGCCCAGCAGGCCGATCAGCAGCGCCCAAGCTGACTTCCCCATCGTTAACTCCCCAAGCCCCGCGCTGTCGTAGTGCTCAGTATAGGAAGCCTTTGTCGCGCTGCCCTAGCCCTGGCCGATGGCGACTATGCGCGCGATCAACCACCGCAGGGCGGCATTTGGTCATCGAATACCCGCAGCAGGTTGAGATCGAAGCTAGAGATATTCATTGCCTGAATACCAAGCATCACAAGACTAAATTTCAAAAATACTGGCGTCTTGCTTATGGTGGTTGGCGAATTTCTTTCGGGCAGCGAACAGAGGGCTAGGCATGAGCAACGGGTTGAGCATCCAGCAGGCCGCCGTGATCGGCGCGGGCACCATGGGCCGCGGCATAGTGATGAGCCTGGCCAACGCCGGGATTCGCGTGCTGTGGCTGGACAGCAACCCGCAGATGCTCGAACAGGCCATGGCGGTGGTCGCCGAGACCAACGCGCATAACCTCAAGCTCGGCCGGATCAGCGCGGAACAATGCGCCGCGCGTCTGGCCTGCGTCACCCCGGTGGGCGACTACGCGGCGCTGGCCGACGCCGACCTGGTGATCGAGGCAGTGTACGAGAATCTGGAACTCAAGCAGCAGATCTTTCGCAGCCTGGACGCCATCCTCAAACCCGGCGCTATTCTCGCCTGCAATACCTCGGCGCTGGATTTCGACGCCATCGCCGCCGTCACCGCGCGCCCCGAGCAGGT
>NZ_JAUYNP010000313.1 GCF_030696055.1 Pseudomonas sp. | reverse complement strand
GGTTCAGCGACTGCGCCTGGTCGATCCACTTCTGGCGGCGGCTGGCGGCGTCGACGATCCACTTGGTGTCGACTTCGAACGCGGTGGCGTAGAGGTCTTTCAACTCCTGCGGGATGCGCTCGATCTGCTGTACCGAACCGTCGTAGTACTTGAGGTCGTTGATCATCACCGAGTCCCACAGGCCGCGGGCCTTGAGGTCGTGGACCAGGTAGGGGTTGATCACGGTGAATTCGCCGGAGAGGTTCGATTTCACATAGAGGTTCTGGTAGGTCGGTTCGATCGACTGCGACACGCCGGTGATGTTGGCGATGGTGGCGGTCGGTGCGATGGCCATGATGTTCGAGTTACGGATGCCTTTCTGCACACGGGCGCGCAGCGGGGCCCAGTCCAGGGACTCGGTCAGGTCGACGTCGATATACTTCTGGCCACGTTGCTCGATCAGGATCTGCTGCGAATCCAGCGGCAGGATGCCCTTGCTCCACAGCGAACCTTCGAAGGTGGAGTAGGCGCCGCGCTCGTCGGCCAGGTCACAGGAGGCCTGGATGGCGAAGTAGCTGACCGCTTCCATGGACTTGTCGGCGAAGTCCACTGCGGCGTCGGAGCCGTAGGGGATGTGCTGCAGGTACAGCGCGTCCTGGAAGCCCATGATGCCCAGACCGACCGGACGGTGCTTGACGTTGGAGTTACGCGCCTGCGGCACCGAGGAGTAGTTGATGTCGATCACGTTATCGAGCATGCGTACGGCGGTGTTGATGGTGCGTTGCAGCTTGGCGCTGTCCAGCTTGCCGTCGACTATATGGTTCGGCAGGTTGACCGAGCCCAGGTTGCACACGGCGATCTCGTCGGCGTTGGTGTTCAGGGTGATCTCGGTGCACAGGTTGGAGCTGTGTACCACGCCCACGTGCTGCTGCGGGCTGCGCAGGTTGCACGGGTCTTTGAAGGTCAGCCATGGGTGGCCGGTTTCGAACAGCATCGACAGCATCTTGCGCCACAGGTCTTTGGCTTGGATGGTCTTGAACAGCTTGATCTTGCCGCCGAACTGGGTCAGGGCTTCGTAGTACTCGTAGCGCTCTTCGAAGGCCTTGCCGGTGAGGTCGTGCAGGTCCGGCACTTCGCTCGGGCTGAACAGG
>NZ_JAUYNP010000311.1 GCF_030696055.1 Pseudomonas sp. | reverse complement strand
TGTCCTACTCCTCCCGGGTCACGCGCAGCACTTCCTCCAGGGTGGTGACCCCGGCCAGCACGTTGCGCATGCCATCGGCGCGGATACTCGAACCCAGGCTGCGGGCGTGACGGACCATGTCCTGCTCGGAGGCGGCATTGTGAATCAGGGTGCGCAGCTGATCGTCGAACACCACCAGCTCATAGATGCCGGTACGGCCGCGATAGCCCTGCTGGTGGCATTCGCTGCAGCCACGGGCGTGATACAGGGTCGGCGGCGCCGCGGCGCTCACGCCGAGCAGCGCGCACTCGGCCTCATCGGCCTGGTAGGCCGCCTTGCAGTGCGGGCAGAGCACCCGCACCAGACGCTGGGCCAGTACCCCGAGCAGGGACGATGACAGCAGAAAGGGCTCGACGCCCATATCCACCAGGCGGGTGATGGCGCCGATGGCGCTGTTGGTGTGCAGGGTCGAGAGCACCAGGTGACCGGTCAGGGAGGCCTGCACGGCGATCTCGGCGGTTTCCTTGTCGCGGATCTCGCCGACCATCACCACATCCGGGTCCTGGCGCAGAATGGCGCGCAGGCCGCGGGCGAAGGTCATGTCGACCTTGGAGTTGACCTGGGTCTGTCCTATGCCTTCGAGGTGGTATTCGATCGGATCTTCGACGGTGAGGATATTGCGCGTGCGGTCATTCAGGCTGACCAGGCTGGCATACAGCGTGGTGGTCTTGCCCGAACCGGTGGGGCCGGTGACCAGCAGGATGCCGTGGGGTTTGCGCACGGTTTCTTCCATCAGCTGCCGATCGCGGGCGCTCATGCCCAGGTGCTGCAGATTCAGGCGCCCGGCCTGCTTGTCGAGCAACCGCAGCACCACCCGCTCGCCATTGGCCGAGGGCAGGGTCGAGACCCGTACGTCGACCTCGCGGCCGCCGACCTTCAGGGAGATGCGCCCGTCCTGGGGAATGCGCTTCTCGGCGATATCCAGGCGCGCCATCACCTTGATCCGCGACACCAGCAAGGCCGCCAGTTCGCGCTTGGGCTCGAGCACCTCGCGCAAGATACCGTCCACCCGGAAGCGCACGACTAAACGTTTTTCGAAGGTTTCCAGGTGAATATCCGAGGCGTTTTCCTTGATCGCCTCGCCGAGAATGGCGTTGATCAGGCGAATGATCGGTGCGTCGTCTTCTTGCTCCAGCAGATCCTCGGTTTCCGGCACCTGTTCGGCTAGCGCCGCCAGGTCCAGGCTGCCGCCCAAGCCTTCGGCCAGCTGCATGGCCCCCGAATCATGCTGATAGGCCTTGGCCAGTGCCTGTTCGAAGGCTTCAAGGGAGAGTGCAGACAAGGGCAAGCGAGTGCCGACAAAGCGCTGCGCCTCGGCCAACGCCACCAATTCGACACCGGGCCGGTAAGCCAGACGCGGGACGTCGCCCTCCAGCAGCAGCACCACGCCATGGCGCCTGGCAAAACTGAACGGCAAACGCCGCAGTGGCACCTCAGTGAGCAGCGCATTCATTCGTAACATGCCTTAAGCACAGTAATCCGACACAGCGTTCGAGGGCGCAAAGCGACGGCTCAATAGCTGGGGCTGCGCGAGTTAATTGGTGTAAGTTGCCCGCAGTAGAGCGCAAACAGCGCGCTATCTTTAGCACATTGAGCTAACAGACACACTACCCCGACGGGGGGCTGTCAAATCCGCGGCAAGTGTCTATGATCAGCGCGCGATCCAGACCACAGAATAATAAGGCTCGGAGTAAAGCTTTTGCCCCTTTCGGCACCCCAACGCTGGCTACAGCAACAGGCCACCACCCTGGTGGGCCTGGCGGTGATTCTGACCATGAGCGTCAGCCTGGCCTGGCAAACCGCCGATTGGCTGCGTGTACTGCGTACCCCAGTGGCGAGCAGCAGCCCCACGCCCAGCGCACCAGCGGCCCCCAGCGCCGACCCACAGATCAGCCAACTCTTCGGCAGCAGCGCGGCCCCCAGCACTGCCGCGGCCCCCGCCACCAGTCTGCGCCTGACGCTATTGGGCAGCTTCGTGCATGCCGACCCCAAGCGCTCCAGCGCGATTATCCGCAGCGAAGGCAACGCCGCCCAGCGCTTTACCATCGACAGCGAAGTGGCCAGCGGCGTGCGCCTGCATGCGGTGGCCGCCGACCATGTCGAGCTGATGCGCAACGGTCACCGCGAAAGCCTGAGTTTCCCCCTCAGCCAGTCCCAGGACGGCGCCAGTTCCTACAGCAGCAGCGCCAGCCCCGACGATGCGCTCGAGCAACTCAGCGAGATGGAAGACGACAATTTGGTGCAACTGCGCGAGCGTATGGACGCCCTGCGCCAACAAATGGAAACCGCCGGCACTGTGCCGGCGGATGCTGAACCCACCGAGCAGCCTACGGAAAACGACTGAACCGATGACCCCGATCCTTTCGCGCCTTACCTTCGCCCTGCTGGCCGCGGGCCTGGCCTGCAGCCCGCTGCCGCTGAGCGCCGCCATCAATGCCGTAGAGCCGAGCGCCAACCAGCAGGAAGAAAGCTGGACCATCAACCTCAAAGGCGCCGATATCCGCGAGTTTATCGACCAGGTGGCGCAGATCAGTGGGGAAACCTTCGTCGTCGACCCGCGGGTCAAAGGCCAGGTCAGCGTGGTGTCGAGCACCCCGCTGAACCTCGGCGAGGTCTATCAGCTGTTCCTCTCGGTGATGGCCACCCACGGTTTTAGCGTGATCACCCAGGGCGACCAGGCGCGCATAGTGCCCAACGCCGAAGCCAAGGCCGACGCCGATGCCGGCCGCGCCGCGCCGGACCGCCTGGAAACCCGGGTGCTCCAGGTGCAGCACGGCTCGGCCACCGAGCTGATCCCGCTGATTCGCCCCCTGGTGCCGCAATACGGCCACCTGGCCGCCGTCAGCTCGGCCAACGCCATTATCATCAGCGACCGCACGGCCAATATCGAACGCATCGAAGACCTGCTGCGCCAGCTCGACCAGAAAGGCCAGAACGATTACAGCGTGCTCAATCTGCAGCACGCCTGGGTCATGGACACCGCCGAGGTGCTGAGAAATGCCGTGGATCGCGGCCAGGCCAAAGGCACTTCCGCCACCCAGGTGATTGCCGACGGCCGCACCAACCGCCTGATCCTGCTCGGCCCACCGGCGGCCCGCGCCAAGCTGATGACCCTGGCGCAATCCTTGGACACCCCCACCAGCCGCTCGGCCAATACCCGGGTGATTCGCCTGCGCCATGGCGATGCGAAGAGCCTGGCGGAAACCCTCGGCGAGATTTCCGAGAAGCTCCAACCGGAAACCGGCGGCGAAACCACCGGCAAACCGCAGACCATCCTGATCCGCGCCGACGAGAGCCTCAACGCCCTGGTGCTGCTGGCCGAGCCCGATGTGGTGACGACCCTGGAAGACATAGTGCGTCAGCTCGACGTGCCGCGCGCCCAGGTGATGGTCGAGGCGGCGATTGTCGAAGTCTCCGGCGATATCAGCGACGCCCTCGGCGTGCAGTGGGCGGTGGACGGCCGCGGCAGCACCGGCGGCCTGGGCGGCACCAACTTCAGCGGCACCGGTTTGTCGGTCGGCCGCGTGCTGCAGGCGCTGCAGGATAAGGACAACGATAGCGACAACAACAGCCTCGCCAACCTGCCGGACGGCGCCATCATCGGCCTGGGCACCGACAGCTTCGGCGTGCTGATCACCGCGCTGTCGGCCAACAGCAAGAGCAACCTGCTGTCGACCCCCAGCCTGCTGACCCTGGACCACCAGAAGGCGGAAATCCTGGTCGGACAGAACGTGCCGTTCCAGACCGGCTCCTTCACCACCAGCGCCTCGGGGGCGGATAACCCCTTCACCACCATCGAGCGCCAGGACATAGGCGTGACCCTGAAAGTCACCCCGCATATCAACGAGGGCGCCTCCCTGCGCCTGGAAATCGAGCAGGAAATCTCCTCCATCGCCCCCACCAGTCAGGGCGTCAATGCGGTCGACCTGATCACCAACAAGCGCTCGATCAAGAGCACCATACTCGCCGAGAACGGCCAGGTCATAGTGCTCGGCGGGCTGATTCAGGATGACGTGACCCAGGCCGACTCCAAGGTGCCGCTGCTCGGCGATATCCCCCTGCTCGGCCGCCTGTTCCGCTCGACCAAGGAAACCCGGATCAAGCGCAATCTGATGGTGTTCCTGCGCCCCACTGTGGTGCGCGACGGCGCCGGCCTGGCCGCGCTGTCCGGCAAGAAGTACAGCGATATCCGCGTGCTCGGCGATATCCGCGAGAACTACCGCCCCGGCACCCTGCCGATCGATCCGGTGCAACTGTTCGACCAGACAGACCCCGCCGCACAACCGGCCATCGATCTACGCCAATGAAGTAGGCACAAACAAAAAGGCCCCGCTCTTATGACCGGGGCCTTTTTGCATTCAGATCGTAGGTTGGGCTGAGCTGTGCGAAGCCCAACAAGATACCAATCGACAAGGCTTGCGCCCGAACCATCGCAGTTGGGCTTCGTCACTACGCGACTCAGCCCAACCTACGCGGTCACCTACACCACTCGAGCAGCACCATAAGAAAGGCCTCGGTTTTCCCCGAGGCCTTTCTGTTTGTGACGAGTGACGCTTATTTGTCTTCGCTACGCTGGTGCTTGAAGAACACCCCACTATCGCCAAAGGCCGAGGCGATAAAGGCCGAGGTCAGTTCCAGCTCGCCGATCTTCACCGCGCTGCTGCGCCGTTGCGCGGCGTAGGTGCGGCTGAGCGAGGGGAAGATCGAGTTCTTGATCTCCATCGAGGTGGCATACAGGTCATAGACCTTGGTGCCGGCATTCAGCGTCTGCAGGTCCGTGCGGAAATCATGGGCCTCCCTGGCAAAGCGGTTGCGCAACTCGCTGCGTGGCACGAAATACAGCTGAGTTGGCGACTTAGGCGTCGGTACCACCGCTCCCGCCTGGGTCACCTCGGCCATATCGTTGGGCAGCAACAGCGTCGGTTTCAGGGTCACGGCCGAGAACAGGATGGTGGTACCCAAAGTGTCATTGGCTTCCGGCACCACGTACTGCGACAGCTCGTTGGCGAAGAAATTGTGGTTAGTGCCCTGCCCGCTCAGGGTGTAGAGCGCCGAGATGTTCTCCGACGGCTTACCGTCGACGAAGGCCTTCCACGCCAGCCCCGGAGCGAAACCACGCTCCGCCGGATCACCAGTCACCGACAAACGCAGCAGACCGCTATCGGCGCCCTGGAACAGGCCGCTGTAGGGGGTGTTCGGCACCGGCACAAACTTGACCTTGGCCATCACGCCATGGGGATGGATCGGTTTCTCGTAACCGGCTGGAGCCACGTCACTGCGGGTTTTCACCTTGTTCCACAGAATCGAGCCGATCAGCCCACCGACATTCACCGGCTGCAACGCCGGCAGCTGGTCCGCAGCGTACTGGGTGCGCAGCGCGCCGTTGACCCAGAGGTTTTCCTGCTTGTTGGCCCCTGGCCAGCTTTCGTAATCGGCCGGAATGTTCAGCCCCCAGGGTTTGAAGGCGTTTTCCACCCCTGCCAGGCTGGCGTTCAGCTGGGGGTTATGGCGTTTCAGCACATCGACCATGGTGGTGTGCTCGACCCAGTCGATACCTTCCTGGGTGTACACCTCGGGACGGTAGTCCTTGGTGTAGAAGCGGTCCGCCATCAGGCGCCGCGAGGCGTTCATGATAAAGATCTGGAACGCCGTCTCGCCGAAGGCGAAGCCATCCGGGCGTACGGTTTCGGCCAACTGACCGACCAGGGTGTCGATCTTCTCGATGTCGTTGTTGTACAGGCGCTTGAGCTCGGCCAGGGTCGCGGCGTCTTTAGTCAGGTCCTCGAACTTGGTGATCGGATTGAGGCCGATCTGCCGGCGGAACTCGTTGTAACGCGGCACCCCGCGCTCACGGTCACGCAGTACATCGATGGCGGCCAGGTCGATATCGCCCACCAGCGGAATGGACAGGTTGCGCAGAAAGTTCGGGTAGTTGTGCAGGGTCAACGAACCCGGGTTGGTGATGCCGAAGGAGTACCACAGGCGCTCCGGACGCTCGACGTTGAGCAGGCTCTCGGCGTCGCGGTCACGGGTGTTCTGCACTGGGATGCTGCGCGACACCTGGTTGGAGCCGATGTCGTAGACCTGCACGTTGTCGCGCATCAGGGGGTGCATGCGGTACACCGAGACGAACTCCTCGGTGAGGGTAAAGGGCACTCCATAGTTGTTCGGCGCGGTCGAGCCAACTATGCCGCTGAAGGCATGGTCGAAGGCACTGTTGCCCACCCCAGGGGCGACATTGGGGTCGAAGCCGAGGATGCGTTTGACGAAGGAGTCTGACCTGGCCAGATCCTCCTGCAGCATGCGCACTTCGGCCTGGAAGTCATCACGCGGGCCGCCCTGGCCCAGCAGGCCCCACCAGTTGGCGTACATGGCCCGCTCGGTGATGGGGTTGGCGATCACCGCCGGCGTCCACTCCACGGTGTGGATCTTGGCCATCAGCGCCGCGTTGATCAGCCGCGCGTGGTCGTACAGCCACTGGTCGCTCTGCGCCGGGTACTTCTGCTTGAGTTTGCTGGCGATGGCGTTGTGTTCCAGGGTGAACAGCTGGTGCAGCATGCTCAAGCCCACCCACCAGTTCTCGTTGAAGCCGGTCACCGCCTTGCCGCTGAGCAGTTCGGTCGGCAGCGTGCCATCGGCATTGACCTTGAGTTTGCCGTCGACGAAGGCGCGCACCTTGTCGTTGGTTTCCTTGCTGCTGCCGTACAGCTGCGAGCCGT
>NZ_JAUYNP010000302.1 GCF_030696055.1 Pseudomonas sp. | reverse complement strand
ACCTGGCCGCCGAACTGGACCCGCAGTTGTTCGACGGGCCGCTGGCCGAGCAGCTCCGCACGCTGGAGGTGCTGGATTGGGACGAGCGCGAAGGCGTGCTGCGCGCCGAACGCCAGCGCAAGGTCGGCGAGCTGGTGCTGGCCCGGGAGGCCTTGACCGGGCTGGATCAACAACAACGTAGCTGCGCCTTGCTTGGTCTGGTGCGGCGCAAGGGCCTGGCGCTATTGCCCTGGACCCCGGAGTTGCGCCAATGGCAGGCGCGGGTGAGCCTGCTGCGCGGCCTCGATCTGCAGGGCCAAGGCCGCAGCGAATGGCCGGACGTTAGCGATACCGCGCTGTTGGCCGGTCTGGAGGATTGGTTGCAGCCTTATCTGGGTAGCGTCACCCGCCTGAGCCATTTCGCCAATCTGGATCTGCCGGGCATCCTCCAGGGCGTGCTGCCCTGGCCGCTGCCGCAGCGCCTGGACGAGCTGGCCCCGCGCAGCCTGCAGGTGCCATCCGGCTCGCGCATCGGCCTGGATTACAGCGAGCAGCCGCCGGTGCTGGCGGTGCGTTTGCAGGAACTGTTCGGCCTGGCCGAGACGCCGCGGATCGCCGGCGGCCGGCAAGGGGTCAAGCTGCACCTGCTGTCGCCGGCGCGCCGCCCGGTGCAGGTGACCCAGGACCTGGCCAGCTTCTGGGCCAATACCTATGCCGAGGTGAAGAAGGATCTGAAGGGGCGCTACCCCAAGCACTACTGGCCGGATGACCCGCTGATTGCCGAACCCACGGCGCGGGCCAAGCCGCGTAAATAAAGCGGCTAAGAACCTGTTTCGGATCTCGCGAGCTAGAGCGAGACAAGGCGCTACGTAGTAACAGCCTCCGGCTGGTCAAAGCGCCGAGGAAGCGGAGTTTACGGGCTGTAAATGAGCATGACTCGCTGCGCTCGCCCTGTGGGTCGCGCTGAAGCGCGTTAGCGGCAAGCCGCTTGCCGAGGCTGTTTTTAACGCCGTATCACTGACGCGCAGCAGATCCGAAACAGGTTCTTAGGGTAGATGCAGATCTTCGCCTGCCGCCTGCAGCTCTTCATAGGCCCGGTCCAGGGCATCGCGCAACGCTTCGGCCCCGGGGGCGTGGCGCGACACTATCAATTTCAGCGGAATGCGCTGCAACTGCAGAAAGGGCAGTTCGCTCATGCCCAGGCGCTTACGCGCCTGCTCCACCGGGGTTTGGTAGTCCAGCAGAAAGTCGCCGCGGCGGCGCTGCAGCATTTCCAGGGCGGCGGTGTGGGTGCTGGTGCGATGCTGCTCAATCGCCAGGGCCGGGTCGTTGATCAGCTGATTGACCGGCTGCCAGTAGGTGTAGCCGGTAATCATGATCAGCCCGCGACCCTTGAGGTCTTCCGGCAGGCGCGGCAATAGGGTGTCGCGGCGAAAATACAGGTTGAGGACGATTTCGCCGACCTGGCTGCGGGTCTCCAGGGTGTGTTCCAGCAATTCCGGCTTGCCCGGCGCGCCGGGCCAGACCTGCACGCTGCCGTCCTGCAAGCCGCTGTACAGGCGCGCGCTGGGGTAGGCGCGAATTTCGGCGCTATAGCCGGCATGTTCGAGCAGGCGCTTGGTCAGGCGCAGAATGGCCCCGGTCGGGCGTCCCTGGCTGTCGCTGTAGGAGTAGGGCGGGAACTCGTAATACCCCACCTGCACCAGCGGCTTGGCGGTGTCGGCTGGAATGGCGGCGTGGCTTGCGCCGCACCACAGCACGGCGGCAAGCATTAGGCAGAGAAGTTTTGGCATCGATCAGCTACGTACTGCGGCTATACGCCGTCTTTTCGTTATAAAACTGGCACGAAGTCGAGCATGGCTAAGTGCCAGTAACTTTGTCCAGCGTCATCGTCATCTTAATCCAGGGCGGGTAGCAGCAGGCGGGCCAGCACCGGTAAATGGTCGGAAATACCCAGGGTGTCGTGCTGGCGTACCTGGGCATCGAGGCGGGTCAGTTGCGGGCTGTGGAACAGGTAGTCGAGGGTGCGATCGGGGCCCTTCACGCTCGGGTCGTTGGGGTAGTGGGTGTACCAGGCGGCCTGCTCGGCGCCACTGGCCTGCTCCAGGCTGGGGACCATGGGGTAGCGCTCGGCCAGTTGTTGCAACTCGCTATGCTCGGCATACCAGCTGCGTTGCACGGCCGGCAGGCGCTGGTACTGGCCGGGCGGCAACAGGTTGAAATCGCCGCCCAGCAGCCAGGGCGTGGCGGCGGCTTGCAGCTGGTCGAGCAGGCCGAGGGTCATGGCCACCTGTTTTTGCATGGTGTCGTCGCCTTGGGCGAAGGCATCGAGGTGGGTGTTGATGGCCGCCAGCTGGCCGCCACCGCGCAGCGGCAGGTAGCTGACCAGCAAGGCGCGCTTGAGGTTGAACTGGCGGCTGATCGGGTTGGCCGGGATCAGCGGCAGTTGCAGGCGCTCGGCGCGCTCGATCTGGTAGCGGCTGAGGGTGGCCAGTTTCATGCCGACGCTGCCGAGAATCCGTGGGTGCGGGACGAAGCCGGCTTTCCAGTAGAAGGCCTGGGTGCTGCAGGGGTAGAGGTCGTGCAGGCGCTCCTGCAGCAGCGCCAGTTGATCCTGGTAGTCGCTGGCCCTGGCGCCGTCATGCAGCTCTTGCAGCAGCAGCACATCCGGCTGCTCGTCACGCAGCACCCGAACCACCTCATCCAGGGTCACCGCCAGGTCTTCGCGGCTGGGACGTTGGTCGGGGCCGCTGCCGTCGGCCAGGTCATACCAGAACACATAGCCTTTGCCGGCCAGGTACTGAATATTCCAGGTCATCACCTTCAACGCCTGGCCCGGTTGCAGCAGCGGCGCCTGGCCCTGGCAGCTGACGGCGGCCGCCTCGCGCGGCGCGGGGCGCCAGCTCAGGCCGTAGATCAGGGCGGCCAGCAGGCAGAGCAGGCTCAGCAGACCGAGTAGGACAAGAGGCAGGAGGCGCGGCAGGGGCATGGGCGGGTGGGCTCGCAAGGGCTTGGACTATGCTGAGGACAGCGAGCATACCCTAGCCTCTAGGGTCGATGCTCTTCAGCGTGGCCCACGGGCTACAGGAGGTTGCCATGTCCGAACCGCATATTGCCCAGCGTGGCCCTTATAAGGTCGAAGTCGTGGCCGGGCAGGAGTATTTCTGGTGTCGTTGCGGGCGCAGCGCCACTCAACCGTTCTGCGATGGCAGCCATAAGGGTAGCGAGTTCAGGCCCTTGAAATACCGCGCCGAGCAAGATGGCCGCCTGTTCTTCTGCGGCTGCAAGCACAGCCAGACGCCGCCTTGCTGCGACGGTAGCCATAAAAAACTCGAGTAGCCGTTATGGCGCCAATCGATCGAGGGGGCCCTATGTACCGCCAGGTGTTCGCCAGCAAGCTAGTCGAGCGCAAGGTCATGGCTATCTTCGGCGGTTGCGCCGGCCTGGATAGGACGCTGGCCATGCAACTGGCCTTGGTCCGGGTCTTCCCGCGGCTGTGCGAACGGGCGCTGCTGCCACGCTTGTCCGGTCTAAAACCGCAGCGTGTCGGTCGGCTCTGATGCGCGGCCTCTGGCTGCTCAGGGTGCGGGTCAGGTGCCCGGTGCGCCCGCTGCCTTGCACAACGCGTGCGGACTTGGGCCAGCACTGTCAGTGCTAATGGGCTCGCTATATAGCTCGTAGACCTGCTCCATATCCCAGTAGCTGGCTTCGATCTTGTGGCCGTCCAGGTCGCGCACAAAGCAGCCGTAGTAGGGCTCGCCGTATTCGGCGCGCGGTCCGGGCGCGCCTTCGTCTGTGGCGCCGGCTTCCAGTGCGGCCTGGAAGAAGTCGTGCACCGCGGCCTTATTCGGCGCGGCAAAACCAAAATGGCTGCCGTTACCTGTGCTCGCGGGTTTGCCGTTGAGCGGCGTCTGCACCCAGAACTCCGGGTATTCGCGGCCATAGGCGACGGCGCCCGGGTGGGCGAGCATGCCTGTGCAGCCGAGGGTCGCCAGCACCCGATCATAGAAGGCGGTGGCCTGATCGAACTGATTGGTGCCGATGGAGACATGCGACAGGATGCTGGAGTTGGCGTCAGCCATGGGTCGTCCTCCCTGAGTGGTAACCGACCTTCACTCGATTGCGGGTTGGGTGCTGCGCAACATAAATAGGCGAAATAGCACTACGGTCGAGAATAGCTGGAGAAAACGGCTGATGCAGTCCAGCAGCAGGCTGGCGACTGGGTCGGCCTGCTGCCCGACTATCGCTTGCGTCCAGGCATCGAATAGCCATAACGGCAGCATCACGGCGAGCACGCAGAGCAGAATCGACCAGAAATGGCCGCTGGTGAGTTCGAAGCTCTCGTGCAGCGCACGCAGCGGACCCAGGCCGCGCAGCACCAGCAGGTACTCGGCAAAGGCCAGTTTGACCATCAGCCACAGCCCCGGCAGGACGAACAACGAGGCCCCCAGCAGGATCGCCAACATGCTCACGCCGGCCATCAGGGCGAAACTCGGCCACAGGCGCAGGCTCGCCGCGAGCAAGTCGCGGGCGCGCGGCGCCTGGCCATGGCTGCGCGCATCGAGGAACAGGATCAGCGCGCCGGTGTACAGGGGGTAGAACAACAGCCCGGCGAGAATGCGCCAGACCGCCAGCGCTTCGCCGTCGACCTGGCTGTTGACCTGCAGCAGCAACAGGCCTTCGAGCACTATCAGGGGCAGGCACAGGCGCACGATCGCAAGCCAGTTATGGCTAAAGAAGTACCAGGAGTCACGCAGCACGGGGAGCACATTCATGACTGGGATCGCGTTCAAGGGGTAGGCCTTAACTCTAGCTGATCGCCTAAATGGCTCCAAATAACGCCTGCAGCAGCGCGGCACTTTCGACCACCGTGGCATATTCGTCGCGCAGGTTGGCCATGGCCATATCGTGCACTTCTTCGGCGCTGCGCTGGCGGCCGGCATAGTCGAGCTTGGCGAAGGTGTAGCAGGCGTTGGCCACCACCTGGGTGACAAAGCCCAGGTTGCTGGCGCTGCGGGCCGTGGCTTCCACCGAGTTCTCGCTGGCCACCCCAACTATCACCAACTGCCGGATGCCCCGCACATGCAGCCAGCGCTCCAGGTCGCTGTGGGTGAAGGCATCGGTGACGTTCTTCTCGAACACCTGCTCGCTGGGCAGGGGCGCCAACTCGGGTTGGAACAGCGCGCCGCTCTGCCCCGGGGCGAATACCGAATCCACTTGGCGCGAGATATGCCGAATATGCACCAACGGCCAGCCCGCCTGGCGCCACTGCGCGAGCAGGGTGGCCATGCACGCCTCGGCCTGGGGATTGTTGCACGGCCGGGCCACGCGCCGAATACCTTGCTGCATATCGATAATCAACAGCGCGGGCGGCTGCTGTGCTGGGGAACCGCTGAGATGCATTTCGACCCTCCTTGGCTGATGGCTGGCATACTGTTCGCCGACTTTAACCTGGGCGCTCCTGGCCCGTCAGCGCATGCCGAGGATTCCCGGTGAAGAAAATCGCCGTATTCGCCGATGTACAGAACCTCTACTACACGGTGCGCCTGGCCTATGGCTGTCACTTCAACTACGCGGCCCTGTGGGCCGACATCAGCCAAGGCGGGCAGATAGTCGAGGCCTACGCCTATGCCATCGACCGCGGCGACGCCAAGCAGCAGCAGTTCCAGCAGATCCTGCGCAACCTGGGCTTTACCGTAAAGCTCAAACCCTATATCCAGCGCAGCGACGGCTCGGCCAAGGGCGACTGGGATGTGGGTATAACCATCGACATCATGGACGCCGCGCCGCGGGTCGATGCGGTGGTGCTGGCCTCGGGCGATGGCGACTTCGACCTGCTGCTGGACAAGATCCGCGGCAGCTATGGGGTCGAGGCCGTGGCCTACGGCGTGCCCGGGCTGACCGCGCAATCGCTGGTGCGTGCCGCCAGCCGTTATGTGCCGATCGAAGGCAGCCTGTTGCTGAGAAACTGACCGATGCTTGCAGATTCCATCGCCGTACTCGACTTCGAAACCACCGGCCTGTCGCCGACCCAGCAGGCCCGTGCCACCGAGATAGGCGTGGTGATAGTGGAAGGCGGGCAGATAGTCGCGCGCTACCAGAGCCTGATGAACAGCGGCGCCTGGGTGCCACCCTTTATCGAGCAGCTCACCGGCATCAGCAACGCCATGCTGCGCACTGCGCCGCCCGCCGCCCAGGTGATGGCGGAGGTGGCGGACTTTGTTGGCGAGCGGCCGCTGCTGGCGCATAACGCCAGTTTCGACCAAAAGTTCTGGGATGCCGAGCTGGCGCTGATCCGCCGCAAGCGCGTGCAGCCCTTCGCCTGCTCGCTGCTGTTGGCGCGCCGCCTGCTGCCCATGGCACCCAGCCATAAGCTCGGCAACCTCAACCGCTGGGCCGGCCTGCCGGACACCGGCAAGGCCCACCGCGCCCTGGCCGATGCGGAGATGGCGGCCAATCTGGTCAGCTTTATGGCCGCGCTCCTGCGCGAACGGCATGGCATTGCCGAGGTCTCCCATCAGCTGCTGTGCACCCTGCAGCGCGTGCCCACGGCCAAGCTGTCGCAAGCCTTGCACAAGCTGCGCGAGCAGAGCTGCTAAAGCCTGGGTAATCCGGGCAATGCTGTTCACTTAAGGGTGTATCTCGCGCAAGCAAGGTTCCCAGAGCTACAAAATGCCGTTCACTTGGCTTAGGTGAACGGCATTGGGGTAATTCTGGGGGCGTGCAGGCCGTGGGCAATTGAAAAACGCGGTCTGCGGTCAGGCAGGATAAACTGTGCGCCATCGTCTCTTTGGTCTTCTGCGGTAACCCCTATGACTTTTGCCTCCCTCGGCCTGATCGAGCCCCTGCTGCGCACCCTCGACGGCCTCGACTACCAGACCCCAACCCCGGTTCAGGCCCAGGCCATTCCCCCCATTCTGCAGGGCCGTGACCTGATGGCCGCGGCGCAGACTGGCACCGGCAAGACCGCCGGCTTCGCCCTGCCGCTGCTGCAACGCTTGATGATGGAAGGGCCTGTGGTGGCCAGCAACTCGGTGCGCGCCCTGGTGCTGGTGCCGACCCGCGAGCTGGCCGAGCAGGTGCAGCAGAGCTTTCTCACCTATGGCCAGCACCTGCCGCTGCGCAGTTACGCGGTGTATGGCGGGGTCAGCATCAACCCGCAGATGATGAAGCTGCGCAAAGGTCTGGATGTGCTGGTGGCCACCCCCGGTCGCCTGCTCGACCTGTACCGGCAGAACGCGGTCAAGTTCAACCAGGTGCAATGCCTGGTGCTGGACGAAGCCGACCGCATGCTCGACCTGGGCTTCGCCCGCGAGCTGGACGATGTATTCGCCGCGCTGCCGGAAAAACGCCAGACCCTGCTGTTCTCCGCGACCTTCTCCGAAGTCATCCGCACCCTGGCCGGCGAGATGCTCAAGGACCCGCTGAGCATAGAGGTCAGCCCACGCAACGCGGCGGCCAAGTCGGTCAAGCAGTGGCTGATTCCGGTGGACAAGAAGCGCAAGAGCGAGCTGTTCTTGCACCTCTACCAGAGCAAGCGCTGGACCCAGGCCCTGGTGTTCGTCAAGACCCGCAAGGGCGTCGATGAGCTGGAAGCCGAACTGCAACGCCACGGCATCAGCGCCGACTCTATCCACGGCGACAAGCCCCAGGCCACCCGCCTGCGTGCGCTGCAACGTTTCAAGGATGGCGAGGCGAAAGTGCTGGTGGCCACCGATGTGGCGGCCCGCGGCCTGGATATCGACGACCTGCCGTTGGTGGTCAACTTCGACCTGCCGATAGTCGCCGAGGACTATGTGCACCGCATCGGCCGCACCGGCCGCGCCGGCGCCAGCGGTCAGGCGGTATCGCTGGTGTGCGCCGACGAGGTGCAGCTGCTGTCGGCCATCGAGACCCTGACTCAGCAGGTGCTGCAACGCATCGATGAGCCGGACTTTATCCCCGACCACCGCGTGCCGCAGACCTTGCCCGGCGGCCAGGTGGTGAAGAAGCCGAAGAAAGCCAAGAAGCCCAAGGTGGTCGGCGGCGGCAAAGGCGGCAGCCTGGGGCGCTGGATGGAAAGCGAAGAACCGGCGGCGCCGGCGGTCAAGGCCGTGCGCAAGGTACCGAGCTTTGGTGGCAAGCCGAGCAAGGGCGGCAGAAAGCCCTGATTTATTAGGTTATGTTCCAGTTGCGTAGGGTGGCTGCGTAGGTTGGGTTGAGGCGCGCAGCGACGAAGCCCAACGGCTCTGGTGTGGGCGTAAGCGATTGGGGGCTTTGTTGGACTTCGCTCGGCTCAGCCCAACCTACGTCCGGTGTCCTGCAGGGCCTCCAGCTGCTTCTTATGGGTGGCGGCGGCGGTCATGTCGTAGATCACCACGCAGATATGTTCCACCTCGCCCTTGGCCCCGGTCAGCGGCAGCAGGGTGACGTTCTGGTACATAAAGTCTTCCTGGCCGGTGATTGGCTGGTAGTTCTTGAAGTGCACCAGGTAGGGGTGCTGTTCCCACAAGCTGAAGGCGCGGGTGCCCAGCTGCACCACGGTATCCACCTTGCGTTTAAGCCAGGCCTCATCGATCTCCGTAAACAGGCTGAACAGGGTCTGGCCGTGCACCTCGTCCGGGCCCAGGCCCGAATGGTTCTCCATAAAGCTGTTCCACACCTCCACCTGGTACTGGCGATTGAGCACCACGACGCCCACATCGATGCACTGCACTATGTCGAGCAGCCAGTGCACTTCCTGGATATCTATCTGCGCGGGCATGGTTTCTCTCGCCTAGTTCATCAGGTAGTTGATCTTGTTGGTCAGGCGCTTGATCGAGTCTTCGGTGAACAGCAGCAACAGGTCGAAGTGGATGTTATGCGCCTCCAGGCTGTAGCTGATTTCCACCGCTAGGGTCTTCTTCCAGCGCTGCTGATTGATATGGATCAGCCGCTCGATGGAGGCGTGCTGGCCGAGCAGCATGGGGTGGCCCTGGGAGAAGCGCACGTCGATCTGCTCGGCGATGCCGGCCAGGCAGGCGCCGGTGAGGATGCTGGCCAGGTCGAGGAGCATCTCCGAGGTCTGGTTGTCGTCCTTGGGCTGCCAGCCCAGCAGGCGCGCCATATCCGCGGTTTCCGAGTCGTGGAACAGCAGCAGCGCTTCGCCGGCTATGCCGTCACCGATAAAGCCCTGGCACACCGCGCTCAGGCGTTCGCCGCGCAGGGCGTCGGTGAGGGTCATATGCAGTTCGCTGACCTCGAAGATATTCACCTGGGGCAGCGGCAGCTGCACGAACACCCCGAGCACCTTGGCCAGCAGCGCGGCGGCGCGGCCCATGGCGACGTTGCTGACTTCGCGCAGGGCATCGCGGAAATTGACCTTCAGCTCATCCAGCAGCGTGGCCTGGGCCATGGCCCCGGGCGTGGCCTTGGGGTCGAACAGGCCCAGTTCCAGCAGGGCGCTGCGCAGCAGCTCGGGCTCGGCGGGTTTCTTGATAAAGGCCAGTGCGCCGAGGGCCTTGACCCGCCTCACGGCCTCGTCCTGCACGTCGCCGGACACCACTATGACCTGGCACGCCAGGCCCTCGGCGCGCAGCGCGGTCAGGGTCTCATAGCCATCCAGCACCGGCATGGTCAGGTCCAGCAGCATGATCTGGCCCAGGCCCTGGCGGATCGAGGCCAGGGCTTCCTGGCCGTTGCTGGCCTGGCTGATGCGCACCGGCCATTCAGGCGGCAGGGCACGGATCAGCTGCTTGCGCGCCATATTCGAGTCGTCGCAGACCAATAGGGGAATCACGGCTAAGCAGCTACCTGTGCGCGTGGAGGGGCCACCGCTCTGGGACGGTTTTAACCAAGCATAGTCGCTGGTGTTTGCGGCGCGCTGTTACTGATCTGCGCGCTTGAGCTCGTGCAGCATGTTCAGGTCAGGCCGCTCGCGAAGCAGGTGGTCGGCAGATAACCGCTTTGCACTATGGGTAAGCCGGGGGGGAGGCCCAGGTCGGGTGGCTGGGGCAGGTTAGCTTGGTTGGCGACCACGGGCCACCAACCAGCCATATTGGCTATTGGGCGGTTTGAATCAGCGTGCTTTCATTCACGCCTTTGCGGCCGGTGCTGTCATCAACCAGTTGCAGCTTATTGCGGGCTGAGAGCACCCCCATTTTTACCTCTTGCCAAACGAAATAGTTCTTCCCTGCTTCGGTTGCCAGCTGCAGGACAGAATCATTCTCTGCTTCGGACTTCAGTGTGTGCTGGCCGGCGGGCACTGTCAGCAGCATGTAGGTCTTGGCTGCGGTCTTGCCCACATTCTGGTCATTCAGAGAAACATCCATCTTCACGGCAGCGCCCAGGCTTTCGTTGCGGTACAGGTAAATGTTCGCCTTGTCGGCGGGGGCAGTGAAGGCCTTGGCCTGAGCGTCACGGCTGGCATCTGCCATGGGAACGGAGGCGCAACCTGTAGAGAGAGCAGCCGCGGTCAGAACAGCGGCCAGAGAGAGGTACTTCAGCATCCTTGACTCCTTGAGGTAGGTGCGCGAAGAGGCAGAAAGCCTCGGCGCTTTTTGGGCTCGTCAAGGAGAGGTGGTTCCAGCTCGCACGTCCTTGTCGAGGCGGCGAGGATAGAGTGTGTGGTGGCTAAATGCTAGTGCTTGAGCCAGTCCAGTATGCCCTGGGCGGCGACCCGGCCGCTGGCGAAGCAGGCGGTGAGCAGGTAGCCGCCGGTGGGGGCTTCCCAGTCGAGCATCTCGCCGGCGCAGAAGGTGCCGGGCAGCCGCTTGAGCATCAAGTGCCGATCCAGCTGTTCGAAGGGCACGCCGCCGGCGCTGCTGATGGCTTCATCCAGGGGGCGCGGCTTGACCAGGCTGATGGGCAGCGCCTTGATGGCGGTCGCCAGCTGGGCGGGGTCGTTGAACTGCTCGGTCGTCGCCAGTTCGCGCAATAGCGCGGCCTTGACCCCCTCGATGCCGGCCTGACGGTGCAGGTGCTTGGCCAGCGACTGCGCCCCGCGCGGCTTGCTCAGGGCGGCTTGCAGCTTGGCCAGGGGCGTTTGCGGCAGCAGGTCGAGATGGACGATAGCGCCGCCGTGCCGCTTGATCTGCTCACGAATCGGCGCCGACAGGGCATACACCAGGCTGCCCTCGATGCCGCTGGCGGTCAGCACGAATTCGCCCAGACGCGGCGCTGCGCCGGGTAGCGCGAGGCTGACGTTCTTTAGCGGCGCCCCGGCGAATTTATCCCGCAGAAAAGGGCTCCAGGCCGTGACGTCGAAACCGCAGTTGCTGGCCTGCAGGGGCGCGATCTGCACGCCGCGCTGTTGCAATAGTGTCACCCAGGCACCGTCCGAACCCAGCCGTGCCCAGCTGCCGCCGCCCAGGGCCAGCAGGCAGGCGTCGGCCTTGACCCGGTGTTCACCGGCAGGGGCGGCGATACGCAGGGCGCCGTCTGCGTGCCAACCCAGCCAACGCTGACGGGTATGGAGGGTCACGCCATGCTCGCGCAAACGCTTGAGCCAGGCGCGCAGCAACGGCGCGGCTTTCATATCGGTGGGAAACACTCGCCCCGAGCTGCCGACAAAGGTGTCTATGCCCAGGCCGTGAATCCAGGTGCGGAGGGCGTCGGCATCGAAGTCGCCGAGCAGTTGCGCCACTTCGGCCTGGCGCTGGCCATAGCGGGCGACAAAGGCCGGCTTGGCCTCGGAGTGGGTGATATTCATCCCGCCCACCCCGGCCAGGAGGAACTTGCGGCCCACCGAGGGCATGGCGTCATACAACTCGACCTTGACCCCGGCCAAGGCCAGCACCTCGGCCGCCATCAGCCCGGCGGGGCCGCCGCCGATAATCGCGACTGTAGGGGGGGAGGCGGTGCTGGCGGTCATAGGGGCGCTTCGGCGTCAGGCAAGGAGGCGGGCATTCTAACCGAGCGCCCGCCTGCTGAGGTGGCTAGCGCGCGCGCACGTAATTGCCGGGCGCGGCCTCCATCGGCGGGTGCTCCGGGTTGCCCAGCAGCCGCAGGGGCTCGCGCTGCTTGCCGGAGCGCGCCTGAATCCAGTCCAGCCATTCGGGCCACCAACTGCCGGCCTGCTGCTGCGCCTGACCTTGCCAGGCGCGCGGGTCATCGCTCAGTTGCGCGCTTTCGAGGAAGTTGGACTTGGGGTTGCCCGGCGGATTGAGGATGCTCTGGATATGCCCGCTGTTGGACAGGATAAAACGCTTGTTGCCGCCGAGCAGCTGGGTCGAACGGTAGACCGCCTCCCAGGGGGTGATGTGGTCGTTGACGCCGGCCACGTTAAAGCTGTCCACCCGAACCTTGGCGAGGTCGATGGGGGTGCCGCAGACTTCCAGACCACCGGCGCGCGTCAGCGGATTGTGCTGGAAGAAGTCGATCAACTCGTGATGCAGGGTGGCGGGCAGGCGGGTGTTGTCGTTGTTCCAGTAGAGGATGTCGAAGGCCGGTGGTTGCTTGCCGAGCAGGTAGTTGTTGACCCAGTAATTCCACACCAGATCGTTGGGGCGCATCCAGGCGAACACCTTGGCCATGTCGCGGCCGTCCAGCACACCCTGCTGGTAGGAGCGGCGCTTGGCCGCCTCCAGGGTCTTCTCGTCGGCGAACAGCATGGCCGGGCTGTCGATCTGGCAGTCCAGCAGGCTGACCATATAGGTGGCGCTGCTCACCTTGCGCAGCTGGCGCTTGGCCTGCAGGTGGCCCTGCAGCGCGGCTATGGTCAGGCCGCCGGCGCAGGCGCCCATCAGGTTGACCGCGGCGCTGGCGCTGATCGCCCGGCAGGCATCCAGGGCTTCTTCCAGGGCTTGCACATAGCTCGACAGACCCCAGTCGCGATGGCGCGGGTGTGGATTACGCCAGCTCACCACGAACACCGGCACACCGCCCTTCAGCGCGTACTGGACGAAGCTCTTCTCCGGCGAGAGGTCGAAGATGTAGTACTTGTTGATCTGCGGCGGCACTATCAGCAGCGGTTTGGCATACTGCGTCTCGCTCATCGGCGAGTACTGGATCAGCTCCAGCAGCTCGTTGCGAAACACCACCGCGCCGGCGCTGGTGGCCAGGTTGCGGCCGATTTCGAAGGTCTGCTTGCACACCTGGCTGGGCATGCCGCCGTTGTGCAGCAAGTCGCCGAGCAGATGGCGCGTGCCATTGATCAGGTTGCGCCCGCCGGTGTTGAACAGCTCCTTGACCGCCAGCGGGTTGAGCGGGCTGTTCGACGGCGCCAGGGCATCGCCCAGCATGGCCAGGATAAAGCGGCCGCGGGCCTGGTCATCGGCCGGCAGATTGCTCTCATCGACCCAGGCGTTGAGCTGCTTCTGCCAGGCCAGGTGGGCCTGCAGGCGACGCCGATAGAAGGGGTTGAGCTGCCAGGAGGGGTCCTGGAAACGTGCATCCTGGGCGTTGGGCTGCTGCACTGTGCCGCCCAGCAACACCCGCCCCAGTTGGCCGCCGAGGGCCAGGCCATGGCGGGTGCTGTGGATCGGCTGCTTGATGCCCTGCAGGGCCAGGGTGCGCAGGGTGGCGAACAGGTTGCGGCCGCGCAGGCCGACGGTGCCCTGTTGTTCAGTTGGCACCACGTTCGCTGGGGTGGGCAAGGAGCCCGGTACTGATGTGTCTCGCATTGAAACTTACACTCCATTGTCATACCGGCGTAGAGCCGAACAGCAAGGGCTGGAGTTGAGCTGCAGCCAAACTGTCGTGCGGAACTTTAAGCCGTAGACAGGCTATTGCTAATGGTCAAGTGGCTAGGCGTTCTCTGGCGGCATAGCCGTATGCTTTGTCCAACTGCTGCTGCTCGTTCTTCGGCTTGGTCAGGCTGCACACCGGCTGCAGAAAACCGAGCAGGGCCTGCTGGGTGTCGTGCCAGGCCGCCTGGTGTTCCAGGTCGAGAAAGTGCCCGGTGTTCTTGATGGTGC
>NZ_JAUYNP010000290.1 GCF_030696055.1 Pseudomonas sp. | reverse complement strand
TGTCCTTGCCGCTGCTGGTGCGTTTCCCTGACATTCTGCAAGACCGCGTGCGTCAGCTGACCGGCGCGTTCGATGCCAACATCGAGCGCCTGGAATATCAGAGCAAGTACACCGCGCTGTACCCGATCAAGGTGAACCAGCAGGAAGCGGTGATCGAAAACATCATCGCCACCCAGGATGTGTCCATCGGCCTGGAAGCCGGCTCCAAGCCCGAGCTGCTGGCCGTGCTGGCCCTGGCACCGAAGGGCGGCACCATCGTTTGCAACGGTTACAAGGACCGCGAGTTCATCCGACTGGCGCTGATGGGCCAGAAGCTGGGCCACAACGTGTTCATCGTGATCGAAAAAGAATCCGAAGTTGGCCTGGTGATCGAAGAAGCCGCCTCGCTGAAGGTCAAGCCTCAAGTCGGCCTGCGCGTGCGTCTGTCGTCCTTGGCTTCAAGCAAGTGGGCGGACACCGGCGGAGAGAAGTCCAAGTTCGGTCTGTCGGCGGCGCAGCTGTTGTCGGTGGTCGAGCGTTTCCGCGCGGCTGGCCTGGATCAAGGCATTCGCCTGTTGCACTTCCACATGGGTTCGCAGATCGCCAACCTGGCGGACTACCAGCACGGCTTCAAGGAAGCGATTCGTTACTACGGCGAACTGCGTAACCTCGGCTTGCCGGTTGACCACATCGACGTCGGTGGCGGTCTGGGCGTCGACTACGACGGCACGCACTCGCGCAACGCCAGTTCGATCAACTACGACATGGACGATTACGCCGGTGTCGTGGTCGGGATGCTCAAGGAGTTCTGCGATGCGCAGAGCCTGCCGCACCCGAACATCTTCTCCGAAAGCGGCCGCTCGCTGACCGCTCACCACGCCATGCTGGTGGTGCAAGTGACCGACGTCGAGAAGCACAACGACGACGTGCCGAAGATCGACAACAAGGAAGAGCTGCCGGAGACCGTGCAGTGGCTGGTTGACCTGTTGGGCCCGACCGACATCGAGATGGTCACCGAAACCTACTGGCGCGCCACGCACTACATGAGCGATGTGGCCACCCAGTACGCCGATGGCAAGCTGACCCTGGCCGAGAAAGCCCTGGCCGAGCAATGCTATTTCGCCGTGTGCCGTCGCCTGCACAACTCGTTGAAGGCGCGTCAGCGTTCGCACCGTCAGGTGCTCGACGAACTCAACGACAAGCTGGCCGACAAGTACATCT